>NZ_JACMYO010000012.1 GCF_020889685.1 Bradyrhizobium oropedii
CTGCTTTCGCAGGGACGACAGCGACCGTAGGTTAGCGAAGCGTAGCCCACCCACGCAGGCCTCTTCCCTTCTCCCCTTGTGGGAGAAGGTGGCGCGGACGTAGTCCGCGACGGATGAGGGGTCTGCATCCGCGGAGAGAACCCCTCACCCGGCTTCGATGCTTCAGCATCGAAGCCACCCTCTCCCACAAGGGGAGAGGGTAACAGCGAGCTTAATCCACCATCTCCGCGACGGCCTTGCCGCAGGCCGTGGTGTCTGCGTTGCCGCCGAGATCGCGGGTGCGTAGCGTGCGTTCGCCGAGCGTGCGCTCAATCGCGCCGACGATTGCGCTGGCGGCTTGCTTCTCGCCGAGATGCTCCAGCATCATCGCGCCCGACCAGATCATGCCGATCGGGTTGGCGATGCCTTGGCCTGCGATGTCAGGCGCGGAGCCGTGGACCGGCTCGAACACCGACGGGAAATTGCCTTCCGGATTGATGTTGCCTGACGGCGCGATGCCGATGGTGCCGGTGCAGGCCGGGCCGAGGTCGGAGAGGATGTCGCCGAACAGATTGGAGCCGACGACGACGTCGAACCAGTCCGGATGCAGCACGAAGTTCGCGGTCAGGATGTCGATGTGGTACTTGTCCCACTTCACACCGGGATACTTCTTGGCCATCGCCTCCACGCGCTCGTCCCAATAGGGCATGGTGATGGAGATGCCGTTCGACTTGGTCGCCGAGGTCAGGTGCTTCTTCGGACGCGACTGCGCGAGATCAAATGCGAATTTCAGGATGCGGTCGACGCCGGTGCGGGTCATCACGGTCTGCTGCGTGACGAATTCGCGGTCGGTGTCCGGGAACATGCGGCCGCCGACTGAAGAATATTCGCCCTCGGTGTTCTCGCGCACCACCCAGAAATCGATGTCGCCGGGCTTGCGGCCGGCCAGCGGCGACGGCACGCCGGGCATCAGTCGCACCGGGCGCAAATTGACATACTGGTCGAACTCGCGGCGGAACTTGATCAGCGAGCCCCACAGCGAGACGTGATCCGGGATCTTGGCCGGCCAGCCGACCGCACCGAAATAGATCGCGTCATGCTTGCCGATCTTGTCCTTCCAGTCGGCCGGCATCATCTCGCCGTGCTTCTCGTAATAGTCGTAGGAGGCGAAATCGAAATGGTCGAACTTGACGTCGACACCGTGCTTCTTTGCCGCCGCCTCGATGACGCGCAGGCCCTCCGGCATCACTTCCTTGCCGATGCCGTCGCCGGGAATGACCGCAATCCGATATTGCTTCTTGCTCATCGAGAACACCCTTGTGATTTGCCCGGCCGGCAATGCCGCCTATCCTGATGGTCCTGCAATGGACCAAACTTCGCGCGAGCGCAACGCTGCAGTGCAGTGTTGACCGCCGGGCGACCCTGCCCCACCAATTTCGCCGACATTCGTTCCTCATACCAAGCGAGACATCCCATGGATCTGCATCTGCGCGGCAAGCGTGTCCTGATTACCGGCGCCTCCAAGGGCATTGGCGCGGCCGCCGCCGAAGCCTTTGCCGAGGAAGGCGCCAATCTGCTGCTGGCCGCCCGCAACGGCGATCAGCTCAAGGCGCTCGCCGAGCGGCTGCGCTCCGCGCACCAGATCGATGCCGCGACCAGCGTCGTCGATCTGCGCAAATCCGAAGATCTCGCGCGCCTCGCCAAGGAAGCCGCCGACATCGACATCCTGGTCAACAATGCCGGCGACATCCCGGGCGGCTCGATCGACAAGATCGACGAGGCGACCTGGCGGCACGCCTGGGAGCTCAAGGTGTTCGGCTATGTCAATTTGACGCGCGCGATCTATGCCCAGATGAAGGCGCGCGGCGGCGGCGTGATCGTCAATGACATCGGCGCGGCCGGCGAGAAGTTCGACGCCAATTACATCTGCGGCAGCGCCGGCAATGCGGCGCTGATGTCGTTCACCCGCGCGCTCGGGGGAAAAAGCCTCGCCGACAACATCCGCGTCGTCGGCATCAATCCCGGCCCCGTCGGTACCGACCGCCACGTCACGCTGCTCAAGACCCGCGCCAAGAACCAGTTCGGCGACGAGAACCGCTACAAGGAGTTCCAGAAGGGCCTGCCGCTCGGCCGCCCCGCGCATGCGCGCGAGATCGGCGACCTGATGGCGTTTTTGGCTTCCGATCGCGCGGGCTACACGTCGGGCGTGATCTACACGGTCGATGGCGGGCTGACGTCGGGGTGGGGTTAGACCCTCTCCGCGTCATTGCGAGCGAAGCGAAACAATCCATCGCACCGCAAGCGGAAGCATGGATTGCTTCGTCGCTTCGCTCCTCGCAATGACGGCTTAACCGACAATCCGCTCGAACAGCTGCCGGATCAGCGTCGTGATCCGGCCCTGCGGCGCCAGCATCTGGTTCATGATCGTGAAATGATCGGCCCCCGCGATCTCCTCATAGGTCACCAGCAAGCCGTAGCGGGCGCGATGGCCGGCGAAATCGGCGGTCTGCTTGCGCAGCAGCGGCAGTTCGGCGCTGCCGACCACCAGCGACAGCGGCTTTGCCGTGCCGCCCTCCTGCATCATCGGCGAGTTGCGGCGCGACGCGGCCTCGTCGAGCCTGAGCTTCTCGTTGAGGTAGGAATGCCTGATCGGCTCCAGGTCATAGATGCCCGAGATCGCCATGCCGGCCCGGACATGGGCGTTCGACAGCGCCATCGACGTCAGATGTCCGCCGGCCGACCAGCCTGACACGACGATGCCGTCGGAAGCCGCACCGAGCGCGGGCAGTTGCCCGGCAAGAAAATCGATCCCGGCGTGAATCTCGGCGACGATGTCATCGAGCGTCGCATCCGGCGCCAGCGTGTAGCCGATCAGGGCGACATTGATGCCGTGCGCCATCGGCCCCTCGGCAAAGATCGTGAACACCTCCTTGGCGCGGGTCTGCCAATAGCCGCCGTGGATAAACAACAGTGTCGGCGCGCGTCGTCGCGCGCTTTCAGAAAATCGATCCGGTTGCGCTCACGCGGGCCGTATGTGAGGTCGAGATGTTCGGCGTGCTGCTGCCGCATCACCGCGGAGCGCTGTTCCCAGCCGGCGGCCATCTCGGCGCTGCCCTTGACGGCCACGCCGTTGTTCAGACCGAGGTCGCGCTCCTGCTGGCTCATCGCGCGCCAGTCCAGCGCGGAAAACAACGCTGCCATCCCTGCCTCTTCCGTTCTCATCGCATTGCCACGACGGCAGGAAATGTTCTACAGCACAAGGAAAGAGAAGACATAGGAGCAACGGCGCATGGCTGATCAGGGCT
The DNA here is from genome assembly GCF_020889685.1 of Bradyrhizobium oropedii. Classification (GTDB taxonomy): domain Bacteria; phylum Pseudomonadota; class Alphaproteobacteria; order Rhizobiales; family Xanthobacteraceae; genus Bradyrhizobium; species Bradyrhizobium oropedii. Next base: position 3,285 of record NZ_JACMYO010000012.1, read on the forward strand.
TGGTGAAGGAAACGGCGTGTGCCGTCGTAGAGAAGCTGAAGGCCGGCGACGTCACGCCGCTCGAATTGCTCGACGTGCTGGAAAAGCGCATCGCCGAGGTGGACGGCAAGGTCAACGCGCTGCCGACGCTCTGCTTCGACCGCGCCCGCACCCATGCCAAGGCGCTGATGCAGAAGCCGGTCGGCGAGCGCGGCCTGCTCGCGGGCCTTCCTGTTCCGATCAAGGACCTCACCGCCGTCTCCGGCGTGCTGACCACGCAGGGCTCGCCGATCTTCAAGGACAACGTCCCCGCGAAGTCGGACATCCTGGTCGAACAACTCGAACAGAGCGGCGGCGTGATCTACGCCAAGTCGAACACGCCGGAATTCGGCGCCGGGGCCAACACCTTCAACGAGGTGTTCGGTCCGACCCGCAATCCCTGGGACACGTCGCGCTCGGCCGCGGGCTCGTCCGGCGGCGCCGCGGCGGCATTGGCCAGCGGCACCGCGTGGCTCGCCCACGGCTCCGACATGGGCGGCAGCCTGCGCAACCCGGCGAGCTTCTGCGGCGTCGTCGGCCTCCGGCCATCGATCGGCCGCGTCGCGCAGACACCGAAATTCGGCGTCGACCGCACGCTCGGCCAGCAGGGACCGATGGCGCGCAATATCGAGGACCTCGCGCTGCTGCTCGACGCGATGAGCGGCGAGCATGCTGCCGATCCCTTGTCGCTGCCCGCGCTGCCGACGTCGTTCCTGTCGGCGACACGTTCCGGCAAGAAGCCGAAGCGCATCGCGTACTCGCCCGATCTCGGCATCACGCCCGTCGATCCCGAGGTCAAGGCGGTGACCCGCAAGGCCGCGGAGCGCTTCGCAGAGGCCGGCGCGATCGTCGAGGAAGCACATCCCGACTTCAGCGAGGCCCATGAATGCTTCCACGTGCTGCGCGCGTTCGATTTCGCGATCAGCAAGGCCGAGCTGCTGCGCACCAAGCGAGACCTGCTGAAGCCCGAGGTGATCTGGAACATCGAGGAAGGGCTGAAGCTCACGGTCGAGAAACTCGAGCGCGCCGAGGCACAGCGCGTCGCGATAACGCAGCGCGCGCTCGAATTCTTCGAGCGATACGATCTGCTGCTGGCGCCCGCGACCATCGTGCCGCCATTCCCGGTCGAGAACCGCTATGTCGCCGAATGCGACGGCAAGAAGTTCGACAATTACGTCGAATGGCTCGGCATCGTCTATGCGATCACGCTGGCTTGCTGCCCGGCGCTGTCGCTGCCCTGCGGCTTCACCGCGTCGGGCCTGCCGATCGGCCTGCAGATGATCGCCAAGCCGCGCGCCGAGGCGCAGCTTCTGGCCGGCGCGAAAGTGCTGGAGGATATTCTGGGCGTGCGCGGCACCACCCCGATCGATCCGCGGCCGCCGCGATAAGGCAGCCTACGCCCTGTCTTCCGTCGCCTTGAGCGCGACGGTCAGTGCGAGCTTGGTCTGCTCGACGATCTCGTCCATCAGCTCCTCGCGGCTGATTTGGGCGACCTCGCCGGTCAGCAGGCCCTGCTCGGCGAGCATCACGATGCCATGCAGCCCGGCCCAGATCTTCAGGGCCTGCCGCTCGCGCAACAGGCCGACGGCCGGCGCCTCGAACGACTCGATCAGCAGCGCCAGCGTTTCCATCGCAGCAATGTGCAGCTCGCTGCCGACGGGCGCGCAGGCCATCGTGCGCGATGCGAACATCAGCCGGTAGATGCCGTGGCGCTCGAGCCCGAAGGCGAGCGCAGCCTGCGCAAAACGCGACAGCTTCGAGCCCTTGCCCGGCTGCTCGATCGCCTCGCGCATGATCACGTTGAACTGCCGGAACGCCTCCGCGGTGACCGCCTGCAGCAGCGCCTCGCGGTCGGCGAAATGCCGGTACGGCGCCGGCTGCGAGACGCCAAGCTGCTTGGCCAGTGCCTTGATGCTGATCGCTTCCGGCCCGCCAAGCTCGACCTCCTGCAACGCGGCCTGAATCAGCGCTTCGCGAAGGTCGCCATGGTGGTAGGTTTTCAACGGCTTACGAACGATTTGTCCCATTGCGGCAATGATCGCTGAATTTTCGCTTGACGCGCAAGCCTGACGATAATGTAATATGCTATAACTTGGCGATCCGGTTAAGAGGCCGACCGCCCAAGCAAGCCAGAACTTGCATAAACTGGAATGAGGGACCCGGCGCAACCCACAATGCGCCAGAGCCGAGGGAGAGCGCTTGCATGTCCAAGCTCAGAATCCGCGTCGACCAGGACAAATGCCAGGGTCACGCCCGCTGCAAATCACTCGCCCCCGAACTGTTCGAGCTCGACGAATACGGCAATGCCCATGAAGTCGGCGACGGGACCGTCCCGGCCGGGCTCGAGGACAAGGCCTGGCTCGCGCAGACCAACTGCCCGGAAATCGCGATCGAAGTCACCGAGGAATAGCGCCGGCCAAGGGCTGGCCGCGCGCCGCCCGTTGTGCCGACCTGCGTTTGATCGAACGAGAAGGAAACGAGCCGATGTCCGATTCCCCGTCCGCCAGCTTTCTGCCCGAACATCCCCCGGTCACCGACTGGGTCCATGATTTCGACCACACCGATCCGGTCTGGACCGACGACCCGTTCCCGATCTGGGAGACGCTGCGCGCCGCCTCGCCGGTCGTGCACACCGAGCGTTTCCTCGGCTGCTACATGCCGACCACCTATCAGGCGGTGAAGGAAATCGCCTACGACACCGAGCATTTCTCCTCCCGCCGCGTCATCGTCCGCGACGTCCGCCCCGAGATCTCCGCCCGCGCGCCGCCGATCACCTCCGACCCACCGGAGCACAAGCCCGCCAAGCAGGTGCTGCTGCCGCCGTTCACGCCGGATGCGATGAAGCGGCTGGAGCCGCGGGTGCGCGCGATCTGCAACGAGCTGATCGACGAATTCATCGCCGACGGCCATTGCGACGCCGCGGCGCGCTACACCAAGCACATCCCGGTGCGCGCCATCGCGCATATGCTGGGAATTCCCGAGAAGGACGGCGACCTCTTCATCAAGTGGATCCATCAGATCCTCGAGCTCGGCATCAAGGACGAGAACGAGATGATGAGCGGCGTGCGCGAGATGACCGGCTACTTCATGGCCCATCTCGAGCAGCGCAAGCTTGCGCCGAGCGACGATCTGATCTCGCAGCTGCTGCGGGCCAAGGGCGCCGGCGGCCAGCCGCTGACCGACGAGCACGTGCTCGGCTCGCTGCGGCTGCTCCTGATCGCCGGCATCGACACCACCTGGAGCGCGATCGGCTCTTCGCTGTGGCACCTCGCCAGGACACCGGCCGATCGCGAGCGCCTGATTGCGGAGCCGGCGCTGATCCCGACCGCGATCGAGGAATTCCTGCGCGCCTATTCGCCTGTCACGATGGCACGCGAGGTGATGAAGGAGACCACGATCTCCGGCTGCCCGGTCAAGGCAGGCAACATGGTGCTGTTGTCGTTCCCCGCGGCCAACCGCGACCCCGCCATGTTCCCCGATGCGGACAAGGTGGTGATCGACCGCAAGGAGAACCGCCACGCCGCCTTCGGCCTCGGCATCCACCGCTGCGTCGGCTCCAACCTGGCGCGGATGGAGATGCAGGTGGCGATCGAGGAATGGCTGAAGCGGATTCCGGATTTCCGGCTCGACCCGGCCGGCAAGGTCACCTGGTCGGAAGGCACGGTGCGCGGCCCGCGTCAACTGCCCGTTCTGTTCGGCAAGAACGCCTGAGGAACCGGACAACAGTTACATCGCACAACCCAATGAGGTAGCTTGCCCCGGAATCGTCCAGAGAATCCGGGGAGGCCAGCCTATGTCCGATCAAACCGCTCAACCCGAGAGCGATCATCTCGACATCCACGACGTCGAGCGGCGGGTGAAGGCGATCTTCATCGGCTCGGTCGGCAATCTCGTCGAGTGGTATGATTTCTACGCCTACACCGCGTTCGCGCTGTATTTCGCGCCGGCGTTCTTCCCGCACAGCGACCCAGTGGTGCAGCAGCTCAATGCTGCGGTGCTGTTTGCCGCAACCTTCCTGATGCGCCCGCTCGGCGGCTGGCTGTTCGGCTTCATTGCCGACCGCTATGGACGGCGGCTGTCGTTGACGCTCTCGGTGGTCTGCATGTGCTTCGGCTCGCTGATCATCGCAGTGACGCCGACCTATGCCAGCATCGGCATTGCAGCCCCGGCGATCCTGGCGCTGGCCCGCGTCATCGAAGGCCTGAGCCTCGGCGGCGAATACGGCGCGAGCGCCACCTATCTCAGCGAGGTCGCCGATGCCAACCATCGCGGTTTCTACTCCAGCTTCCAGTACGTCACGCTGATCGGTGGCCAGCTGACCGCGATCATCGTGCTGTTGCTGCTGCAGAAGGTGTTCCTGACGCCGGACGAGCTGAAGGCCTGGGGCTGGCGGATTCCCTTCGTGATCGGCGCCATGCTCGCGATCTTCGCGGCAGTGATGCGGCGCGGCCTGCACGAGACCGAGGCATTCGAGGAGGCCAAGAAGGTCTCCAAGCCGACCGGCTCGATCGTCGGCCTCCTGAACTACCCGCGCGAATTGCTGCTGGTGGTCGGCCTCACCGCCGGCGGCACCGCGGCGTTCTATACTTTCACCACCTACATGCAGACTTTCGTGAAGCTGTCGGTCGGCCTCACCGAGGACCAGACCACCTTCGTGATCTTCGGCTCGCTGATCTTCGCGACCTTCCTGCAGCCGATCTATGGCGCATTATCCGACCGCATCGGCCGCAAGCCGCTGCTGATCTTCTTCGGCGTCGTCGGCACGCTGGCGACGGTCCCGATCCTGACCGCGCTGAAGGAGACCAAGTCGCCCTTCACCGCCTTCCTGCTGATCTGCGGCGCCTGGATCTTCGTCGCCGGCTACACCTCGATCAATGCGATCGTGAAGGCCGAGCTGTTTCCGACCAATGTCCGCGCGCTCGGCGTCGGCCTGCCCTACGCCATCACCGTGTCGATCTTCGGCGGCACCGCGCCCGCGGTCGCGCTCTATTTCAAGAGCATCGGGCACGAGGACTGGTTCTACTATTACCTCAGCGGCATGATTTTCCTGTCGCTCTTGATCTACTCGACCATGCGCGACACCAAGCACGACTCCGCGATGCACCGCCACGAGTGATGGCCTGATGCGATGACCGACGACCAGGAGCCGCCCGAGAGCAAACTGACGCGCAGCAAGCAGCGCTGGGCGCGTGAAGGCAAATTCCTGACCGGCCGGGTCACGAGGCCGGAGGAGCAGCGGCTGCCGCCGGGCCAGCACCTGACGGCGGACTGGCCGGTGCTCGATCTGGGGCTGATGCCGAACGTCACGCGCGAACGCTGGCGGCTCGACGTCTACGGTGCGGTCGAACAGACGATCTACTGGAGCTGGCCGCAATTCATGGCGCAGCCGCAGACACAGTTCGTCTCGGACATTCACTGCGTCACGACCTGGTCGCGCTATGACAACCAGTGGGAGGGGCTTGCCACACGCGACCTGCTCGCCGCCTGCCAGCCGCGCGAGGATGCGCGGTTCGTCGTGCTGCATTCGTATGACGGCTATACGACCAACCTGCCGCTCGAGGATTTTGCCGCCGAAGACGCGCTGCTCGCCCATAGCTGGTCCGGCACGCCGCTCGAGCAGGAGCATGGCGGCCCGGTGCGGCTGGTGGTGCCGCATCTGTATTTCTGGAAGAGCGCAAAATGGCTGCAGCGCATCGAGTTCGTGACAGAAGATGCGCCGGGCTTCTGGGAGGTGCGCGGTTATCACAATCGCGGTGATCCCTGGGCCGAACAGCGCTATTCTGGCGACTGACAAACCAACGAGATGATGGAGCCTGCCCGTGCCGCATGAACGCTTTCAATTCACCGGTGTCGGCGGCCATCAGCTTGCCGCCGCACTTGATACGCCCGACGGCCCGATCAAGGCCTATGCGCTGTTCGCGCACTGCTTCACCTGCGGCAAGGACGTGCTGGCGGCCAAGCGCATCGCGGTCGCGCTCGCGGCCAAGGGCATCGCCACGCTGCGCTTCGACTTCACCGGCCTCGGCTCCAGCGACGGCGATTTCGCCAACTCGACCTTCTCGTCGAACGTCGCCGATCTCGTGCGCGCCGCCGACCATCTGCGCGAGACGCGCAAGGCGCCGGCGATATTGATCGGCCACAGCCTCGGCGGCGCCGCGATCCTCGCTGCCGCGGGCCAGATTGCCGAGGCGAAGGCGGTGGTCACCATCGCCGCGCCCTCCGATCCCGTTCACGTCACGCATTTCTTCAGGGACCGGATCGAGGACATCCGCGCGCAGGGGGAAGGCGAAGTGTCGCTCGCCGCCGGCCGTTCCGCATCAAGCGCGAATTCCTCGACGACGTCGCCGAGCAGAATCTGATGGCGCAGGTCAAGCAGCTGCACAAGGCGCTGCTGGTCATGCACTCGCCGACCGACGACACCGTCGGCATCGACAACGCCACCAACATCTTCATCGCGGCCAAGCACCCGAAGAGCTTCGTGTCGCTCGCGGGCGCCGATCATCTCCTGAGCGGCAAGCAGGATGCCGCCTATGTCGCCGACGTGATCGGCGCCTGGGCCGAGCGTTATGTCGATCTCACGCCGCAGCCCGCGGCTGATACCGGCAGCGCGCCTCGTAACGTCGTGGTGCAGGAGACCCGCAACGGCAAATTCCAGCAGATCGTCACCACGGGTCCGCACCGGTTGATCGCCGACGAACCGGTCAGCGTTGGCGGCGATGACACCGGCCCCGGGCCGTATGATTTCCTGCTCACCGGACTCGGCGCCTGCACCTCGATGACGATGCGGATGTACGCCGACCGCAAGTCGCTGCCGGTCGACCGCATCACCGTGACGCTCCAGCACAACAAGATCTATGCCAAGGATTGCGAGGAGTGCGAGACGCGCGAGGGCATGCTCGACCAGATCGACCGCGTCATCAAGATCGAGGGCGAGCTCGACGCCGACCAGCGCAAGCGGCTGATGGAGATCGCCGACAAATGCCCGGTGCACAAGACGCTGACCTCGGAGGTGCGGATCGTCACCAAGGCCGCGGAGTGAGCCTGCGGCGCAGCGAGACGGGCCGAGCCGGTGCAGCATGTCGACGGCATCCCCCGTCCCGCTTGCGGGCCATCGCAAGCGCGCGCTGACAAATATCGAAAACAACCCCATGCAAAGTAGCCGGCGGCCGCCGGCGTTCGACAAGGCCACTTGACACGTCGGGCAACTCAGCAATATTCTTCTAATATTCCGAAATCTCGCAAACGCCCCTCGCCGTCTACCCGCGCGCCGCGCGCTTGCCGGACAGGCAGTTCGCCATGACCCGGACCGCGGCGCCGATCTCGTTCTCGCGCCAGGCGGCGAAGCCGAGCAACAGGCCGTGGTCGCGCGGCCGCTGCAGCGCGAGGCTTGACAGCGCGCGCACCTCGACGCCGGCCGCCACCAGCCGCGAGACCGCATTCTGGTCCGCGGCACCATCCCTGAAACGGGCGATCAGCTGCATCCCGCCCGGCGGGACCTCGGCGGTGAGCACCGGCGCGAGGTGCCGCGTCAGCGCCGCGGCGAGATGGTCGCGGCGCGCGCGGTAGATCCGCCGCATTCGCCTGACATGCGCGAGGAAATGCCCGTCGGCCATGAAGTCGGTCAATGCCTCCTGGACGTGGACGGACGCAATCAGTCCGAGGTGACGCTGCGCGATCTCCATGGTCTGCGCCAATGATGGCGGCACCACCAGATAGCCGATGCGGATATCGGCGGTCATCGCTTTTGCAAACGTGCCGAGATAGAGCACACGTCCCTCGCGATCGAGCCCCTGCAAGGCCGGCATCGGGCGGCTGTCATAGTGAAACTCGCCGTCGTAATCGTCCTCGACGATCCAGGTCTTGCCGGGCTCGGCCGCCGCCAACAGCTCGGTACGGCGCGCAACCGGCATCACCCGTCCGGTCGGATGCTGATGCGAGGGCGTCGTGAAGATAAGCTTGGGCGCGCGCGCCTCACGCATCCGCATCATGCCCCATTGATCGAGCCTGACGCCGACGACGTCGGCGCCGGCCGCGCGAAACGCCGCCGCGGCGCCGGGATAGCCGGGATCCTCGGTCCACACCGCATCGCCGGGCGCGACGACAGTCGCGGCGATCAGCGTCAGCGCCGCCTGCGCGGTCGGCAGGATCAGGATCTGATCGGCCTCGGCGTGGACGCCGCGGCTAACCTCGAGGTAATCGCGCAAGGCTTCGCGCAGGCTCGGCCGGTTGACCACGGTCTGGTCGTTGAAGCGGCGGCGCAGCGCGCTGCGGCGCAGGCAGCGCGCCCAGATCTGGTGCGGAAACTCGCGCGCATCCGCGAGCCCGGAACGGAGCGGCCGGAAGTTCGCCTGGTAGGACAGCGGCCAATCCGTGTCGGAGAGCTGCAAGGCCCAGGGCGACAGCAACGGCCTGCGGGCGGCATCTCGGCGTGGCGCCGGCGCAGCCTTTGCGAACTTCGCCTCGATATCGTCTGACACCACCGGCCGCCGCCGCGCGGCGACGCGCAGATAGCCCTCGGCCGCGAGTTGCTCATAGGCATGCGTCACCGTGTTGCGCGAGACGTCGAGCTCCACCGAAAGCGTGCGGCTCGACGGCAGCACCGCTCCACTTCTGATCCGGCCGCTCGCCATCAGCGCGCGAAGCTGCTGGGTCAGCTGCGCGGCGAGCCCGGCATCGTCCGACCGCTTCAGCTCGAGCAATTCGGCGAGGATCAATCTGGCTCCTTCGTTCTATCCAGTCTGGCTCTTTCGATAGAGCCAGCGCGATCCTATTCACAGGCAGTGCCGCCTGCAAGGATGCCGCCGTGAATCAATCGCTATCTCCCGCCAAGGCCGCCGCCCTGTTCATCGTCGTGGTGCTGGCCTGGGGCATCAACTGGTCGGTGACGAAATCGCTCGTCGAGGCGGTGCCGCCGCTGTGGACCGCGTCGATCCGCAGCTGGGTCGCCCTGATCGCCCTGCTGGTGATCCTGCGTGCCAGCGGCAACCTGATCGTTCCGCGGATTGCCGATGTCCCGGTCGTGCTCAGCGTGGCGCTGCTGCATATGACGTTCTTTTCGACGCTGGTTGCCGCCGGCCTGCGCTATCTGCCGGCCAGCAAGGGCATCGTGCTGGGCTACACCACGCCGCTCTGGGTCGCACTCGCCGCGGGCGCCGCGCGAACCGAACGGCTCGGTGCGCTCAAGCTCGTCGGGGTCGCGTCGGGGCTCGCCGGCCTCTGCGTGATCCTCAACCCGGCGTCGCTGGACTGGAGCAACCTGCACGTCATCGCCGGCGCCGGCATGATCATTCTCGCCGCGATCTGCTGGGCCGCCAACATCATCTACATCCGCTCCCACCGCTGGATCGCGACGCCGCTGCAGCTCCTGCTGTGGCAGGTGCTGGTCGCGACGCTGGTGCTGACGACGACGGCGCTGGTCACCGAGGGCGTACCCGCCGTGACATGGTCACCGCACCTCGTGCTGCTGTTCCTCTATTCCGGCTTCATCGGCACGGCGCTGGCCTATTGGGCGATGTCGATGGTCAACAAGAGCCTGCCGGCGCTGACCACCTCGCTCGGCACGACGGGGACTCCGATCGTCGGCATCGTGACGGCGGCCTTGCTGCTCGGCGAGCCGATCGACCTGTCGCTGGCGATCGCCGCGGCGCTGATCGTCGGCGGCATCGCGCTGAGCGCGCTCGCGGATGCGCCGGCGCGAGCGTAATTAGGGCCCGCACTCATAGATTCGTCACGTCCGCTTCGGTCTCGGAAGCTGACGTCGAAACCGACGTCGCTGCATGTCGGCCTTGGGCCAATTGCGGTCTTCGGCCGCACCGAGTCTATGGTCCGATGCTCGTCTCTGTGCCATGCTGGCAACCGAATAGTGGGCGACAAGGTTGGGGCGCTACTCATGTTTGTCATCGAGGACGAAGCACACGCGGAACCGCAAGAAGGAAAATTCCGAACCAGAGAACAAGCGTTCGCCGAGCTAGAACGCAGGGCTGCGATCCCATGGAATGAGCCCCCCAATCGCGCACCTTGCACTAACTCGCTCAATTGCGGTCGCCGATACGAATTGGTCGAATATGACGACAGCGCGCCAACTTGGGAAGAATTGACGCGCACGTTGATACTCGAGATTTCCGCTGCCGGGGTTCGATGGCACTCTGCTGGAAAGACTGAGAACTCCTAGCCCGCCAAGTCCGCTATGGGTCAAAAAGCGGATGTCCGGCGCCCCGGCGGACACGTCAGCTATAGGGCCAGGAGACTTCAGCGAGTTTCGTTTTCGATCAGCTTGACCACTTCGCTGAACTCGTTGCGTGCTGCAGCGTCCCCATCAAAATAACGCTCCCAGAAGTCGCCCCGAAACGCTGCGGGCGAGAAGAGCAGCAAATTAGCCTTGAAGGTCACTACCCAGCATTTTGGGATCGTATCGGACACGGCTTCGAATTCGGACGACCGGGCTAGTATGGGCGTGTCAGCGTCATCGCTAATGACCCGAAATCTGCTTCCTGCCTGCTCGTCAACAAAGACCTCTAGAACAAGGTATTCTTTCCCGATGGTAAGCCACCCGCTGGTCCGCACGGGCTCTCCATGTGCATTCAACAGTCTAATACAGCGGACCTTCATCCCTTGAACTCCGTCAACTTAGGCGAGCCTTCATTCATAGATTTTCTCGCAATTGCCTTACAAGACCAGTGAAGTCCGTTATGGGTCATAAGCCGCCGGCAACTACCGAACTGGGCAACTTCCGATTTATGACTGGAAGCCGACGGCTATGAGTAAACGCCCTAGGCCGTCGCGAGCGGCCTGACCCGCAGCGCGCCGCGCAGGCCGGCGCCGGTGCCGACCATGATGCCGGCGATGGCGATGAAGGACGACAGCGACAGCGTCGACAATCCGGTCAGCCCTTGCCCGACCGAGCAGCCGAACGCCATCACGCCGCCCGCGCCCATCAGCGCAGCGCCGCTTGCCGAGCGCAGCATGTGCTGCGGGGAGCGGTAGCCTTCGAGCTTGAAACGTCCGGTCGCAAGCGCCGTGACCAGGCTGCCGGCGAACACGCCGAACACGGTGACGATGCCGAAATTGAGCGTCGAGCCGGTCGACAGCATGACGTATTGCAGCGCGTCGGCGATCGGCGCGATGAAGGTGAGCGACGTCACCGGCGCCGGATTGAAGTCATCTGCGCCGAGATAGCCGGTCGCGTACCAGCCGCCCGCCACCAGCAGGCCGACGATCAGGCCGGCCGCGATCTGGCCGGGCGACTTGCGGAACGGCGCATGGGCAAAGGCGAAGATAATCAGGACGGCCGCGAGCACCGAAGCCGCCACCATCCGCGCCGGCACGGCGCCGAGGCCGGTGCTTGCCAGCAGCGCCGGCGCCGAATTGGCTGATACCGTGGCCTGCGACGCCTGCACCATCGCAATCCGCAGCGGTGCGATCAGGCCCTTCAGCGTCATCTCGGCGAAGATGCCGAGCACGATCACGACCACGAAGGAGCGCAGATTGCCGCGCCCGAGCAGCACCAGCGCTCGCGAACCGCAGCCGTTCGACAGCACCATGCCGTAACCGAACAGAAGCCCGCCGAAGAACATCACCGGCGCCGAGAACGACGGTTGCAGATAGATCGACTTGCCGAGATCGACGAGGCCGGCGGCTGCCAGCAGCTGCGAGGCCGCGATCGCGACGCCCATCGCCAGCGCATAGGTGCGCGCCAGCCTGCCGTCGCCCTCCGCCCACCAGCCGCGCAGCCCGCTCATCATGCAGAAGCCGCTGAGCAGCCCGATCGAGCCATAGATCAGGCCGATGATGAGGGCGGCGAGGATGACCGTTGTGGCGGGGTCCATGGAAGAGTCCTCAGGGGTTCGTCATTGCGAGCGAAGCGAAGCAATCCATATCACCACAGCGGGAGAGAATGGATTGCTTCGTCGTTTCACTCCTCGCAATGACGGTGGATTACGGTCGCAATATCACGCGGTCGCGCGACGAGCCTGCCACGGCAACGAACGCCGCCTTGGCCCGTTCCAGCGGATAGATCGCGCTCGGCCTGATCGGAAACGGCTTCAGATGCCCGCCGGCAAAACCCGGTGCAAGCTCGCGCAGCACCTCGCCGGTCGCAACCGACGACAGCGCCAGCGTGTCGATGCCGACATAGGTGTGCTGCCCGCGATAGAATTCGAGGATGTTGAACTGGACGATGCGGTCGACCGCCGCGATCAGGATCTGGCGGCCGCGCAACGCCAGCGACTTGTGCGCGGCCTGGAAATAGGGATCGCCGACCGTGTTGTAGACGATGTCGGCGCCCTTGCCGCCGGTCAGCTCGCGCACGCGCGCCGCAACATCAGTTGTAGAGGCATCGATCACCTCGACTGCTGAATTGCTGTGGCCCTCATAGGGCTCGCTCTTGCGCACCACGCCGATCACGCGCGCACCGTGCCAGCTCGCGATCTGCACCGCGGCTTGCCCGACCTTGCCGTTGACGCCCATCACCAGCACGGTCTCGCCCGCCTTCGGAACGCCCGCGCGGCGCAGGCCTTCCATCGCGGTGACGAAGGGCACGCCGATCCCGGCGGCTTCATCCCAGGAAATGCCGGCGGGTTTCTCCACCACGGCATCGGCCTCGACCACGAGATGCGTGGCGTGGGTGCCGTCCCGCCGGATGCCGAGATCGCCGGATGAGCCGAACACCTCGCGCCCAATGAAGTCAGCGGGGCCGTCGATCACGACACCGGCGTAGTCGCGGCCCGAGGTTCGCGGGAAGACGGCATAGGGCATCAGTCCGGTCGCGGCCTTGACGTCGGACGGATTGACCGCCGCCGCCTTCACCTCGATCAGGACGTCGCTATCCCCGCGCGAAAGTGCATGGGTCTCGACAACAGGCGCGACCGCCGCTGCGTTCTCTGCCTTCGCCAGCAGGCGGACGCAACGGGCGTCGACAGGATGACGATGTGCTTGCGGGGCCGACGGCATGAGCAGTCCAGTCTCGGTCATGAAGCGCGCTGCAAACGCGCACGGATGGTGGCGGCCGGGTAGCCTCCCGCCATGACTAATCGACTGACCGATCAATTCAAGGGGCTTGTTGGGCCGGCAAGCTCAGAGCTTCGGCGGCGGGGCCGTGCCCAGGATCGACTCGATCGACAGGCCGAGCCCGAGCAGCCTGACATCGCTGCCGACCGGACCGTCGAGCTCGAGCCCGACCGGCAGGCCGCCGGGCGTCATGCCGGCATAGAGCGACAGCCCGGGCAAGCCGGCATTGCTGCCGGGATCGGTGTTGCGGATCATGGTGCCGAAGGTCGGCGCCGGGTCGCCGCCATCGACCGACATCTCGCCGGACCCGGTCTTTTCATCGATGACCGGTGCAGGCGCGATGGTAGTCGGAAACAGGATGGCGTCCAGTTTGTTGTCCCTGAGAGAGGCGGCATAGATCGCTTGCAGTGCCGGCCGCTGAACTTTGATGGCATCGTCGTAAGCGGCACCGAAAGCGTCCGCCGTGATCGCACCGAACGCGCCGATCACGTCGGGACTGGCGACGCCGGCCGCGATATCCGACAGCGTGATCCCGTCGATCCCGGAGGCGGCGAGCCAGGCCGGGATATCGGCGATCGGTTCATGCAACGCGACCACGAAGGATACCTTGTCGTTCTGCTCGAACAAATCGGGCATATCGACATCAACCAGCACCGCGCCGGCCGCCGTGAGCCGGGCGCAGGCGGCGCGAACGACCGCCTCGACACCGCGATCGAGGCCGCTCCAGAAACAGGCGGGAATGCCGAGACGCACGCCGCGCAACAGAATGGGCGTGGCCAACGGCGTGCCTGATATCACAGCATCGAGCAATGCGACATCGGCGACGGTGCGCCCCATCGGGCCGACGGTGTCGCGGGTATGGCTGATCGGAACCACCTGGTTGTCGTCGTGATAGCGCCGCTCCGCGCCACCATTGCCGACCGAAGGCCTGAGGCCGACGGTCCCGGTCAGCGCCGCGGGCACGCGGGTCGAGCCGCCGGTGTCCGATCCGAGACCACAGGTGGCGATGCGCGCGGCGATCGCCGCCGAGGTTCCGCCCGACGATCCGCCGGGGATCCGGCTGGTGTCGTAGGGATTGCGCACCGGTCCCGCGAACGGCGCGAGATTGGTGCTGGTGATGCCGAAGGCGAGCTCGTGCAGATTGGTCTTGCCGATCACGACAGCGCCGGCGTCGAGCAGTTTTTGCAGCGACGGCGCATTTCGCTTGGGCCGCGCGTGTTGCAGTGCCGGCGTGCCGCCTGACGTCGGCAGATCCGACGTGTTGATGTTGTCCTTCACGACGATGGGGAGACCGGCGAGCAGACCGGTGCGCTTCCCGGCATCGACCTCGCGCGCCGCGGCAAGCGCACCGTCGCGGTTCAGCACGATGAAGGCGTTGAGGTGCTTGAGCCGCTCGGCACCATCGAGCGCCGCCTCGACGAGGCTGACCGCCGTCACCTTGCCGTTGCGGAGATCAGCCAGGATTTCCGCAGCGGTCGCTTCATTGGTATCGGCCATGGAATCCTCGCGCCCTCTTGCATCGCGGGCAAGAGGCTATTCTTTCGGCCGCTTGTCGTAAACCCGCTTCGCCTTGCCGAGCGAACGTTCGAGCGTCTCGGGCGCGACCACGCGGACGCGGGTGGAGATGCCGATCGTGTTCTTGATGAAGCCGGCGACCTTCTCGGCATGCGCGGTGAGCCCCTCACCGTCCCAGCTCTCGGGACGCGCTTCGGCGAGCACCGTCATCTCGTCCATGCGGCCCTCGCGGGTCAACTCGATGACGAAGTGGCCGCCGCACCAGTCGGTCGCCAGCAGCGCTTCCTCGATCTGGGTCGGGAACACGTTGACGCCGCGCAGGATGATCATGTCGTCGGAGCGGCCGGTCACCTTCTCCATCCGCCGCATGCCGGGCCGCGCCGTGCCGGGCAGCAGCCGCGTCAGGTCGCGGGTGCGGTAGCGGATGATCGGGAAGGCTTCCTTGGTCAGCGACGTGAACACCAGCTCGCCCTTCTCGCCATCGCCGAGCACCTTGCCGGTCAGCGGATCGATCACCTCGGGATAGAAGTGATCCTCCCAGATGTGCAGCCCGTCCTTGGTCTCCACGCATTCCTGCGCGACGCCGGGGCCGATCACCTCCGACAGGCCATAGATGTCTGACGCATCCATATCGAAGGCCTGCTCGATCTCGACGCGCATCGCGTTGGTCCAGGGCTCGGCGCCGAAGATGCCGAACTTCAGCGACGATTTGCGCGGGTCGAGACCCTGCCGCTTGAACTCGTCGAGGATCGCCAGCATGTAGCTCGGCGTCACCGTGATGATGTCGGGCCGGAAATCGTTGATGAGCTGCACCTGGCGCTCGGTCATGCCGCCGGAGATCGGGATCACCGTGCAGCCGAGCCGCTCGGCGCCGTAATGCGCGCCGAGGCCGCCGGTGAACAGGCCATAGCCATAGGCGTTGTGCATCAGCATGCCGGAACGGCCGCCGGCGGCGCGGATCGAGCGCGCCATGACGTCCGCCCAGGTATCGATATCGCCTTTGGTGTAGCCGACCACGATCGGCTTGCCGGTTGTGCCCGAGGAAGCATGGACCCGCACCAGCTGCTCGCGCGGCACCGCGAACATGTTGAAGGGATAGTTGTCGCGCAGGTCGGTCTTCACCGTGAAGGGAAATTTGGCGAGATCGGAAAGCTGCTTGAAATCGGACGGGTGGACGCCCGCGGCGTCGAAGCTCTTCTTGTAGTGCGCGACATTGTCATAGGCGTGCTTGAGCGACCATGCGAGCCGCCTGGTCTGCAACGCCATGATCTCGTCGCGCGAGGCGCGTTCGGCCGAATCGAGCTCGGCGTGATAGCCGCCGTCCTTGACCCTGAGCTTTGCCGTCACCATCACATCTCCCCCGAAATCATTGTGCCTTGATATCCGTGTCCGGCAGCCAGGTGCCCGGTATCACGCGCGAATGCCCGCGGAATTCGGCGATCACGCTGTCGCCGGCGGTGACGCGCACGTCGTAGATTCCCGAACGGCCGCTGCGCGAGACCTCGCGGGCGGTCGCCACCAGACGATCGCCGAGCTTGCCCGGCCGGATGAAGGTGACGTTGCCCTGCGCCGCGACCGCGCGATCGTTGTGGCTGTTGCAGGCAAAGGCGAAGGCGGAATCGGCGAGCGTGAAGATGTAGCCGCCATGGCAGATGCGCTGGCCGTTGACCATGTGCGGCTGCACCGTCATCGCCATCACTGCCTGCCCCGGCTTGATCTCGACCAGCTCCATGCCGAGACCCTTGCTGGCGTCGTCTTCCTTCCACATCGCATCCGCGCAGGCGCGGGCGACATCATCGGGCGATAGCGTGGCCTTCAAATTCACATCGAACTCCCTGTGCGCGGGCCCGTTGCGACGGGCCTCTTGGTGTCACATCAGTGTTGGGCGCGACGCACGAGGCGTCAACGCGCAGATAGATTTAGACGTGGTCGTAATCGACCACGACCTTGCCCGAGCACGGCTTGGCCTGGCAGGTGAGGATGAACCCCGCCTTCAGCTCCCACGGCTCCAGCGAATAATTCAGATCCATCGGCGCCTCGCCTTCGACCAGCTTGGCGCGGCAAGTCGAGCACATGCCGCCCTTGCAGGCGAACGGTAAGTCCATGCCGGCGCGCAGCGCGGCATCGAGGATCGACTCGCCGTCGGCCACGGGGACTTCGCGGCGCTTGCCGTCGATGATCAGTCCGGCGATCGCCTTCGGCGGCGCGCCGGCGGGTACGACGACCTTCGGGCGCGGCTTGCCGCCGAACTCCGACACGAAACGTTCGACATGGATGCGCTCGTCGGCAATGCCGATCTCGCGGCAGGTCGCCTCGATGGTCTCGCTCATCGCGGCCGGGCCGCAGACGAAGACATGATCCACGGTTGAGGCCGGCACCAGCGAACGCAGCAGCACTCGCACCTTCTCGCCGTCGAGCCGGCCGTGCAGGATCGGAATGTCCTGCTCCTCGCCCGAGATGACGTGGAACACCGACAGCCGCTGCATGAAGCGGTCCTTCAGCTCCTCCAGCGCCTCGCGGAACATGACGCCTTCGGTCGAGCGGTTGCCATAGAACAGGAAGAAGCGGCTGTCCGGCTCGCGCGCCAGCACGCCCTTGACGATCGAGAGGATCGGGGTGATGCCGCTGCCGGCCGCGAAGCCGACATAGGTCCGCGCTTCGCCGGGCGCGTGCGCGACGCCGAAACGGCCGGTCGGCGTCATCACGTCGAGCTCGTCGCCGGCCTTCAGCTCGTCGGCGGCCCAGTTCGAGAACGCGCCGCCGTCGACCTTCTTCACGGCGATGCGCAGCTCGCCGTCGTCGGGGCCCGAGCAGATCGAATAGGAGCGGCGGACTTCCTCGCCGTCCATCGTGGTGCGCAACGTCAGGTACTGGCCGGGCGTGAAGCGGTAGTCGCCTTGCAGATCGCCGGGGATCGCAAAGGTCATCGAGATCGCATCCGACGCCTCACGGCGCAGATCGCTGACGGACAGACGGTGGAATCGCGGTGTCAGGGACATCATCTATTTCCCAGCGTCATTGCGAGGAGCGAAGCGACGAAGCAATCCATGTCTCCGCAAGCGGCGCGATGGATTGCTTCGCTTCGCTCGCAATGACGGAGATCCTTGTAAGTATTGCGCACGGTCAATGACACTTGAAGTAGTCGAAGGGTTCACGGCAGCTCTTGCAACGCCACAGCGCCTTGCACGAAGTCGAGCCGAATTCGGACAGCAGCTCGGTATCACCTGAGCCGCATTGCGGGCACGCCACCCGCTGCTCGCCGAACAGCGCGCGGCGCGAGGAGCCCGGCAGCGGCGGCGCGATGCCGTACTCCCTGAGCTTGCGGCGGCCGTCCTCGCTCATCCAGTCGGTGGTCCAGGCCGGCGACAGCACGGTGCGGACCTTCGGCCCGCGAATGCCTTCACGCTCCAGCGCCAGCTCGATCTCGAGCGCGATCATGTTCATGGCGGGACAGCCGGAATAGGTCGGCGTGATCGCGACCTCGACATGGCCGTCGTGGACGGCGACATCGCGCAGCACACCGAGATCGGCGATGGTCAGCACGGGGATTTCCGGGTCGACCACCTGCGCGGCCGCGCTCCAGGCGCGCCGGCGCAGATCGGCATCGCTGAGTGCAACCGTCACCATGTTGCCCCCGGGAAGGTACGTTGCAGGGACTGCAATTCGCTGAGGAGATGGCCGAGATGCTCGCTATGGCTGCCGACGCGGCCGCCCTGCTGCATCCAATCGCTCTTCGGCAACGCCAGCGTCGCCTCGTTGACGATACCGGTGACGGTCTTCAGCCAGCGCGACTTGAGCGCCGCCGGATCGATTGCGATGCCGGCATCGATCAGGCCGCGCTCGCCGTCGTCGACCGCGAACATCTCGCCGGTATAGGCCCAGAGATCGTCGATCGCATCCTGCGTGCGGCGATGGCTCTCCGCGGTGCCGTCGCCGAGACGGACGATCCATTCCGACGAGTGCCGCAGATGATAGGCGCTCTCCTTCTCCGACTTCGCCGCGATCGCAGCAAAAGTCGCATCGGACGAGGCCATCATCGCGCGCCAGTAGAGATCGGCGAATGCCGCATAGAAGAACTGCCGCACCATGGTGCGGGCAAAGTCGCCGTTCGGCTGCTCGACCAGCAGGAGATTGCGGTACTGCCTGACGTCGCGCAGATAGGCGAACTTGTCCTCGTCATTGCCGCGGCCTTCGACCTTGGCAGCGTAGGTGTAGAGCTCGCGGGCCTGGCCGAGCAGGTCGAGCCCCATATTGGCCAGCGCCATGTCCTCTTCCATCGCCGGCGCATGGCCGCACCATTCGGACAGCCGGTGGCCAAGGATCAGCGCATCGTCGGCGCGGCGCAGTGCGTAGAGCACCAGCGGCGTTTCGGAGACTTCGATATTGGCGGTTGCCATCTGTTCAACTCGCTATTGGGCCGTCATTGCGAGGAGCAAAGCGACGAAGCAATCCACGCTTGCTTCTGCTCCGCGGCTCGATGGATTGCTTCGCTGCGCTCGCAATGACGCAAGCGACAGCGAGATCACATATGCCCGACTTCGTCGGGGACGTCGTAGAAGGTCGGGTGGCGGTAGATCTTCGATTCCGCCGGCTCGAACATCATGCCCTTCTCCGACGGATCGGACGCGGTGATCGCGTTCGAGGGCACCACCCAGATCGACAGCCCCTCGCCGCGGCGGGTGTAGATGTCGCGCGCAGCCTGCAGCGCGAGCGTCGAATCCGCCGCGTGCAGCGAGCCGACATGCTTGTGCGCAAGGCCATTGCGGCTGCGGATGAAGACTTCCCAGAGCGGAACGTTCGGCGTGGCCATCTCTAGCGCTCCCTTATTCTGCGGCTTGCGCGAGCTGGCGGCTCTTGCGCTTCTCGGCATAGGCCATCGCGGCCTCGCGCACCCAGGCGCCTTCGTCATGCGCCTTGCGGCGCGCGGCGAGACGATCGCGGTTGCAGGGGCCGTTGCCGGCCAGCACCTGCTTGAACTCGTCCCAGTCGATCGGGCTGTGCACCCAATTGCCGTTCTCGTTCTGCTTCGTGCCGGGATCGGGAATCGTCAGCCCGAGGAACTCGGCCTGCGGCACAGTGGCGTCGATGAATTTCTGGCGCAGCTCGTCGTTGGAGAAGCGCTTGATCTTCCATTTGGTCGAGGTGTCGCTGTGCTGGCTGACCTGGTCGGGCGGGCCGAACATCATCAGCACCGGCCACCACCAGCGATCGAGCGCGTTCTGCGCCATCGCTTTCTGCTCCGCGGTGCCGCGGCACAGCGTCACCATGATCTCAAAACCCTGGCGCTGATGGAACGACTCCTCTTTGCAGACGCGGATCATCGCGCGCGCATAGGGGCCGTAGGAGCAGCGGCACAGCGGGATCTGGTTCATGATCGCTGCACCGTCGACCAGCCAGCCGATGGTGCCGATGTCGGCCCAGGTCAGGGTCGGGTAATTGAAGATCGAGGAATATTTCGCCTTGCCGGAGAGCATGCCGTCGACGAGCTCTTCGCGCGAGGTGCCGAGCGTCTCGGCGGCCGCATAGAGATAGAGCCCGTGGCCGCATTCGTCCTGCACCTTGGCGAGCAGCGCGGCCTTGCGGCGTAGCGACGGCGCGCGGGTGATCCAGTTGCCTTCGGGCAGCATGCCGACGATTTCGGAATGGGCGTGCTGGGAAATCTGCCGGGTCAGCGTCTTGCGATAGGCGGCGGGCATCCAGTCGTTCGGCTCGATGCGTTCGTCGGCATCGATGCGGGCCTGGAACTGACTGGCACGGGCAACATCCTCGACGCCGCGATCGTCGCCGTCGGATGAGTTGAGCGCCTGCGTATACATGGCCGACCTCCCAGTGTGTTGTTAGGCAGTAATATATAACACAAATTTCTAAATGCAAGATATTTTTGTAATACGTTCAGACGCCCTCGAAACGCCTCGCCACTGCGCCGTTGGGCTTCGGCAGCGGGCCGTCCTCATTGGTTGCGTGGTCGTCAAGCCATTGTTCCGACGACGAAAGCAGCCCGCGATAGATCTCGCCGCAGAGTTTACGCGCCGCCCTACCCGGCCAATCCGTCGGCAACAGCTGATACGGCAGCAGCGGATCGCGCAGCACGACCCGGCGATAATGGTGGATCAGCAGGATACGTGCAGTGAAGGCGTCGGCGTCGCTCAGCCTTTCGCCGCACACGATCCAGCCGTGCAGCGGCTCGAACGTCTTCATGAACTTCAGATAGGCGTCCGCGGTGCGGTCGAGCGGCCAGCTTTCGCTGAGCAGCCGGCGTCCGCTGTCGTCTTCCGCGGAGACTCCAAGGCGGATCGCGCGCGATGCTTCGTCCGGGATCGGCACGCCTGACGGCGCGACCCACACGCCGGGCAGCGGGCTGCCGAAGCCGGCATTCTTCAACGCCTCGCGCGCGGCGTCGCGGTCCTCGGCATTGCCGATCAAGAGCAGTTCGAAGCGGCCGGTCCAGTCCGACGGCGGCGGATCGTAGATGTGCCTGGTCGCGGTGTCGAAGGTCTGCCGGCCCTTCGCGTTCAGCCGATAGAAGCTGTTGCGGCCGACCTTGTTGCGCTCGAGCCAGCCGTCGGCGGCGAGCCGCGACATCGCGGTGCGCACCACGTTGCCGTCGATGTCGAGCGACTTGAAGAATTCGAGCAGCGTGCCGAGCCACACCGCGCCGCCGCGCGGCACGATGGAATCTCCGAACACGGTGATGATGATCGAGCCGGTGCGTGACGGCTCGCGCTTCAGCTGATCGACGATGCGGGCAAGCGGCTGTGGCATGCCTCAACGCATAGCGCGTTTTGTCGATTCACGACAATGCGGGGGCTGGTCTGCTCCCTCGCCCCGCTGTTGCGGGGTCGAGACGAGCGGAGCTCGCTCTTAGAGGGTTGGGGTGAGGGGCTGCCTCCACAACGACGGTAAGAGACGACCCGTGGAGACTCCCCCTCACCCGGATCGCATCTGCGATGCGATCCGACCTCTCCCCGCAAGCGGGGCGAGGCGAAGAGAGACCTTCGCAAGACCTAGCGGTTGGGATCCGGATAGACCAAGCTGCGCCAGCCGCTGCGGTCGAACGGCGCCCACTCGCCATCCTTCTGCGCGAGGCGATCGGCAACCGCGTAGACCACCGCCGGGTGATGGCCCATGCCGCAATGGCTGCTCTCGACCTCGATGCTGTCGGTCATCGACGAGGCCTGCTCGCGGCAGCCCTGCCAGGCGCAGACGCCGTCGGTGCGGCTGAAGATCGCGGTGGTCGGCACCGGCGGCGCGCTGGCGAGCGAGCCGCCGAAACGGGAATCCTCTTCGTCGGCGCGGCGGCCGCTGGCCATCTCGTAGACGCGCCAGGCGTTGGTCGACTTCGGGCCCGCGGCGAACGGGCTGCCGAGCGTGATCACCTGGCGCACGCGCTCAGGCATCATCTTGGCAAGCT
Source organism: Bradyrhizobium oropedii (assembly GCF_020889685.1). Taxonomy (GTDB): domain Bacteria; phylum Pseudomonadota; class Alphaproteobacteria; order Rhizobiales; family Xanthobacteraceae; genus Bradyrhizobium; species Bradyrhizobium oropedii. The sequence continues at coordinate 25,234 of NZ_JACMYO010000012.1, forward strand.
GGCGCGCATAGAGACCGCCGAGGCTCCAGCCGACGACGGAGACCTTCCGGCCGGTCGTTTCATTCATCTCCTGCAGCAGGTCGACCATGCCGTCCTGCACGCCGGCGCGAAGCCCGAGGTTGCGGCCCTGGCGCCAGCCGCTGACGGCGTAGCCCTTGCTCTTGAGGAAATCGCGCAGCAGGCGCGTGGACATGTCGGACGCGATCAGTCCGGGCAGCACCAGCACCGGATGCCCGTCGCCGCGCGGCGCGAGGCTCAACAGCGGCAATGCACCAAGAAAGGCACCAAGCTCATGAATGGCGCGGCCTTCCAGAAACATCAGCGTCCTGGACGGCGGGCGTAGCGTCTGCGCAGCAACCGACATTTCAACTCCTCTTCCGGCGCCGTCGTGACGGCCGGCAATGGGATCAGCAGGATGGGTCAACAGGATTGACGCAAACCCGGCGGAATCGTTCCGCAACGCAACAATCAACCTTGAAAAGCTAGGGAACCGATCACTTTCGTGCAAGCGGCCCAGGTCACACTTGCCACAACTTATGTGATCGCCGTGCCCAATCGGTCACAGCAAGCGCAGCACATATTCCAGGGTGTAAAGCGCGAGGCCGGCAAGTCCACCGATCAGCGAGCCGTTGAAGCGGATGTATTGCAGGTCCTTGCCGACATTGACCTCGAGGAGTGAGATCAACTGCTCCATGTCCCAGCTCTTCATCTGGTCGGCGATGAAGGTCGAGACGCCGCTCTTCTGTTCGGCGACAACCGTGCGCAGGATCGCGACCAGGCCCTGATTGATTTCGCCGCGCAGCTCCGCATCGCCATGGAGCGCATCGCCGGCCTCGACGAACATTCTCGCCAGCTGATGCTGCAGCACCTGCGACTCGCCCGACGCGCTGCGCTCGATGAAGTCCTTGACGTTGGCCCAGATGGTGCGCCCGAGATTGGCGAGCTCCGGCCGCGCCATCAGGTCGCGCTTGAGGCCGTCGATGCGATCGGCGAACGCCCTGTCGCTGCCGAGCCGGTCGACGAAGGACAGCAGCATGCGGTCGAACTCGCCGCGGAACGGATGCTGCGGATCGTTGCGCACCTCTTCGAAGAACTTCGTCGCCGAGGCGATGATCCGGTTCACCACGAACTTGTCGGCGCGATAGAGCCTCAAGAGCGTCGGCATCTCGGCGCGGACCTTGTCGCGGATCACCGTCATGGTCTCCTGCTGCGTCAGCGTCTGGTGCAGCGCGCGCAAGAGGTCGTCGAGCAGCCCCTCATGCTTGCCCTCCTGCACGAAGCCGCGCAGCGCGCCGGCCGCGAGCGGCGCAAGATCGACCGAGAGGATCTGCGTCGTGACGCGGCGGCTGATGAATTGCATCAAGCCTGAACTCTCGGTTGCCGCGAACGCTTCGGGCAGCATCCGCAGCACGAAGCGCGCGAGATCCTCGGACCGTTTGCGGTCGCGCAGCCAGTCGGCTATGAAGCTGCCGAAATCGATCTCGCGCAGCTTGGCCTCGACCGGTCCGGATTCCAGGAAATTGTTCTCGATGAATTCGCCGAGCTTCTCGGCGATGCGTTCCTGATTGCTCTGGATGATCGCGGTGTGCGGGATCGGCAGCCCCAGCGGCCGCTTGAACAGGGCGACGACGGCGTACCAATCGGCGAGTCCACCGATGGTCGCGGCCTCCGCGAACGCGGCGATGAAGCCGAACACCGGATGCAGGGGCAATAGCGCCTTCGATGCAATGAAGACGATGAGGGTTGCCCCCAGCACGCCGGTCGCCAGCCATTTCACGCGCCGCAGCTCGGCGGCACGTTCGGCATCGATGGGCGTTGCGATGAGGGCGGCGGGAAGGGTCATGGGGATCGGGGGATACTCTCGCACTGGCCGCACACTAGCCGTCATTGCGAGCGAAGCGAAGCAATCCATTTCACCGCGCGTGGAGGAGTGGATTGCTTCGTCGCTGTCGCTCCTCGCAATGACGCCGGAGCGACAGCGACGATGTATGAGACGCACCCGACAAAAAGAAGGCCCGCGAAATGGCGGGCCTTCGAAAAGGGCAGTTGGTCAGTGCAAGCGCGATCAGGCGGTCTTGCCGTAGACCTTGGCGAAGTTGTCCTGCGCGGTCTTCGCACCGTCGGTGACGAGCTTGCCGAGATACTCCGACGTAGCCTTCGCCCGCGAGACGAACAGTTCGCCACGCGCACGGACCATGTCCGACTGGATCTGGGCGGCTTCGCTCAGCGACTTGGCGGAAGCGAGCTTGTCGATGCCGGCGAAGAACGCCTCGGCGTCCTGGTAGAGCGCCTGCTGGATGTTGCGGCTGATCTTGGCGGCCTCGGTCACCGAACCGGCAACGGCGGTCTCGATCACGTTGGTCACCTTCTCGGAGCCGGCATAGGCATCGGCAGCGCGGGTCTTGGCGGCCTCGGCCTGCCTCTTCACGAACTCACGGGCGGCTTCCGGAACTTCCAGGTTCTGGAGCTTGGTGAACGCCTCGGTAACGGGCGCGAAAGCTTCCTTGACGCCATTCAGCACGGAATTGGTTTCGGTGGTCATTGGGGTCTCTCCATCCTCAGGTTTGAGCTATGGGCTCACCCCGTCCGGATTGGCCCGGGGCAAGACTGTTGTGTCACAATCCATGGTGCGCCGCAACATCAATGTTGCAGCGCGACATCACGAGCCTGTGAACAGCATGAAGTTCCGGCAGATTGCCTCGAGAACCGGCAGTCAGAGGTACCTAACCACCCCCAACCGCACCCGGCACCCCGTATGCCTCCATTTGCGCCCGGACCTGCGCCACATTGTGCCCGAGCACGACGATGTCATGGGTCTTGCCCTCGACATCCCTGACATGGTCGCGCAGCAGGGCCTCTGCCTTGAAGCCGAGGCCCTCGAACAGCGCGATCGCCGCCCGCTGGTCGACTGTCATCTGCACCGAGAACTTCTCCAGCCCGGCGCCGAGCGCGATGGCGAAGGTCTCCTGCGACAGCGCCCGGCCGACGCCCTGCCCCCGTACGTCGAGTGACACCACCATGCGGATCTCGCCGACATGCGGCGACCAGGAATGCGGATCGCGCACCAGCGTGCCGCAGCCGACCACCTTGCCGTCCTTGATCGCGAGCAGGCTCGTGATGTCGCCGCGCTCGATCTCGTTGATCCAGGCCGACAGCACCTTCGGCTGGCTGATGTTGCGCGGCAGGAACAGCAGGTCGTGCGTCGGCAGCTTTTGCGCGAAGGCCAGCACCGCGGCCTCGTCTGCGCGCTTCATCAGGCGGAACTCGATGTCGCCGGCCTCGGTCTTGACGTGGCGCGGATAGGAACGTTGTTCGGTCATGTCGATCTCTCTCAAGTCGACCCTTCTTAGGTCGATCTTTTTCCCAACCAGGAGTCCAGTTTCGGCCACAGCCGCTTGATTGCATTGGCGCCGGCGACCAGCGAGACGTGACCGCCTTTCAGCATCACCTCCTCCTTGTCCTCGGAGCCGATCTTGGTGATCAGATGTTTTGCCGCATCATACGGCACGATGTGGTCGTGCTCGGCGACCGCGTGCAGGATCGGCACCTTGATGTCGGCAAGCTTCGCCTCGCGGCCACCGACCGTCATGGTGTCGTTGTACAGCTTGTTGTCCCACATCAGGTCCTTGGTGATGGCGCGGAAATATTCGCCGGCGAGCGGCAGCGTGTCGGTCGCCCAGCGATCGAACATCCGGTACGATTTCACGAACTCGTCGTTCCAGATGTTGTCCCAGAGCTGGATCTGGCCGGCGACGCGCGCGGCGGGCCGCAACATGTCGAATGATTGCAGGATCAGTTCGGGCGGCATGTTGCCGGTGCTGTCGATCAGGCGGTCGACGTCGAAATAGCGCCGGTCGGCGAAATTCGAGAACAGCTTCATCTCGCGAAAATCGATCGGCGTAGTGAAGCAGATCAGGTTCTTCATCGGCCCGTCGTTGAAGATCGAGCCATAGAGCAGCGATAGCACGCCGCCAAAGCAATAGCCGATCACGGAGACGTCCTTCTCGCCGGAGTCCTGCTGCACGCGGCGAACCGATTCCGGGATGAAGTCGAGGACGTAGTCCTCCATGCGCAGCGATTTTTCCTCGGGCTTCGGCGGGGTCCAATCCAGCATGTAGACGTCGAAGCCGCGCTTGAGCAGGAATTCGATGAAGCTCTGCCCCGGCACCAGGTCGAGGATGTAGCCGCGGTTGGTGGTCGCCATCACGATCAGGACCGGCACGCGATAGATTTCGTCGACCATCGGCCGGTAGTGATAGAGGTTCATGGTGCCGCGCGAATACAGCACGTCCTTCGGCGTCTCGCCGAGCGCGGGCCCGGAGCTCGAGAAATACTCGACGCCCTTGATGCTGCGCTGAATCGCGCGCTGCACCTCGGACTGCACCCGCTCGGAGATCGAGGCGAAATCAAACCCGGTGGGAGCATTCATTTGCTGTCTCCCTCTGATGGCGGGCGCCTGGTGCGCGGCGGCCGTGCCGTCGCGCTGTGGACGTCGTCCGGCGCCAGCGAATTGTGATGCACCTGCTGCAGCAGCGTCTTGATCTCGTTGAGCTGGTTCTCCATCGACTGCAGGCGTTCGGCCATGCCGACGAGCTGGGCGCGGCTCGGCAGGTTCATCGCCAGCAGATATTTCTCCATCAGCTCGCCGAGCTGCTTCTGCGCGCCCGCCGCGACGCCGCCGGCCTGATTCATCACCTTGGAAAATTCAGGCGAGCTCATCAACTGGTTGCCGAAGGAGTTGAACCCCTTCTCCATCTCGCCAATCATCGTCTGCCAGATCACGGCAGGATCGTTGCCCTTGTCGGCCATGCGGCCCTCCTCCACATCAATCCCGAGCGCTTGCCGCGCTTCCGCTTGTTTGTGCCATACGACACTGTTGCCGTTGATCGGTCAACTGCGGGGCGCATCCACCGACGTCGAAGCCCTTCTGCGCTGCGTCAATCCATGGCAGCATGCAGGTTCCTGATCGCGAATCCAGGAGAGGACGCCCGTGACCACGCTCGCCCATCAGTTGCCGCAACTAACCCGCGCCAACGGCATCGACATCTGCTACGAGATATTTGGCGATGCGAATGCGGAGCCGCTGCTTCTCATCATGGGCCTCGGCGCCCAGATGATCCATTGGGACGACGAATTCTGTCGCCGGCTTGCCGCGCGCGGCTTTCGCGTGATCCGGTTCGACAACCGGGATATCGGCAAGTCGTCGCGGATGAGCGGCGGCAAGCGGCTCACCGCGCTCGAGCTCATCAAGCTGCGCTTCCTGAAGATCCCGGTCGCGGCGCCCTATAAACTGGCCGACATGGCGCGGGACACGATCGGCCTGATGGACGCGCTCGGCATCCGCACCGCGCATCTGGTCGGCGCCTCGATGGGCGGCATGATCGCGCAGGAGGTTGCGATCACCTTTCCCGAGCGCGTGCGCTCGCTGACCTCGATCATGTCGACCACGGGCAATCCAAAGATTCCGGGGCCGACCCGCGAAGCGACTGCGGTGCTGATGGCGCCGCCGCCGAAGAGCAAGGAAGAATATTTCGTCCGCTACGGGCAGACCTGGAAAGTGTTGCGCAACGGCTCGTTCCCCGAAGATGAGGCGCTCGACCCCGAGCGCGCGCGGCGTACCTTTGAGCGCGGCCTCAATCCGGAGGGCGTCGGCCGCCAGCTTCGCGCCATCCTCGCCTCCGGCAGCCGCAAGGAGCGCCTGCGCAGCGTCAAGGCGCCGACGCTGGTGATCCACGGCACCGTCGATCCGCTGGTGCATCCCGAAGGCGGCAAGGACACTGCGGTCTCGATCCCGGGCGCAAAGCTCCTGATGGTCGAGGGCATGGGCCATGCGCTGCCGATCCCGATGTGGCCGCAGATCATCGACGCCATCGACAAGCACGCGCATGGGGCGGCGGCGAAGGCGGCGTAAGGCCGGCGCGTTTTCAAGCGAAGTGGATACCGGTTCGCGTGAAGAAAACGCGTCAAAACCAGAATCGAGAGCCCCGTTCCGATTCGATCGGAGCGGGGCTCCGGTATCTCCGGGTAACCATGTGAGCCAGGGGTGCGTTCTTCCGGGCGACGCATAGAGGCTGTAGACAGCGCGATGCATCGCGCAGGTCGCGCGCCATCAGCCACCGGGAGCAACCAGATGAAGACCTTCCTCCGGCCACGGACAGCCGTCGCCGCTCTCCTCCTCGCGCTCGCATCTTCCTCGGCGATGGCGGCCACCAGTGAGGCGCAGCAGGAAGCCAACCGCAAGACGGTGCTGGCCTTCTACGACAAGGGGCTGAACCAGAAGGACGCCGATGCGGCGCTCGCCTTTGTCGGCAACCGCTATGTGCAGCACAATCCCGGCGCGGCCGACGGCCCCGAAGGCTTCCGCAAGTTCATCGGCTTCCTGCGCGAAAAATTTCCGAACTCGCACAGCGAGATCAAGCGTTCGTTCGTCGACGGCGACTACGTGATCCTGCACGTCCACGCCGTACGCGAGCCCGGCACCCGCGGCAACGCGATCATCGACATCTTCAAGCTCGAGGACGGCAAGATCGTCGAGCATTGGGACGTGGTGCAGCCGATCCCGGAGACGCCGGCCAACAACAACACGATGTTCTGAGTACAGACCTTGGAGAGCAGCCGACGTGGTTGGCGCTCGTTGGTCTCTGTCATGCCCGGCCTTGTGCCGGGCATCCACGTCTTTGACTTCCTCGGCACAAGACGTGGATGGCCGGGACATAGGCGAGCGGGAGCGACGCCGTCCTTCGGACGGCTATGCCCGGCCATGACGATATCGTATGAGGCTAGCGGCTGCGGCCGAGCCAGCGCTGTGTCGGGAATAGCTGCACCTGCCAGCGCCGCGCCGCCGCACCCCACGCGCCCCTTGGCATGAACAGCATGATCAGGATGGCGAGCGTGCCGAGCACGACGAGATAGAGGCTGCCATACTGGGCAAGATAAGTGACGAGCCCCCACAGCAGCAGCACGCCGACCATCGGCCCTTCGATGGTGCGCACGCCGCCGATCACGACGATGAAGATCACGTACGCAGTCCAGTCGGTGACGCTGAAGGCAGCGTCCGGCGAGATGCGCGCCTTCTGCAGATAGACCACCGCGCCGACCATCCCGGTGGCGAAGGCAACCGCGATCCAAAGCATATGGCGAATCCGCGCGGTGCGGACGCCGACGCTGCGTGCCGCGGCCGCATTGTCGCGGCTGGCCGCCAGCGCGAGGCCGTGGCGTGAGCGGATGAAGGCGTAGATGCCGAGCGTGACCAGCACGGCGAGCAACAGCGCCAGCCAGTAGACCAGCACGTCGCGCGCCGCCGCCGGACGCAGCCCGAGCAGCGCCTGCACCGTCTTCAGCCCGACCATCTGCGACAGCTCGCTCGGCGAGATCGACATCCCGGTGCCGCCGCCGAGCGACTTGAACTGGGCGCAGATCAGCCGCAGCGCTTCGGCCGCGACCCAGCTGCCGATCGCGAAATACGGTCCTTCCAAGCGGAACAGCAGCGGTCCGAGCACCGCTGCGATCACCGCTGCGAACAGCCCGGCGAGCGGGATCGCCGCCACGGGATCGAGCCCGGCCATCACGATGCCGGCAAACAGCGCATAGGCGCCGAGCCCGACAAAGGCCTGCTGCCCGACCGACACCAGCCCGCCCCACCCGGCCAGCACGTTCCAGAGCTGCGCCAGCGTCAGCATGGTGAGGACGAAGATCAGATCCTGGATCAGGTTGCGCGGGGCGAACGCGGGCAGCGCGGCAAGCACCACCACCAGCGCAATGCCGGCCACGGCCGCAACGCGCGACAGGCGCGTTCCAACCCGAACTTGCCAGACTGGCGCCTCCACCGCGCGCTGCTCCCGGCTTGCGGGCATATCGATGCTTTCGACGCTCATGTCCGCCTCGCCGGGAAAAGACCGCGCGGCCGCACCATCAGCACGGCAAGGAAGGCGAGATGGCCGGCCAGGATCTGCCACTCCGGATTGATCCGCCCTCCGATCGCCTGGGCGAGCCCGAGCACGATGCCGCCCGCCAGCGTCCCCCACAGGCTGCCGAGGCCGCCGATGATCACGGCCTCGAACGCATAGAGCAACCGTGCCGGCCCGATCGACGGATCGAAGCTGGCGCGGATGCCGAACACGACAGCGGCGATCACCGAGACCGCGAGCGAGAGCCCGACCGCGATGGCGTAGACGTTGCGCTCGTTGATGCCCATCAATTGCGCGATCGCCGGATTGTCGGCGGTGGCGCGGAAGGCGCGGCCGAGCGAGGTGCGATAGAAGATCAGTTGAAGCAGCGCGACGGCGGCGATCGCCGTCACCAGCGCCATCAGCGGCGCCAGGCCGACGCTCAGGCCGGGGGCCAGCGTCACCGACGAGGATTCGAAGGCGCCTGCCTGCAACCGGCGGCTGTCGGCACCGTAGCCGAGCAGCAGCCCGTTCTGGATCACGATCGACAGGCCGAAGGTGACGAGCAGCGGCGGCAGGATGTCGTCGCCAAGCACCCGCTCCAGCACCAGCCGTTGCAGCACGAAGCCGAGCACGAACATCGCAGCCACGGCCAGCAGAGATGCGGCCGCCAGCGGCAGGCCGAGCGCCGTGGTGGCGCTGAGCACCAGATAGGCCGCGAGCAAAATCAGATCGCCATGCGCCAGATTGACGAGGCGCATGATGCCGAAGATCAGCGACAGGCCGAGCGCGAAAAGCGCGTAGACGCCGCCGAGCAGCACGCCTTCGATGATGGTGTCGAATCCGCTCATCGCTCCCTCATGCTCCGAAATAAGCCGCGCGGATCGTGTCCTGATCCACATCCTTGGGCCGTCCGCTCAGCGTCACTCGCCCCTCCTGCAAGCAGTAGAAGCGATCGGCGGCCCGCAGCGCGCGGGCGATGTCCTGCTCGACCAGTACGACGGCGGTGCCGCCGGCACGGATCTGCGGCAGCATGCGGTAGATGTCCTCCACCACGATCGGCGCGAGGCCGAGGCTGATCTCGTCGCACAACAAGACCGATGGGTTGGACATCAGCGCGCGGCCGATCGCCACCATCTGCTGCTGGCCGCCCGACAGCGCCGTGACGGCGCCGCGCCGCCGCTCCCTGAGCACCGGGAACATGCGATAGACCGCGGCGAGATCCCATGGCGTGCTGCGTTCGCCGCCATAGGCGCCGATCAGCAGGTTCTCCTCGACGCTGAGCGAGGGAAACAGCTGGCGGCCCTCCGGCACCAGCGCAAGCCCAAGCCGTACGATGCTGGCGGCGGACGCATCGCCGATTGCCCGTCCACCAAGGCGGATCGCATCGGAGCGGTTCTTCACGAGACCCGCGAGCGACTTCAGCATGGTCGACTTGCCGGCACCGTTGGCGCCGATCACCGCGACCGCCTCGCCCTGATCGAGCTCGAAATCGATCCCGAACAGCGCCTGGAAGTCGCCATAGAACGCGTCGAGGGCCGTGACATTGAGCAGCGCGGTCATGCCGGCACCCCCATGTAGATGGTCTCGACCTCGCGCGAGCGCATCACCTCTGATGGCACGCCTTGCGCGACGATCTTGCCGAAGTTCAGCACCACCAGCCGCTGCACCACCGCGAGCAGCGCGTGCACCACATGCTCGATCCAGATGATGCCGACACCCTCGGCATGGATGGTGCGGATGGTCTCGACCAGTTGGTGGCACTCGGCATCGGTGAGGCCGCCCGCGATCTCGTCGAGCAGGAGCGTGCGCGGCCTGGTGGCGAGCGCCCGCGCCAGCTCGAGCCGCTTGCGATCGAGCAGCGGCAGGCTTCCCGCCAGGCGGTTGGCCTTGGCTTCGAGGCCGGTCAGGTCAAGCATGAGGCCGCAATGCTGGACCGCATCCGTCTCCGAGAGACCGCCGCCGAATTGGGCGGCAACCGCAAGGTTCTCGAACACCGAGAGGTGATCGAACGGCTGCGGGATCTGGAACGAGCGCCCGATGCCGGCGCGACAGCGTGCCTCGGGCGACAGGCCGGTGATGTCGACGCCGTCGAGCACGATGCGGCCGGCATCCGGCCGCAGCAGTCCGGTGATCAGGTTGAACAGCGTCGATTTGCCGGCGCCGTTCGGCCCGATCACGCCCAGCGCCTCGCCGGACACGAGCGTCAGGTCGATCGCGTCGGCGACGACGATGGCGCCGAACGTCTTCGAGACGGAATGGAGTTCGAGCATGTCCGCTCACCGCAAGAATTAGCGTCGGGAAGATGCGCGGGGTTCCGCGCATCTCCGATGAACAATGTTTTCGGAACGCGATCGCTAGCTCAGCGCCTGCATGTCACCGCCGAGCGGGATCTGCGGCGCCAGCTTGTTGTCGGTGATCACCATGTCGTATTTGTCGCCGTTGAGCCGCCACTGGCCGCCGACCAGCGGCGTCTTGGCGATGTTCTTCGCGGCGAACGGCGGCACCGCGCTGGAGCCGAACGCGACCTGGCCCACGATGGTGTCGAGCTTGGTGGCTCCGATCGCCTTCGCGAGCGATGCGCCATCGGCTGGGTCGCCGGCACGCTTGATGGCGTCGATCGCGACCTCGAACAGCGAATGCACGAAGCCGATCGGCTGGGTCCACTGCTTGCCGGAGGCCTGCTCATATCCCTTGGCCAGATCGGCGGCGCTGACGCCGCTGAGGCTCGACTTGTAGGGATGCGTCGGTGTCCACCACACCTCGGTCGAGATGTTGTTGCCGCCCTTGCCGAGCGCCTGCACCGACGCCGGGAACAACAATGCCTTGGCGACCGACACGACCTTCGGCTTCAGCCCCTTCTGACGCGACTGGTTCCAGAACGTGGTGAAGTCGGGCGGAATGATCACGCCGGTGATGATTTCGGCATCGGCACCGCGAAAGGCTGCGATCTGCGAGCTGAAATCGTCGGTGAGATTCTGGAAGCGGCCGGGATCGGTGAGCCTGAAGCCCTGCTTGGCCAGCACCGGCGGGAAGCCGATCGTGGTGTCGCCCCAGGCGTTGCCGTCGGCATCGTTCGGAAACAGCGCGCCGACCGACTTGTTGGACGCGACCTGGCTCCACATGCTGGTGAAGACGCCGATCACGTCCTCGAGCCCCCAGAAGTAGTGGAAAGTGTAGTCGAACGGCTTCCAGCTCTTGGGATCGCCGGGGTTGGCCTGGCGGCCGATGAAGTTGGTCTGCCACGGCGCGACCGAGGAGATGCACGGCACCTGCTCCAGCTCGCACTGCGTCGCCACCGGATTGTTGGTCTCGGGCGTGGCGCCGACCACGATCAGGCTGACATTGTCGCGGGTGATCAGTTCCTTGGCGACTTCGGCGGCGCGGTTCGGGTTCGACTGGCTATCCTTGGTGACGACTTCGACCGGATAGGTCTGCGATCCGACCTTGACGCCATCCTTGATCAATTTTCGGAATTCGCCGAGCACGAAGTCGTCGGCTTCGGCGAATGCGGCCAATGGACCGCTCTTCGGCGAGACATAGCCGATCTTGATCGGCTTGTTGGCGGCGCGCACGGAAGGCGCGAACAATGTCGTGCTGCCTGCGGCGGCGAGCCCACCGGCGATGCCTTGCAGCACGCGGCGGCGATCGAAAGACATTTTGCTCAATTGATCCTTGCTCATTTCCCCTCCTTGAGGCAGGCCGGTTGCATGCCGGCTGCCGTTCATTCCGTTCTGAAAATTACCAGCGTCGCGTCGCATCACGCGGCGGCGACGGACTTCGTCTGCGCCTTTGCGCCGCGGCCGAGGATCTGGCCGAACACGTCGAGCAGCACATCGGTGGCGTCAGCCGCCGCCTCCCTGGCGCGCCAGGCGACATACATGTCGGGACGCACCAGCACGCAGCCGTCCTCATCCACCTCGCTCTGGCGATACCAGTCGGCATAGATGTCGAGCGCATCGCAGCCCTGGGGACCGATGGTCACGACATCGACCGGCAGGCTGTAAGCCCTCTCGACCGCGGCGGCCGCGGCCTTCCAGCCGTCGCCGCCGATCCCGGTGAGCAGCGTGAAGCGGCCCTTGCCGGTGAGATCGAGCGTCGACTTGCGCTGGCCGTGATGCTCGACCCAGACATGCGGCAGGTGCGCGCCGGGCCAGGTGGTGGCCTGATAATAGAGCTCGTGATCCCTGGTGAACGCCGGCATCGGCGTGCCGTCCGACACGACGGCGGTCGACCCATAGCGCTGGTTCAGCTCGACGCCGTGGCAGTTGAACTCGTAGCTCTTGTTGGCGATGGCTTCATAGAGCTTCTTGCGGCGCGCCTTGCCCTCGGCGGTCGGCGCCTTGCGTGCCGCAATCGCCTTGCGCGCCTCGGCCGGGTCGGTCGAGGCGACGAGGCCCACCGCTTCGAAGATCGGCGGGAAATCGCCGATGCTCTTGTTGGCGCGGGTCACGATCTGCTTGCCGACCGGCTGGCGCTCGGCCGAATAGGTCTCGAGCAGCGACGGCGCCGCGTGCCCCTCGAGCACCAGCTTCAGCTTCCAGCACAGATTGAAGGAATCCTGGATCGAAGTGTTGGAGCCGAGCCCGTTGGTCGGCGGATGGCGGTGCACGGCATCGCCGACGCAGAACACGCGACCGGACGAATAGTGGCCGGCATACATCTCGTTCACGGTCCAGGTCGAGGTGGAGCGAACGTTGACTTCGAGCGTCTCGTCACCGACGAGATTGCGCACGATCGAGATCGCCTCGTCATTGCTGAGCTTGCGCTCGCCCTGCTCGATGTCGTAGCCCCAGATGATCAGCCATTCGTTCCACGGCCGCACCATGCGGATCAGGCCGGCGCCGATGCCGCCGATCTCAGCTCCAGGCTGCAACACCCAGTACAGCACGCTCGGCCGATGCGCGACGTACTTGCTCAAGTCCGCCTGCACGATGATGTTCATGCTGCCGGCACGGCCCATCTGGCCCTCCATCGGCAGTCCGATCACCTCGGCAACCCGGCTGCGGCCGCCATCGGCGCCGATCAGATATTTGGCGCGGATCTGGTAGGTCTCGCCCGACAAGCGGTCCTTCACCGTCGCCGTGACGCCGTCGGCATCCTGCACCAGGTCGACGAACTCGGTGTTGAAGCAGAGCGATGTCCCGCGCTGGCCCGCGGCCTCGATCAGGATCGGCTCGAGGAAATTCTGCGGCAGGTCGCAGATCCGGGTCGGGCTGGCTAGATCGTAGTCCGCCTTGCGCGCGGGATGATTGCCCCAGGAGTAGAGCCGACCGAACTCCTCGCCGGCGAGGCTCTCGCAGAACACGTTGTTGGCCATCAGAGGCTGCGGCACGGCCTGCGCGACCGCCTTCTCCTCGAGGCCGAGATCGCGCAGCACCTCCATCGCGCGCTGGTTGGTGATGTGGGCGCGCGGCGTGTCGGCGAGCCAGCCGTATTTCGTCACCATGATGTGCTTGACGCCGTACATGCCGAGCAGCGCCGCTGCGGTCGCGCCGGCCGGGCCGCTGCCGACGACGAGCACGTCGGTCTCAATCGGTTTGCTGGTCATGTTCCTCTCCCTGGCCGCGTTGTTTGTTGTGATCGCTATTCGGCGGCCATCATCGGCTGCGGCACCAGGCCGGCGCCGGGCCGCATCTGGAAGTCGTAGGACATCAGGTGCCACGGGCCGGACACGCGCTCGCCGTTCGGCAGCACCGGTTCGCTCTTCGGCTCGACGCGCGCGATGAGTTCGTCCTTGACGCCGAACACCACGTCGCTGCGCAGATATTCGTCGCCATCGAGGAAGACGTGGGTGATCAGCGGCTCGTAGCCCTCGGCCTTGACCAGGAAGTGCACATGCGCCGGCCGCATCGGATGACGCTTCGTGGTCGTGATGAGTTCGCCGACCGGGCCGTCGATCGGGATCGGGTAGCTGCACGGCAGGATGGTGCGGAAGGAAAAGCGGCCGTCGGCGCCGGTGACGAAGCGCGCGCGCAGCGAAGGGCCGTGCGCCGCATAGTCCGCCTTCTGCGAATCGTAGAAGCCGTCGTCGTCGGCGTGCCAGACGTCGATCTCGGCGCCGACGAGCGGCTTGCCGGCAAGGTCGGTGACGCGGCTCTGCACGAACATCACCTCGCCGTCGATGCCTTCCGAGATATTGGCCCCGTGCGGCGTGACGCGGTGTTCGCCGACATAGAACGGCCCGAGCACCGTGGTCTCGGTGGCGCCCTCGCGCTCGCGGTGATTGATCGCGTCGACCAGCATCGAGACCCCGAGCACGTCGGAGAGCAGGATGAACTCCTGGCGCAGCGGCGTGCAGGTCTGGCCGGTGCGGGTCAGGAATTCGATCGCGTGATTCCATTCCTCGAAGGTGAGTCCGGTGCGGCGCACCAGATCGTGCAGCGACTTGACCGTCTCCTCGATGAGGAATTTGAGCCGCGCGTTCGGCGTGTTGGCGAAGCTGCGAAGAACTTCGTCGGTGAGGTCATGCTCGTTGAAATTGGCCATCATGCTGTCCTTTGATCTCGAGATGTTCAGTGCAGCGCAGGCGCATCGCCGCGCCAGGCCGCCGCGATCAGGTCCTGGATCGCGACGCGCTCCACAGGTCTTGGATTGGCATAGGGGCTGCGCACGGCCATCTCGGCGGCGCGCGCGATGCCGTCCTCGGGCATTCCGATGTCGGCAAGCCGGCGCGGCAGCGCCAGCCGGCGCGCGAGGTCGAACAGCCCTTGCGGCGCATCCGTCGCGCGCAATGCGCGCGCAATTCGGATCATCGCCTCAGGCGCGGCCGCGGCGTTGTAGGCGGCCGCATGGGGCAGCACGATCGCGTGGGTTTCGGCATGCGACAGGTTGAACATGCCGCCCAGCACGTGGCAGAGCTTGTGGTGCAGCGACATGCCGACCGCGCCGAGGCACGCGCCGCACAGCCAGGCGCCATAGAGCGCGTCGCGCCGCGCTCCGGCGTCGGCAGGCGCAGTCATGATGCGGGGCAGCGCGCGCGCGAGCGCGGCGATGCCTTCCTCGGCCATCAGCGAGGTCAGCGGATTGGCGTCGGGCGCATAAAGCGCCTCGACGGCGTGCGCGATCGCATTCAAGCCGCTCGCGGCGGAGATGTGCGGCGGCAGGCTGACCGTGAGATCGACGTCGTAGATGACGGTGTCCGGGACCAGATCCTGGGAATGCTGCGTGGTCTTGATGCCGTTAGAGGTTTCGCCGAGGATCGGCGTCATCTCCGAGCCGGCGTAGGTGGTCGGCATCGCGATATGCGGCAGCCCGGTACGCAGCGCCAACGCCTTGCCGAGCCCGACCGTCGAGCCGCCGCCGATCGCGACCAACCCGTCGATGTCGCGGGATTCGACGATGCCAAGCGCTTCGTTGGTGACCTCGACCGGCGTATGCATGCGCGCGCCGGCGAACAACCCCGCGAGCCTGTCGCCGAGGCCGGCGCCGAGCCGGCGTCCGAGGTCCTGCTGCTCGGGGGTGGTGAGCACCAGCGCCCGCTTGATGCCAAGGCGCTCGCTCTCCTCGCCGAGCCGCGCCGAGGTGCCGGCGCCGAACACCACGCGATATTGCTGCGAGCAATAGGCAAAGGCGCCCTGGCGGGCATCGGTCGCAGCTGCTGCAAGTGCGACGGATGCGCTTCCGGCGTCCGGCGTCGCGGTGCTCATGGCATTTCTCCCAAGCCGGCGAACCGGCAGTCTCATCTTGTTGGGAGAAAGCTAGCGGCGGGCGGCCGCGCCGGGCCTGCACGAAACCGGAGAAAATCTGCACAAAACCGGAAAAATCATCCGGTGGGACACCACCCGGCCGTGCCGCCCTCGTCCGTCCCGGCCGCCGCGCCTAATGGCTGCGCCGGTATCGCCCCGGCGTCACGCCGGCGAAGCGGCGGAACATGCGGGTGAAATGCTCCTGATGGGAGAAGCCGCAGGCGAGCGCGATGTCGGCGAGACTCTGCGTCTCGTCGGCGAGCAGCGCTCTCGCCCGCTCGATACGCAGATTGAGCACATATTGGTAGGGTGAGATGCCGCTGGTCGCCTTGAACAGCCGCACGAAATATTCGGTGCTGCGGCCGCACAGCTCCGCCAGCTGGTCGAGCCGGATATCGGTATCGAGATTGGCGTCGACGAACTCGCGGATGCGCGCCATTTGCCTGGTGCTGAGCAGGTTCGGGTGCTTGCCGGCCTCCACGCTCGGCTTGTGGAAGTTGATCGCGACAAAGCGGTTGGCGATCGCCTGCGCGATCGGATCGATGAACAACGACGAGGCCGGCAGGCCGCTGGTGATGGTGTCGCCGATCGCCGCGGCGAGATGCTCCAGCACCGCATCCTGATCGCCGAGCATCGGCGCCAGCCCGCCGATCAGGCTCGGCGCTCCGTCGCGGCCCGCGAACAAGTCGGACCGCAGATAGATGTGGGTGGATTCGAGCGCCTCGCGCAGCACCACGTTGCAGGCGTGCCCCGCCGGCAGGAAGAACACGCCGCCGCGCGGGATGTGCCGGGCGACCGACTTGCCGTCCATCACATAGGTGATGTCGACCGGACCGCCACGATGCAGCACCATCAGATTGTCCGACAGCGCGTGGAAGTGCCCGTCAAACGGCCGTTCACGCTGCACCGAGGCATACGCCGACGACCAGCCGAGCCCTTCGCTGGAGCCACGGAATTCGGCCTGGAAGCGGTCCAGGATCCCGTGCGTCTCCTGCACCCCAAAATTCGACGTCGCCTGCATCCGACTGACCAAGGGCTCGAGGCCTCACGTGCCGCGGAGTGAAACCCAACGGCCCCCGATTTTCAATACAATCGAACCGAATGGCGCCCCTGGCGGCCTTGCTGCGTCGCAACAGCGATGCCGGCTACTCCTTGACCGCGACCCAGATCACGTGGCGCACGCCGCGGCCTCGGCCGGTGGCGCGGACGGCAATTTCGTTGACCGCGAACCCCGCCCGGGACAGCGATTTCGGGAACTTGGCATTCGGGCCGGACGACCAGACGGCGAGCACGCCACCACGTCGCAATGCGTTGTGCGCGATCTTGAGCCCGGAGACATCATAAAGCCCGTCATTGGCCTTGCGGGTCAGACCTTCTGGGCCGTTGTCGACATCGAGGAGAATGGCATCGAAGCTGCGCGGATGACGCTCGATCACGTCAGCGACATCCGTCTCCCTGATGCTGACGCGCGGATCGTTCAGGCTGTCGCCGAATATCTCGGCCATCGGGCCCCTCGCCCAGGCAACCACGGCCGGCACCAGTTCGGCCACCACGATCTGCGCATCGCGCCCCAACACCGCGAGCGCCGCCCGCAGCGTAAAGCCCATGCCGAGGCCGCCGATCAGAAAATGCGGCTTTGCGACCTGCTCGATCTTCTTCGCAGCAAGCGTCGCCAGTGCGGCTTCCGAGCCTGACAGGCGGCTGTTCATCAGCTCGTTGGTGCCGAGCATGATCGAGAATTCGCGGCCTCGCCGCATCAGGCGCAATTCACCTTCGGTGCCGGGAATGCGCGCGGTATCGATCTTTTCCCATGGAATCATGCGGCGGCTTGTAACATGTAGCGGCCGGATTGAGGCTAGCCACCGGCCCAGACGTCGAGCACGTAGCGGTTCCGGGTGCCCATTTCCTCGATCCAGCGCGCGGCGGCATCGGCGTCGACACCGGTGCGCTCGCGATAGATCGACATCAGGGTCGTCTTGACGTCGGGCTCCATCTTGCCACCGTCGCCGCAGACATAGACGATCGCGCCCTTCTGGATCAGCTCCCAGACCTGGTCCTTCTGCGCGGCGACGAGGTGCTGCACATAGGTCTTAGGCCCGTCGGCGCGCGAGAAAGCGGTGTAAAGATTGCCGATGCCGTCGGCTGCGAATGCCTTCAGCTCGTCCGCATAGATGAAATCCTGCTCGGGATGGCGGCAGCCGAAGAACAGCATCGCGGGGCCCAGCGTCGCGCCCCGTGCCTTGCGCGCGGCGCGCTCCTGCAGGAAGCCGCGGAACGGAGCGAGCCCGGTGCCGGGCCCGATCATGATGATCGGCACGGCGTTGTCGTCAGGCAGGCGGAAGCCCGCCTTGGTTTCCTTGATGGTGGCGTGGACGGTGTCGCCGGCGCGGCGGCGCGCCAGATAGTTCGAGCAGATGCCCTTGTAGATGCCGCGCCCCGAGCTCGCAGGCGCTTCCACCACGCCCACGGTGACGCTGCAGCGCTGCGCCTCGCCGGCCGGGGACGACGAGATCGAGTAATAGCGCGGCGCCAGCAGCGACAGCATTTCAAGGTAGAGGTGGAACGGCAGCTCGCAGGCCGGATATTCCTCGAGCAGGTCGAACACCGATTTGCGCCTGGCCAGCACCTCGGTGCGGTAGCGCGCGGCCGATGCGTCGTCGTCGCCGACATAGGCCATCAGCCTCGGCCTGGTCACCGGGCAGCGCGTGTGCTCGGCCATGATCTGGATCTGCTTGCGGGTCGCGACCTGCTGCAGCTCGACGAACTCGGTGAGCAGCCGCCCGACCGACACGGCGTTGCCGACCGGCAATTGCGCGCGGCGGCCTTCCGAGACCTGCAAACGGATCTGGTCGGCCGGCAGGAAGCCGAAGCGGCGCGCGACGGAATCGACCAGGGTCGGATCGTTGCGCGGTACCACGCTGAGATGATCGCCGACGCGATACTTCAGGCCGGCCGGCAGCTCGACCTCGATATGCCGGGTCGAGCGCTCCGAGGGATGGGCGCCTTCCTTGTTTTGCAGCTCGCTGTTGGCGAGCACCTTCATCGGCACCGCGCCGCCCTGCGTCACGATGGTGTTGACCGCCCCCTGTGCCACCGGCTCGATCGCGTAGAGCGGCTCGTCCTCGGCGGTACGGGTGAAATTCCAGTCGATGCCAAATTCCTTGGTCGCGACCTTCGCCGCCTCCGGGAACCATTTCTGGAACTGGCCGTCGAGATCGCTGCGCGCATCGCCCTCGCCGCGCGGATAGACCGCCCTGGCGCCGTTTTTGGTCAACTGCTCGTCGATGAAGCGCGGGACCGACTGGTAGGTCGCCGCCCAGTCGCTGTTGCCGCAGCCGAACACTGCGTAGCGCACCTTCGCAAAAGCGTCCTTCGGCAGGTCGCTCTCCAGCCATTTGACGAATTGCGTTGCGTTATCGGGCGCCGCGCCGTTGTAGGAGGCGCAGATGATCAGCACGCCGCCCTCTTCCGGCAGCTTGCCGACATAATCGTCCAGCGGTCCGAGGCGCACCGAGAAGCCATTGATCTCGGAGAGATCGGCCATGCGGGTCGCCAACTCCTCGGCCGAGCCGAGGTTGGAGCCGTAGAGCACCAGCATCGGCGTGTTGTGGCCGGGACGCGTGGTCGGCGCGCGCTGAACCTTCGGCGCGGCCGCAACCGCGCCTGTGCTGCCGGCGAAGGCGCCGCGATCCCTGTCGTCGCGCGGCCGCACCTTGATCCTGAAGCCGTCAGGCTTGACGGTCAGCGTCTCCTTCAGGTGCATCTGGTAGCGATGCACGTCGAGCAGCTTGAAGCGTTGCAGGATCATCCCGATCGCCAGCGCCGCCTCGTGCATGGCAAAGCCGCGGCCGATGCAGGCGCGCTGTCCGTTGCCGAACGGCTTCCAGGCGTTGATCGGGCGCTTGGCCTCGGCCTCGCGGCTGAAATTCTCGGGATCGAACACATCGGGGTTCGGACCCCAGACCGAGGGATCGCGATGCAGCGCCATCACCAGCACGGTGATGAAAGTGTTCTTCTTCAGTCGGTATTTGCCGCCGATCGTCTCATCGTTGAGCGGCGCAATGCCATAGGCCGGCGCTGGCGGCCACAGCCGCAGCGCCTCCTTCAGGCATTGGGTGATGTAGGTGAGCTGCGTCACCTGCTGATAGGTCGGCCGCGCATTGACGTCAGGACCAAGGACGCGATCGACCTCCTCATAGGCCTTCTTCAGCACCTCGGGATGCTTCAGCAGCGCATAGATCGTGCACGACAGCAGGCCAGAGGTGGTCTCATGGCCGGCGATCAGGAAGGTGTTGATCTGGTAGCGGATGTTGACGTCGTCGAGCTGCTCGCCGGTGGCGCGGTCGACGCCGGTCATCATCGCGGCCAGCATGTCCTTCTTGTCACTGGTCACGTCGGTATTGCCGCGCCGTTCGGCGATGATCTCGTCGACCATCTTGTTCATGAAGCCGACGTCGTCGGTCAGCGTCTTGCGCCGCTTCTGCATCCACAGACCCTCGAGCGGCAGGCCGCGGGTCATCATGATGGTTTCGAGCGAGCGCACCAGCGATTCCACGAAAGGATGGTAGTCGCGGCGATAGAACGAATTGAAGCGGTAGTCGAAGCCGCAGAGACCGATGGTGTCGAGGGTCAGCGCCGTCATGTCGTGGACGACCTCGATCTCCTCGTCGGCGTTGAGGCGCTCCCATTTCTTGACCAGCTGCTCGGCGATATCGACCATGCTCGGGTGATACGACTGCATGGCGCGATTGCCGAACGGCTGCATCAGGATGTTGTGCGCCTTGCTCCAGTTCGGCTCCCTGGTGTCGGCGGTGAACAGCCCGTCGCCGCCGACCGCGCGCACCCGCCGCAGCGAACCGCGCACCGCCTTGTCGAAGCGCTTCTCGTCGGAGAGCTCGTCGACGAGGTCGTGGCCGGACACGATCACGAGCGGCGCGCCCATCATGTCGAGCCAGAAGATCGGCCCGAGCTCCTTGGAGAGCTTGACCAGATGCTGCACCGGCGCAGTCGAATCCAGCGACAGCATGTTGCCGACCACCGGCTTCGTCGGTGGATGCGGAATCGGACTCAGTCTGTTGCCGGACGCCATGTCGGAAGTGCCCCCATGTCTTTCCACCCGTCATTGCGAGGAGCGAAGCGACGAAGCAATCCATCTCACCTCATATGCGGGCAGATGGATTGCTTCGCTTCGCTCGCAATGACGGCTCTACCGTCTCGTCGTTACCCAAACCGCTTTCTGCGCCATTCGATCAGCTTGGCGCTGACCTCGTCAGGTTTTTCCTGCTGCGTCCAATGGCCGCTGTCGTGGACCAGATGCTTTTCGAGATCGGGCACCAGTCTCTCCATGCCGTCGGCGGCCGAAGGCGGCAGCACCGCGTCGTTCTCGGCCATGATCATCAGCGACGGCACCCGCACATTGTGGTCGAGCCCGGCCGAGCGTTCCCAGTTGCGGGTGAAGTTGCGATACCAGTTGATGCCGCCGGTGAAGCCGGTCTTGGTGAAGGTGTCGACGAACACCTTCTTCTCCTCCGCCGACAGGATCGGCGTCCGTGGATCATGCTTGGCGTCATAATTCGCGATCATCTGCGGAAACGCCAAATTGAGCCGGGCCGAGGCGCCGACACCGGCGATCGGTTGCTCCTCCGGCGCACCGGGCGGACGGGCGGCCGGCTTGCGCATGAAGGCGTCAAAGGTCTGCTCGACCCGGCTGCCGAAGATGCGGTCCGGCTCGCGCGCCGGGTCCTGGAACTGGACGATGTACATATGGTCGCCGAAGCGCTGGCGGAACAGCGCGATCGGATCCATCGGCGCCCGGTCCCAATGCGGCGTGTTGACGCCGACGACGCCGGCGACTCGCGTCGGATGCCTGAGCGGCATCTGCCAGACGACAAAGCCGCCCCAGTCGTGACCGACGAAGATCGCCTTGTCGATCTTGAGATGGTCGAGCAGGCCGACGAGATCGCCGGTCAGGTGCTCCATGTCGTAGGCTTCGACCGGCTCCGGCCGGTCGGTCGCGCCGTAGCCGCGCTGATCCGGCGCGATCACCCGGATGCCGGCATCGCCCAACGCCTTGATCTGGTGGCGCCAGGAGAACGCCAGTTCAGGCCAGCCGTGGCACAGCACCACCGGCGGCGTGTCGGTCTTGGGGCCTGCTTCGTAAAACCCCATGCGGATGCCGTTCGTCTCGGCGAACTGCAGCGGTGGCATCTCGATCATCGTGAAATTCCTATTCAGCCGCGCCCTTGATGTCCGCGGGCGGGGGAGCGAACGCCGCCTCGAGTGCATCGAACTCGAGCGGCAGCATGTCGCACATCACCTGCACGTGGGGAATGATGTTGGCACCCACGATGAAGCCGAAATCGAGCTGATCGCGGTAGCTCTGCACGGTGATGTTGAGCGCCACGCCGTGGGTCGAGATCGAAACCGGGAAGATGTGCAGCAGCTCGGCGCCTGCCGCGTACAGCGTCTGCCGCGGCCCGGGCACGTTCGAGACCGTGATGTTGGTCGCCGGCGGCAGCACGTTGGAGAGATCGGAGCGGCTGTAGAGCAGCGCCAGGATCTGCACCAGGATCGGCGCACCCAGCAGCGAGATGTTGGTCACCTGCGGCACCAGGGCGCGCAGCGGATGCGACATCTCCTTGGACTTGGTGGACTGCGCGATGATGGTTTCCAGCCGCTTCCGGGGATCCTCGATGTCGGTCGCGATCGAGCAGATCATCCCGAACACCTGGTTGTTGGATTCGGCATTGCCCTCCTCGCGCAGCGAGATCGGCACGCCGGCGGTCAGCGATTTGTTGGGCAGCGCGCCCTGGCTGATCAGATAGCGCCGCACCACGCCGGAGGCGAGCGCCAGCACGACGTCGTTGAGCTTGCCGCCCGAGGCCTTGGCCAGCGCCTTGGCGCGCGACAACGAGATCGAGGTGCCGGCAAAGCTGCGTTCCGACGAGATCGCCTTGTTGAGGATGGTCGGCGGCGAGGCCATCGCCTGCAGGTTCTCACGCGACCTCGGATCGGCGACCTTGGCGACGACGTCGGACAGGCTCTTCATAACGGTCGGCATGGAGCCTGCGAACTTCACCGCGCTCTCGATCTGGAACATGGCGTTGTCGAACAGGATCGAGCCGAGGTCGCTCTTGCCCGAGCGCGGCAGCTCCAGGCTCTTCTGCGCGGCGGCGGCCGCCTCGAACGGCTGGGTCCAGAGCTGCTGATAGGCGTCGATCAGATTGGCCGCGATGTCGCGCGGCTCCTGTGCGACCTTTTTCGCGCTCGGCGGCTCGATCTCGCGCGGCACCGGCGTCAGGTCGTAGATCATGCTGGTCAGCGCAGCACCAGCGCCGCCGTCGATACAGGCGTGGTGCATCTTGGAATAGAGCCCGATCTCGTTGTCCTTCATGCCCTCGAAGACGTAGAACTCCCAGAGCGGGCGGGCGCGGTTCAAGAGCTTGGCGTGCATCCAGCCGACGATGCGCTCCAGCGTCGCGCGATCGCGCGGCGCGGGCAGGCTGGCGCGGAAGATATGGCGGTCGATGTCGAACTGGTCGTCCTCGACCCAGGAGGGATGATCGATGTCGAGCGGCGCCTTCTGCAGGCGCGCCTTGAGGATCGGCGCGATGTGCAGCCGCGAGGCGATCATCGCCTTGAATTCCTCGAAGAAGTCGCCCTTGTAGCCGTCGGGCAGGCGGAAGATCGCCATGCTGCCGACATGCATCGGCATTTCCGGCGTTTCCAGATACAGAAACGATGCGTCCAGCGAGGACAGCTTCTTGGCGTCGCTCATGATCTCCTCCCGAGAGCCTACTCACGCGGGCGCCTTGGCGGCGCTTCTCGTCGTCTGATCAGGATAGTGCCTGTTCTGCCGGCCCGTAGGCAATGGCAAAGGGGCCCGACCGGTCAAAATGCCGGAACTCGCCTTCCGACTGCGCCAGCCGGTCCGCGATCGCCCACAGCGCTGCCGGGTTGACACCGAGGCCGAGATGGCTGGCCAGTTGCACCTCGATGTTTTCGGCGGTCGCTGACGGCCGCACCCGCGAGGTGCGCCAGTTCACGATGCCGTCGGTGCGGGAATAGATCGAGGTGGCCGGCACCGGCATGTCGCCGGCGATCGCGGCGCGAATCTCGGGGATGTCGTCCACCGCCTCGCCGGACAGCAGCTCATACAGCCGGGTCGCGTTGGTGGCGCGGATGTCGTCGGCGAACGGACTGCCGAGCGTAATGATGGAGCGCACCAGATCGGGCATCTGTGTCGCCAGGTCGCGCGCATAGACGCCGCCAAGGCTCCAGCCGATGATCGAGACCTTGCGCCCGGACGCTTCATGGACCCGCTTCAGCAGGTCGCGCAGCGCAGCCCGCCTGCTGGAAATCCCGCCGAAATTGCGGCCCATGTTCCAGGCGTAGGCGTCGTAGCCGAGCTCCTTCAGATAGCGCCGCATCGGCGCCATCGAGAGGTCGCTGGCAAGGAAGCCCGGCAGCGCCAGCACCGGGTGGCCGTCGCCCTTCGGCGCCTGCATCAGCAGGGGCGACAGCAGCAGGCTCGAATTGAGCTCGAGCACGCCGCGCGCTTCGGCCAGCATCAGGAACAGGCTAGGCGGGCGCAACCGGCGTTCGGTCCCATCAACGCTCCTGTCCATGCCGGTCACTATTTCTTCTTGCTCGTGCCGCCGAAGCCGGCCATCGCCACGAACATGTCCTGGAAGCGCTCGGCGAGCTTGGGATCGAAGGTGAACCAGCTCTGCATCAGCGATTCCGGCGAAATCTTATCGATGTTCGACAGCATCTGCTGCTGCAGCTTGTCCATGACGGCATTCTGCATCGGCGCCACATCCGGCAAGCCGAAGAACTGCCGCGCTTCAAGGGGCGTACAATCTATCTCGACGTTGACTTTCATATCCGCCTCCTCAAACGCGCCTGACCCACCTCAGTATCGCCGCGACGGGGTGCGTTGCGCAAGTCGGCCCCACCCGCCCCAAGGTGCAGTCGGCCTCAATCATCCGTTATGGTCAACCAAACCGTTTTGGAGCGACCGGCATAACGGGGCGCGCCGCCGATCATTTCAGCGATCAGGAGGCGGCACTCCGAAAGTCGAATGTCGCGCGTTTGCGGCGAACAGCCTACTGTCGAATCCCATTCATTGCGCTGCACCCGTGCAAACAGGTTAACCCTTTGGGAAATCGCGCTTGCGCGGCCGGTAAACTCTGGCAACATGGATCAATAATACCAGCCGGACAAAGCAGCCGGCGGACAAAAACGGGGACGCGGGATCACATGTCGGTACGTTGGAGTTTGTTTGCGGCGACGGCCGTCGCACTGGTTGCCCTTGCCTTGCCGGCATCGGCCCAGACGTTGAAGTATGCCAACCAGGGCGAGCTCAAGTCGCTGGATCCCTACACGTTGAAGGAAACCACGACGATCGCGCACCACGCCCACGTCTATGAGGGCCTCACCGCGCGCGACAAGGACCTCAAGATCATTCCGGCACTGGCGGAAAGCTGGGAGACGCTGAGCCCGACCAAATGGCGCTTCCATCTGCGCAAGGGCGTGAAATTCCACAATGGCGACCCCTTCACCGCCGACGACGTGCTGTTTTCCGCGGACCGCGTCCGCGCCAAGGGCTCCAATTTCCTCAGCAACGTCCCGGCCGACGCCAAATTCACCAAGGTCGACGACTACACCGTCGACGTGACGCTGGACTCGCCCAATCCCATCCTGACCTCGCAATGGGATAGCTGGTACATCATGGACAAGAAGTGGTGCGAGGAGAACAACTCGGTCGCACCGACGCCGGCCTCCGCAACCACGCCGAGCTACGCGGCGCTGCACGAGAACGGCACCGGCCCCTTCACGATCGAGAGCCATCAGCCCGGTGTGAAGACCGTGTTCAAGGCGTTTCCCGGCTATTGGCGCAAGCCCGAGCATAATCTCAAGGAAATCATCTTCACCCCGATCGGCTCCGACGCCACGCGCGTCGCCGCGCTGCTCTCGGGCGAAGTCGATGTCATCGAGCCGGTTCCGCTGCAGGACATCCAGCGCGTCAATTCCAGCGGCGTCGCCACCGTGATGACCGCGCCGGAGATCCGCACCATCTTCATCGGCATGGATATGGCCCGCGACGAGCTGCTGTATTCCAACATCAAGGGCAAGAATCCGTTCAAGGACATCAGGGTCCGCGAAGCCTTCTACAAGACCATCGACGTCGATCTGATCAAGACCCGCGTGATGCGCGGCATGTCGACGCCCTCGACCCTGATGATCGCCCCCGAACTCTATCCGCTGTCGAAGGAGTTCACCCGGCCGAAACTCGATCCTGATGGCGCCAAGAAGCTGTTGGCCGACGCCGGCTATCCGAACGGCTTCGAAGTCACGATGGATTGCCCGAACGACCGCTACGTCAACGACGCCGCGATCTGCCAGGCGGTGGTCGGCATGCTGGCCCGCATCGGCGTCAAGGTGAACCTGCTGGCGCAGCCGAAGGCGCAGTATTTCGGCAAGGTGCTGAAGCCCGGCGGTTACCAGACCTCGTTCTTCATGCTGGGCTGGACCCCCGCGACATCAGACTCGCACAACGTGCTGCACGACATCCTCGGCTGCCGCGACGATGCGAAGGATTCCACCCGGGGCGAGGCCAATCTCGGCGGCTATTGCAACAAGGAAGTCGACGCGCTCACCGACAAGGTCCTGGTCGAGAGCGACACGGCCAAGCGCGACCAGTTGATCAAGCAGGCCTACGAAATCGTCATCAAGGATTACGGCTACATTCCGCTGCATCAGCAACCGCTGGTGTGGGGCGTGTCGAAGAAAGTCAAATTGACCCAGCGCGCGGACAACCAGGTGCTGCTGTACTGGGCGACCAAACAGGGTGAATAGTGGCTATGGCGAATTGGGTCCCGGAAGCGCAGGCTTCCGGGACCTCGCGTTTTCCGGTCGCGCAAAGCCGCGCGCCAATTGTCAAAAGCAGTGAAAGGTAGAGATGCTCGCTTTCACTCTTCGCCGCTTCCTCCAGGCCATCGGCGTCATGCTCGCCGTCGGCATCATCGCGTTCGCGATGTTCCGCTTCGCCGGCGATCCGGTGAACCAGATCGTCTCGATCGACACCTCGGCGGCGGAACGCGCCTCGATCCGGCAGTCGCTCGGCCTCGACGATCCCGTGCTGGTGCAGTTCGGCCGCTACTTCATCAATGCGCTGCAGTTCAAGTTCGGCGTGTCCTACCAGTTCCGCCTGCCGGTCTCATCGCTGCTGGCGGAGCGCATGCCGGCGACGCTGGAGCTTGCGATCGTCGCCACCATCTTTGCGATGGTGGCCGGCATCCTGATGGGGGTCTATTCGGCGCTGCGCCGAGACACCATTCTCGCCAGATTATTCCAGGCGATATCACTGATCGGCATTTCGCTGCCGACCTTCCTGATCGGCATCCTACTGATCTATCTGTTCGCCGTGACCTTGGGCTGGCTGCCCTCCTTCGGCCGCGGCGACGTGGTGAAGCTCGGCTGGTGGTCGACCGGGCTCCTCACCGTCTCCGGCTGGAAGGCGATCATCATGCCGGCGATCACGCTCGGGCTGTTCCAGATGACCCTGATCATGCGGCTGGTGCGCGCCGAAATGCTGGAAGTGCTGCGCACCGACTATATCCGCTTTGCCCGCGCCCGCGGGCTGACCACGCGCGCGATCCATTTCGGCCACGCGCTGAAGAACACGCTGGTTCCGGTGATCACGGTGGCCGGCCTGCAGTTTGGCTCGGTTATTGCTTTCTCGATCATCACCGAAACCGTGTTCCAATGGCCGGGCATGGGGCTTCTGTTCGTGCAGGCCGTGCAGAATGTCGATATCCCGATCATGGCCGCGTATCTCCTGATGGTCTCGCTGATCTTCGTCACCATCAATCTCGTGGTCGACATCCTCTACACCGTGGTCGATCCGCGCTTGCGGTCGACCGTCGGCCGCGCGGCGTGAGGGACCAAACCATGTCCGACGCCGTCGTCCCCCATCGCACGCAAGACCACCAGGCACCTGCCGGCTGGGTCAGGCGCGCGCTCGACAGCGACATCTTCTATTCGTTCCGCCGCTCCAGGCTGACGATGGTCGCAGCCTCCATCACGCTGCTGTTCTTCCTGCTGGCGATCTTTGCGTCATGGCTCGCGGTGCAGGATCCGTTCGATCCGGCGCAGCTGCAGCTGCTCAACTCGCGGATCGCGCCGCTGTGGACCGCCGATGGCCAGAGCCCGTTCCTGCTCGGCACCGACGAGCAGGGCCGCGACGTGCTCTCGGCGATCCTTTACGGCCTGCGCATCTCGCTTGCGGTCGGCATCGCAGGCGTGGTGTTCGCCGGCGCGCTCGGCATCACCCTTGGCCTGATCGCCGGCTATTTCGGCGGCGTGGTCGACACCGTGATCATGCGGATCGCCGACGTGCAGCTCACCTTCCCGGCGATCCTGATCGCGCTGCTGGTCAACGGCGTCGCCAAATCGCTGCTCGGCAACCGGCTCGACGAGATGAGCACGCTTGGCGTGCTCGTGATCGCGATCGGCCTCAGCTTCTGGGTGCAGTATGCCCGCACCGTGCGCGGCTCGGTCATGGTCGAGAAGAACAAGGACTATGTCGCTGCGGCGCAGTTGATCGGCCTGCCGGCGCCGAAGATCATGTTCCGCCACGTGCTGCCGAACACCATGGGACCGATCCTGGTGATCGCCACCATCAACCTCGCGCTCGCCATCATCACCGAGGCGACGCTGTCGTTCCTCGGCGCCGGCATGCCCGACACCATGCCGTCGCTCGGCACCCTGATCCGGATCGGCAACAACTATCTGTTCGCCGGCGAATGGTGGATCGTCGCCTTCCCGGGCATTGCGCTCGCGGGCCTGATCCTCTCCATCAACCTGCTCGGCGACTGGCTGCGCGACGCACTCAACCCGAAGCTCCGATGACCCAACCTGTTCTTTCCGTGCGTAACCTCGAGGTGGAATTCGTCACCCGCCGCGCCACCTTGCGCGCCATCAACGGCGTGTCGTTCGAGATCGCCAAGGGCGAGGTGCTCGGCGTGGTCGGCGAATCCGGCGCCGGCAAATCGGTCACGGGCCTTGCCGTGATCGGGCTGATCGATCCGCCCGGCCGCATCTCCGGCGGCGAGATCGAGCTGTCGGGCACGCGGATCGACCATCTTCCCCCGGAGGAGATCCGCCGCGTCAGGGGCAAGCGGATCGGCATGATCTTCCAGGACCCGCTGACCAGCCTCAATCCGCTCTACCGGATCGGCGACCAGATCATCGAGACCATTCGCACCCACACCGACTTAAGCGAAAGCGCCGCACGCAGGCGCGCCATCGATCTATTGGCCGAGGTCGGCATTCCCGCGCCGGAGAAGCGCATCGACGGCTATCCGCATGAATTCTCCGGCGGCATGCGCCAGCGCGTCGTCATCGCGCTCGCGATCTGCGCCGAGCCGGAGTTGATCATCGCCGACGAGCCGACCACCGCGCTCGACGTCTCGGTGCAGGCGCAGATCATCGCGCTGATCAAGCGGCTCGGGCGCGACCATGGCACCGCCGTGATGCTGGTGACCCACGACATGGGCGTGATCGCCGAGACCTGCGACCGCGTCGCGGTGATGTATTCGGGCCGCATCGCCGAGATCGGCCCGGTGCAGGAGGTGGTGCGCAATCCCTTGCATCCCTACGCCAAGGGCCTGATGGGCGCGATCCCGACACTCGCCGGCGAGGACAAGCGCCTGGTGCAGATTCCAGGCGCGATGCCGCGGCTGTCGGCAATCCCGCCAGGCTGCCCGTTCAATCCGCGCTGCGCGTTTGCGTTCGATCGCTGCTGCATCGAGCGGCCTGAGCCGATCCGGCAGGGCACGCAATCCGTCGCCTGCCATCTGTTCGAGCCCGCGAAGGAGACCGCGGCATGAGCGGGACGTTGATCGAGGTCAGGAACCTGCGCCGCGTCTTCGACGTCTCGAAGCCATGGCTCAACCGCGTGCTCGAGGGTGGCCATCTCGAGCTTCTGAAAGCCGTCGACGGTGTCAGCTTCGACATCAAGCGCGGCGAGACCTTTGCGCTGGTCGGCGAATCCGGCTCCGGCAAGACCACCGTTGCGCGCATGGTCGTCGGCCTGCTGCCGCCGAGTTCGGGCGAAGTCATCATCGACGGCATCTCGATGACCGATCCGCGGCAGGGCCAGGCGCGCCGCCGGCTGCGCCGGCGCATCCAGATGGTTTTTCAGGATCCCTATGCGAGCCTCAATCCGCGCTACCGGGTCGCCGCCATCGTCGCCGAGCCGATCCGCGCCTTCGACCTGATCCAGGGGGAGCGCGACATCAAGGCCCGGGTCGGCGAATTGCTTTCGCTGGTCGGCCTGCACCCCGACGACGGCCAAAAATTCCCGCACGAGTTTTCCGGCGGCCAGCGCCAGCGCATCGCGATCGCCCGCGCATTGGCGTCCGAAGCCGAGTTCATCGTCTGCGACGAGCCCACCTCGGCGCTCGACGTCTCCGTGCAGGCGCAGATCCTCAATCTGATGCGCGACCTCCAGGACAAGTTCGGCCTGACCTATCTGTTCATCAGCCACAATCTGGCGGTTGTCCGCCACATGGCGACCAGGATCGGCGTGATGTATCTCGGCCGCATCGTCGAGATCGCCGAGGGCCGGAAACTGTTCGAGAACCCGAGGATGCCGTACACGAAGATGCTGCTCGGCGCGGTTCCGGATCTTGCGATGTCCGGCCGCCAGCGCATCCCGGTCAAGGGCGAGATTCCCAACCCGATCGATCCGCCCTCAGGCTGTGCGTTCAACCCGCGCTGTCCCCTCGCCTTCGATCTCTGCCGCGAGAGGGCGCCGGAACTGATCGACGGCGTCGCCTGCCACGCGGTCAACAGCCCTGCCGCCGCCGTTCCGGCATGATCACGCGGATGGGAGCGGCCATGTCCACCAAGCGGTTGGCATACCAGCCCGGCTGTGATCAAGTGCGCGCGTGCAAGTCGCGCCAGAACAAATCGAAGAACAAACCGCCTAACGGTGAATCGCCATGAGCAACGTCAATCCCGATCCATTCACCACAAGGCCCGAGATCGAAGGCACCTTCGGCGTCGTCACCTCGACGCACTGGATCGCGACCGCGGTCGGCATGGCGACGCTGGAGAAGGGTGGCAACGCCTTTGATGCGGGGGTGGCAACTGCCTTCACGTTGCAGGTCGTCGAGCCGCATCTGAACGGCCCCGGCGGCGACGTGCCGATCATCGTGCACGACGTGAAGCGCGGCAAGACCGAGGTGATCTGCGGCCAGGGCCCGGCGCCCGCGAAGGCAACGATCGCGCATTACCGCAGCGAGGGCCTCGAGATGGTGCCCGGCACCGGCCTGCTCGCCGCCTGCGTGCCCGGCACGTTCGAATCCTGGATGCTGCTCTTGCGCGACTACGGCACATTGAAGCTGCGCGACGTGCTGGAGCCCGCGATCGCCTATGCCCGCGACGGCTATCCGTTGGTCGAGCGTGCGTCAGCCACCGTCAAGACCGTCGAACAGCTTTTCCGGAAATACTGGACCACCTCGGCCGATGTCTATCTGCCCAACGGCGAGGTGCCGAAGCCCGGCACCATCTTCACCAACAAGAAGCTCGCGGAGACTTACACTCGTATCCTGACTGAAGCAGAGAGCGCCGGCGGCGACCGCGTGGCGCAGATCGAGCGCGCGCGGCAGGCGTGGTCGAAGGGCTTCGTCGCGGAAGCGATCGACAAGTTCTGCCGCACCCAGGAGGTGATGGACGTCTCCGGCTCGCCGCATCGCGGCGTGCTGTCGGCCGACGACATGGCGCGCTGGCAGCCGACCATCGAAGCGCCGCTGACCTATGACTACGGCCGCTACACCGTGCAGAAGGCCGGGGTCTGGAGCCAGGGTCCGGTGATGCTGCAGCAACTCGCGCTGCTGAAGGGCTTTGAGCTCGACGGGCTCGATCCCGCAGGCCCCGACTTCATCCATCTGCAGATCGAAGCCGCCAAGCTCGCTTATGCCGATCGCGAGACGTTCTATGGCGACCCGAAATTCACGAACATCCCGATCGAGACGCTGCTGTCCGACACCTATAACAACGAACGGCGCAAGCTGATCTCAAGGGACAAGGCTTCGCTCGACTTCCGCCCCGGCTCGGTCGAAGGCTTCGGTGGTGTCGTCAAATTGCGACATGCCGAAGGGCATCGCGAAGCGGTCGGCGCCATGGGCGCGGGTGAGCCGACCGTCGGCCGGTTCGGCGAGGTGCGCGGCGATACCGTGCATTTCGACATCATCGACAAGGCCGGCAACATGATCTCGGGGACGCCGTCGGGCGGCTGGCTGCAATCTTCGCCGGTGATTCCCGAGCTCGGCTTCTGCCTCGGCAGCCGCGCCCAGATGTTCTGGCTGGAGGAGAACCACCCGGCCTCGCTGGCGCCGGGCAAACGGCCGCGCACCACGCTGTCGCCGACCATGGCGCTGCGCGACGGCGAGCCGTATCTCGCCTGGGGTTCGCCGGGCGGCGACCAGCAGGACCAGTGGATCACCCAGTTCTTCCTGCGCCACGTCCACGCCAAGCTCAATTTGCAGGAGGCAATCGACGCACCGGCCTGGCACTCCGAGCATTTCCCGATCTCGTTCTGGCCACGCACCTCGCGGCCCGGCGTGCTGGTGCTGGAAAATCGCGTGCCGAAATCGACCATCGACGAATTGAAGCGCCGCGGCCATGTGGTCGAGGTTGGCCCCGATTGGTCGGAAGGCCGGCTCACCGCGGCCTCGAAGGTCGGCCCCCGCCGTCGCGCCGCCGCCAACCCGCGCGGCATGCAGGGCTACGCCGCAGGGCGCTAGCACAAGGTGATCGCCACAGCATGATGACGTCCGGTCGGATCGCGAAGCGAGCCTCAAACTCCACCTCGCCCCGCTTGCGGGGAGAGGTCGGATCGCATCGAAGATGCGATCCGGGTGAGGGGGAGTCTCCGCGAACTCGATTTTCATCATCTTCGCGGAACAAGCCCCTCACCCCACCCCTCTCCCCGCAAAGAGCGGGGCGAGGGAGAAGAGAAGCGAGATGACCTGGTCGATCGTCGCCCGCGACAGCGCCACCGGCCAGCTCGGCATCGCCGTCGCGACGCGGTTCTTCGCGGTTGGCGCTCTCGTGCCGCACATTGCACCTGGGATCGGCGCCGTTGCGACGCAGGCGCTGGTCAATCCCTATTACGGCATCGACGGCCTTGCGCTGCTGCGCGACGGCAAGAGCCCGCATGAGGTGGTCTCGGCGCTGCTCGCGCCTGACAACAGCCGCGACAGCCGGCAGGTGCATCTCATGGACGCCAAGGGCCGGATCGCTGCCCACTCCGGCAAGGATTGCATCGACTGGTTCGGCCATATCGCCGGCGAAGGCTTTTCGATCGCCGGCAACATGCTGGCCGGACCTGCGGTGCTCGACGAGACCGCACGCGTCTATGAGGCGAACGAAACGCTGCCGTTCGCGGAACGGCTGATCAAGGCGATGCTCGCCGGCGAAGCGGCCGGCGGCGACAAGCGCGGCAAGCAGTCCGCGGCGCTTCTGATCCACGGCACCGAGGAATGGCCGGCGCTGGACCTGCGGGTCGACGACCATGCCGATCCCCTGCGCGAGCTGGAGCGGCTGGAAGCGGTCAGCCGCGAGCACTGGGTGCCGTTCCGGGGCTTCATGCCGACCCGCGCCAACCCGGCCGGAATCAGCGATCGCGCCAGGATCGAGGCCGGCATCGCAGCGGCAACCAAGAGCGGCGAATGACCGCCGGCCCGCTGATCGAGATCGAGGGCCTGCGCGTCACCTTCCACGGCGACGACGGTCGCACCACGCATGCCGTCGACAGCGTCGATCTGTCCGTCGCCAACGGCGCGACGCTCGGCCTGGTCGGCGAGTCCGGCTGCGGCAAGAGCGTGACCTCGCTCGCGATCATGGGGCTGTTGCCGAAGCAATCCGCCGCGGTGTCCGGCGCGATCCGCTTCGACGGCTTCGACCTGCTCGACGTGCCTGACGCGACGCTGCGCGACCTGCGCGGCAATCGGCTTGCCATGATCTTCCAGGAGCCGATGACCTCGCTCAATCCGAGCTTCACCATCGGCGACCAGATCACCGAGACTATTTTGCGCCACCGCGGCGGCTCCCGGCGCGCGGCGCGCGAGCGCACCATCGAGCTGCTGCGCCGCGTGCATATCCCCTCGCCCGAGAAACGCATCGACGAATATCCGCACAAGCTGTCCGGCGGCATGCGCCAGCGCGTGATGATCGCGATGGCGCTGGCCTGCGACCCGCAGCTCCTGATCGCCGACGAGCCGACCACCGCACTCGACGTCACGTTGCAGGCGCAGATTCTCGATCTGATGCGCGAGCTGAAGGCCGCGAGTGGTGCGGCGATCATCCTGATCACCCACGATCTCGGCGTCGTCGCCGAAGTCTGCGACGAGGTCGCGGTGATGTATGCCGGGGAGATCGTCGAGCGCGCCCCGGTCGACGAGCTGTTTGCCAATCCGCAGCATCCCTACACGGTCGGCCTGCTCGGCTCGATCCCGCGGCTCGACCGCCGCACCAGCCATCTCGCCACCATCGAGGGCATGGTGCCGAACATGGCGAACCCGCCGGCGGGCTGCCGCTTCGCCGCACGCTGCCCGTTCATGGAGAATGCCTGCACAAAATCACCCCCGCCGCTGGCGATGCTGAGCGCGACCCACGCCTCGCGCTGCCTCCGCGCGCCGCTGGAGCGGC
The DNA here is from genome assembly GCF_020889685.1 of Bradyrhizobium oropedii. GTDB lineage: Bacteria > Pseudomonadota > Alphaproteobacteria > Rhizobiales > Xanthobacteraceae > Bradyrhizobium > Bradyrhizobium oropedii. Next base: position 59,531 of record NZ_JACMYO010000012.1, read on the forward strand.
TGGTGTCATGACTGTTCTGCTCGAGGTCGAAGGGCTGGTGAAGCATTTCGTCGCCGAACGCTCGCTGTTCGGCCGGCCGACCGCCCATGTGAAGGCCGTCGACGGCGTCAGCTTCACGGTCGAGGCCGGCAAGACGCTGGCGCTGGTCGGCGAATCCGGCTGCGGCAAATCCACCGCCAGCCGCCTGGTGCTGCGGCTGATCGAGCCGGATGCCGGACGGATCCGCTTCGAGGGCCGCGACCTCGGCACGCTCAATGCCGAGCAATTGCGCGCGTTCCGCCGCGATGCGCAGCTGATCTTCCAGGACCCCTATGCGTCGCTCAACCCGCGCATGACGGTGAGCCAGATCCTGACCGAGCCGCTGGCGCTGCACAATCTCGTCCCGGCGGCGGCCCGCCGCGAACGCGTCGAGGAGCTGTTGCGTCTGGTCGGGCTCGAGCCGCGCTTCGCGCGCCGCTATCCGCATGAATTCTCCGGCGGCCAGCGCCAGCGCATCGCGATTGCGCGCGCCCTTGCGGTCGAGCCGAAGCTGATCATCTGCGACGAGCCGGTGTCGGCGCTCGACGTCTCGATCCGATCCCAGATCCTGAATTTGCTGCGTGACCTGCAGGATCGCCTGAAGCTCGCTTACATCTTCGTCTCGCACGATCTCGCCGTGGTGAAGCACATCGCCGACCGCGTCGCCGTGATGAATCTCGGCACCATCGTCGAGACCGCGGATGCACAGGCGCTGTTCACCGCGCCGCGCCATCCCTATAGCCGCGCATTGCTGTCGGCGATCCCGGTGCCGAAGCCGCGCGCCAAACGCAGCCGCATCGTGCTGGAGGGCGAGTTGCCGAGCGCGCTCAATCCGCCCTCCGGCTGTCGCTTCCATACCCGCTGCCCCTATGTGATCGCGCGCTGCCGCAGCGAAGTGCCGCAGTTGCGCGAAGATGGCACCGGATATGCAACGGCCTGTCACCGGACGGGCGAGCTGCCCGGCGCGGAGGCGATCGTGCCGTCCGATGGCGGATTCTCGCCGACGCTGGAAAAGCTGGTGGCGGCGTTCAATGCGGCGGAAGCCTCGGGACGGCCCGGGGTTATTCGTAGGGAATAAAGGCGTAGCGGATAAGGGGTTGGCGATGAGATTTTGGCGCTTGGCGGTCCTGATGGCAGCCCTCGTGACCTGGTGCGGAACGAGCGCGCGTGCCGAGACGACGCTTCGCATCGGGCTCGCCGAGGACCCCGACATCCTCGATCCCTCGGTCGGACGCACCTATGTCGGCCGCATCGTCTTTTCGGCCTTCTGCGACAAGCTGTTCGACATTGACGAGAAGCTGAATATCGTTCCGCAGCTCGCGCTGTCCTACGAGAACTCGGCCGACGGCAAGGAGATGACGATCAAGCTCCGGCCGGGCGTCAAGTTCCACGATGGTGAGCCGTTCGACGCCGAAGCCGCCAAATTCTCGCTGGAGCGCCATCTCACGCTGCCGACCTCGTTTCGCAAACCGGAATTGGCCGCGCTCGACCATGTCGACGTCGTCGGTCCCCTGACCATCAAACTGGTGCTCAAGACGCCCTACTCGCCGCTGATCGCCCAGTTGACCGACCGCGCCGGCATGATGGTCTCGCCGAAGGCTGTGAAGGAAGCGGGCGACAAATTCGGGCTGCATCCGGTCTGCGCCGGCCCCTACAAATTCGTCGAACGCGTGCAGCAGGACCGCATGGTGTTCGAGAAATTCGGGGATTACTGGAACAAGGACAACGTCTTCATCGATCGCATCGTGTTCCTTCCCATCGTCGACGCCACAGTGCGGCTCGCCAATCTGAAGTCCGGCGGGCTCGATCTGATCGAGCGCGTGCTCGCCACCGATATCAAGGATGTCCGCGCCGACAAGCGGCTCGTGCTGTCGACCGCACCTGAACTCGGCTATCTCGGCCTCACCATCAACATCGGCAACGACAAGAGCAAGGGGCCGCTCAGCCAGTCGGAAAAGGTGCGCCAGGCGCTCGACCTGTCGATCGACCGGGAGGCGCTCAACCAGGTCGTCTTCAACGGCGAGTTCACGCCGGGCAATCAGTGGGTCAGCCCGACGCATCCGTACTATCAGAAGACGTTTCCGGTTCGGGGACGCGACGTCGCCAAGGCCAAGGCGCTGCTGAAGGAGGCCGGTGTCACGCTGCCCGTCGCGATCGACTACATGGTCCCCAAAGGAGCCGAGAACGAAGCCGTGGCCCAGGTCGTGCAGTCGATGGCGGCCGAGGCAGGCTTCGACATCAAGATCCGCGTGGTCGAATTCGCGACGACGTTCAAGCAGGCCCAGGCCGGCGAATTCCAGGTGTTTCAGATCAACTGGAGCGGCCGGATCGATCCTGACGGAAATTCCTATGTCTTCCTGCACACCAAGGCGCCGCAGAACGACGGCGGCTATTCCAACGCGGAAGCCGACAAGCTGATGGAAGATGCGCGGCTGATCAACGATCCCGCCCAGCGCAAGGCGATCTACGAGAAGATGACCAGGATCGTGCTCAATGACGAGCCGATCATCTATCTCTATCACCGGACGCTGCTGATCGCGCACTCCGCCAAGGTCGAAGGTTACCGGCAGATGCCGGATGGATTGGTGCGCGTGGTCGGGCTGAAATTGAAATGATCGCCACGGCGCAGGGTACGCGGGACCGACAATGCTGAACTTCCTCGCCAAGCGGCTGGCTCAGCTGATCCCGACGCTGTTCTTCGTCTCGCTCCTGATCTTCTCGCTGCAACATCTGCTGCCCGGCGATCCGGCGCTCGTGATGGCCGGCGAGGAGCGCGATCCGGCCGTCATCGAGCAGATCCGCCAGCAATACCATTTGGATCAGCCGATCCCGGTGCAATACGCCTATTGGGTCAAGGGCGTGCTGATGGGCGACTTCGGCGAGTCGCTGCGCAACAAGATGCCGGTATCGAGCCTGATCGCGCAGAAGCTGCCGGTGACGATGCAAATCGCCGGCATGGCGATCGTGGTCGCCTTCCTGATCGGCATTCCCGCCGGCATCATCTCGGCGGTGAAGATGGGCACGGCGTGGGACTACGGCGCCAATTTGTTCGCGCTGTGGGGGATCTCGACGCCGAATTTCTGGCTCGGCATCATGCTGATCTTCCTGTTCTCGGTCGAACTTGGCTGGCTGCCGGCCTCCGGCTACGTACCGCTCAGCGAAAACTGGCGCGCGAGCCTCGCCGCATCCGTCATGCCGGCCTTCGTGCTCGGCAACGCGATCGCCGCGATCCTGATGCGGCATACGCGAAGCGCGATGCTGCAAGTGCTGGAGAGCGACTATGTCCGCACCGCGCGGGCGAAGGGCCTGTCCGAGCGCACGGTGATCCTCAAGCACGCGATGCGCAACGCGCTGACGCCGATCATCACGCTCGGCGCGCTCGAGCTCGGCACGCTGCTGTCGGGCGCGGTGCTCACCGAGCAGATCTTCTCGATCCCGGGCTTCGGCAAGCTGATCGTCGATGCCGTGTTCAACCGCGACTATGCCGTCGTGCAGGGCGTGGTGCTGACGACAGCGACGATCTACATCACGCTCAACCTGATCGCCGATATTGCCTACATCCTCGTCAATCCGCGGCTGAGGGGTTGATCGGATGACCGACGCTGCGCTCAGCACATCCGCTTCGCTTGCCGCCGCCGAGACGCTGGAGAGCCCGGCGCGGCGCGCCTGGCGAAGACTGATGAAGCGCAACGGCGCCGTGCTCGGCCTCGCCGTGATCGCGCTGTTTGTCCTGCTCGCCCTCTTCGCGCCGCTGATCATGCCCTATGATCCGATCGCGACGAGTTGGTCGCTGGTGCGCAAGGCGCCGTCGCTGCAGCACTGGTTCGGCACCGACGAGCTCGGCCGCGACGTGCTCGCGCGAATCGTGTTCGGCGCCCGCGCCTCGCTGCTCGCCGGCGTGATCTCGGTCGGCATCGCGCTTGCGATCGGCGTGCCGCTCGGATTGCTCGCCGGCTATCGCGGCGGCTTCATCGACGCCCTGATCAGCCGCATCACCGATGCGATGCTGGCCTGCCCGTTCCTGATCCTGGCAATCGCGCTCGCGGCCTTTCTCGGCCCGAGCCTTGGCAACGCGATGATCGCGATCGGCGTCTCGGCGACCCCGATCTTCATCCGCCTGACCCGCGGCCAGGTCATGAGCGTCAAGGTCGAGGATTATGTCGAGGCGGCGCGCGCCATGGGCAATCCGCGTTGGCGCATCGCGCTGGTCCACATCCTGCCCAACATCCTGCCCGCGCTCCTGGTGCAAGCGACGCTATCGATCGCCGCCGCAATCATCGCCGAAGCCGCACTGTCCTTTCTCGGCCTCGGCCAGCAGCCACCGGCGCCGTCCTGGGGCAGCATGCTCAACGCCGCCCAACGCTTCCTGACCAGCGCGCCGTGGATGGCAATCTGGCCGGGGCTTGCGATCTTCCTGGTCGTGCTGTCATTCAATCTGGTCGGCGACGGCCTGCGCGACGCGCTCGATCCGAAGGCGCGTTGACACGCCGTCGTCCTATCACAGCAGCGAACGCTCAAACTTCCCCGTCATCCTGAGGTGGCCGCTTCTTCAGCGGCCCTCGAAGGATCGACGGCCCGACTGGGGCCGTGCATCCTTCGAGGCTCGCCCAGCGGCGCAATTGCGCCGCAAGGCTCGCACCTCCAGCGACAAAGGCGAAGCCTTTGCGCGGGGATGACGGAACCACTAGGTGCGCATTCAGCTAGATCACCACTTCCCGCAACACCCGCCTGCAATCCATCTCGTATTCGAGATCGATCACCGGCGGACGGCAGAAGTGCCAGGTCAGGCCGGAGCGCGTGGCGCCGCGGCGGACCAGTTCGTCGACGACCACGGGATGGATGTCGTGCACCGTGTAGGCCTGCACGGCGGTGGTCTCCTGCCAGCCGAAGCTGAACTCGGCAAGACGCCGCTCCATCTCACCGGCGGTAAAGCGGACCTTCTCCCGCCACGCGCCGGGGCTAAGGTCGCGATAGCAAACGATGCGGTCGGGATAGCTGGCGGTGCCACTGCGCGCCTCGGCGCCGCCTGCGATCACGAAGGACGGCGACGTGCTCGTGCTCGGCCGCGTGAACGAGAACGCGTAGAACGAGGGCTCGCTTGGCGGATCGATCTCGGGACAGACATTGCTGCGGGCCACCGGATTGATGGTGCCGTCGAACAGGCCCCATTCGGCGAGCGTCTTGACGTAGTGCTGGTTGAAGGCGCGGAAACCGTCCTCGGTGAAGGCGGCCGGCGAGCGCAATTCGCAGGCGCAGAACGAGGTCAACGGCCGGCCGGCGTCCTTGATGTAGGCCGCGATCCGCGCAAAGCCCTCGGCAAGCGGCACCAGCCGATCGAAGCGGACCCGCTCGATCTCATAGCCGGCGTTCGCCTGCGCGCCGCTGGAATATTGGAATACGGCCGGAATGAACCGGTAATTGCCCGCCGCAAACTCGCTCGCCATGCCTGTTTCCTCCAGATCTTGTGAGGCGGAGCATAGCGTTTTCGAGCGAAGCGGTCTCCCGGTTCGCGTGAAGAAAACGCGTCAAACCAGGGAGTCTTCGGGCCGCCTATCGGTGGAGGCAATCACGAGACAAAGAAAAGGCGGCAGTGGCTTTCGCCAGTGCCGCCTTTCCTGCGAACATGAGCTTGGAGGGCTCAGGTCGGTTTCAATGCGCCCTCGCGGCCGTCGAGTTCGTAGTCGGCGATCTGCTTGGCACGCTCGGAGCGGGCCGCGGCCTGGTGGTCGGTCGCAATCGTCATGTAGACGGCCGGCAGCACGAACAGGGTGAACAGCGTGCCGATCGTCATGCCGGCGACGACCACGAGCCCGATCGAGAAGCGGCTGGCGGCGCCGGCGCCGGAGGCGGTGAGCAGCGGCAACAGGCCGGTGACCATGGCCGCCGTCGTCATCAGGATCGGGCGCAGACGAATCCGGGCCGACATCTCGATCGCCGAACGGCGGTCCAGTCCCTCCTTGAGCTGCAGCTCGTTGGCGAACTCCACCATCAGGATGCCGTGCTTGGTGATCAGTCCGACCAGCGTCAGCAGGCCCACCTGGGTGTAGATGTTCATGGTGGCGACGCCGAAGAACAGCGGGATCAAGGCGCCGACGATCGCCATCGGCACCGAGATCATGATCACGAACGGATCGCGCAGGCTCTCGAACTGCGCCGCCAGCACCAGGAAGATGATGATGATGGCGAACGCGAAGGTGACCAGCAGCTGGTTGCCCTCGTGGACGTACTGCCGGGAGTCGGCGAGGAAGTCGTAGCTGAAGCCGGACGGCAGCTTTTTGGCTTCACCCTGCAGGAACTCGACCGCCTGCCCCATCGAGACGCCGGGCATCGGTACGGCCTGGAAGGTCGACGAGTTGAGCTGGTTGTAGTGGGTCAGCGCGTTCGGATCGACGCCGGTCTCGACCGACACCACCGTCGACAGCCGCACCAGCTGCCCGGTCGTGGTCGGGACGTAGTAGTTGTCGAACGATTCCGGAGCGAGCCGGCTGGCGCGCGGCACCTGCGGGATCACCTGATAGGAGCGCCCTTCCAGGTTGAAGCGGTTGACGTAGTTGCCGCCGAGCAGCGTCGCCAGCGCGCCACCGACCGACTGCATGGTGATGCCGAGGTCGCTCGCCTTGGAGCGATCGACCTTCACCCGGACCACCGGCTGGTTGAAGTCGAGGTCGCTGTCGGTGACGATGAACAGGCCGCTCTTGCGCGCGGCATCCTTCAGCTTGTTCATCTGGTCGAACACCTGCTGGAAGCCGGCCGTCGACGAGATCACCATCTGCACCGGCAGACCGCCGGGGCCGCCCGGCAGCGGCGGCAGGCTGAACGCGAACGCGCTGACGCCTTCGATCTTCGACAGTTCGTTCTGCACCAGCGGCTGCAACGTCTGGGCCGAGCGCTTGCGCTCATCCCACGGCTTGAGCAGCATGCCGGCGAAGCCGCCCTGCGGACCGGTGATGCCGTTCAGGATGAACCGCAGATCGGTCTCGGGAAACTTCTGGAACTCCTTGTCCATCTTGTCGCCGTAGAAATCGATGTAGTCGATGTTGGCGTATTTCGGCGCCTTGGTCACCGCGAACACGATGCCCTGGTCTTCCTGCGGCGCCAGTTCCTTCTGGATGTGCATGTAGAGGAAGCCGACCAGGCCGAGGATGGTCACGGCGAACAGCGCCGTGATCGGGCGGTAGTCGAGCGAACGATCGAGCTGGCGGCCATAGGCGCGCGTCAACGCGCCGAACACGCGATTGACCAGCTTGGCGAACCGGCCCTCTTCCGCGCTCTTGAGGAACACCGAGCACATCATCGGCGACAGCGTCAGCGCGATCACGCCCGACACGATCACCGAGCCGGCCAGCGTAAAGGCGAATTCGCGGAACAGCGTGCCGGTCACGCCGCCGAGGAAGCCGATCGGTGCGTACACCGCCGCCAGCGTGATCGTCATGGAGACGACGGGGCCCACGATCTCGCGCGCACCTTTCAGTGATGCCTGCACAGGTGGCAGGCCCTCCTCGAGATGTCGATGGATGTTCTCCACCACCACGATGGCGTCGTCGACGACGAGGCCGATCGCCAGCACCATCGCCAGCAGCGTCAGCAGGTTGAAGCTGAAGCCGGCGGCCAGCATCAGGATGCAGACGCCGATCAGCGAGAGCGGAATGGTGACGACGGGGATGATCACCGACCGCAGCGAGGCCAGGAACAGGAAGATCACGACGACGACGATCAGCACCGCTTCAGTCAGCGTCTTCTGCACCTCGTCGATCGACGATTGGATGAACTTGGTGGAGTCGTAGGCCACCTTCATCTTCATCGACGGCGGCAAATTGCGCTCGAGATCGGGGAACAGCGCGCGCACGCCCTTCACCAGGGTCAGCGGGTTGCCCTGCGGCGTCGCCTTGATGCCGATGAAGATCGCATGCTCGCCGTTGAAGGCGACGCTGGCGTCGGTCGACTGCGCGGCGAGCTCCACCGTCGCGATGTCCTCGATGCGCACGAAGCCGCCGTCCTTCGCCTTCACGATCATTCGCTTGAACTGATCGATGTTCTGAAGGTCGGTATTGGCCGAGACGTTCGAGACGATGAAGAAGCCCTTGGTCTGGCCGGCGGCCGCCTGGAAGTTGTTGGCGGCGATCGCAGCGGCAACGTCGTTGGGCGACACGCCGCGTCCGGCCATACGGGTCGGATCGAGCCAGACGCGCATCGCAAAGGTCTGGCCGCCGAGAATGTCGGCCGAAGCGACGCCGTCGACCGTCGACAGCACCGGCTGCACGACGCGGGTCAGGTAGTCCGAGATCGCCGATCCGGTCAGCTCTTCGCTGGAGAAGCCGAGATACATCACGGCGATGGTGTCACCGGTCGCCTTGGTCACGACCGGATCGAAGGCTTCCTTCGGGATCAGGTATTTGACCGAATTGACCTTGGCGAGCACTTCAGTGAGCGCCTGGTTCGGATCGTGGTTGAGCTTGACGTAGACCTGGATCGTCGAGGTGCCGAGCACCGAGTTCGACGTCATGTAGTCGACGCCTTCGGCCGAAGCGACCGCCTGCTCGATCGGCGTGGTGATGAAGCCGTTGATCAGCTCGGGCGACGCGCCGGGATACGACGTCGTGATCGTCACGACGGTGTTCGAGAGATTCGGATATTGCCGGATCGGCAGCACCATCGCCGCGCGCAAGCCGATCAAGAGGATCAGCAGGCTGACGACGACCGACAGCACCGGGCGCTTGATGAAAATATCAGTGAAGGCCATCGCCAACTCGATTCGTGTTGTCTGCCGGTTGCGGCAACATGTGGCGGAGGGCCATCAGGCCCTCCGGGTTCAGCTAGTGGAGATCAGTAGCGCGGCGGCTCGGCCGGAACCGGCGGCGGCGGATCGGTCGAGATCGCGACCGCCATGCCCGACTGCAGCTTGATCTGGCCGACGGCAACGACCTTGTCCCCGGCCTTCAGGCCCTTGAGGATCTCGACGCGGCCTTCGACGCGGTTGCCCGTCTTCACGAAGGTGCGGTCGGCGGTCAGGGTGGTCTTGCCGTCCTCGCCCTTCTTCTCGGTGATCAGGAACACGGAGTCGCCGTACAGCGTGTAGTCGACCGCGGTTTCCGGAATGGTCACGACCGGCGGCCTCTCAGGCAGCACGATCGTGGTGGTCGCGAACATGCCGGGCTTGAGGATGCTGTCCGGATTCTGGATCGTCGCCTGGACCCGGATGTTGCGGGTTTCGGTCGCGATCTGCGGTTCGATGGTCGTGATCTTGCCCTCGAAGGTGCGGCCCGGATAGGCGTCGACCGCAACACGCACGGCCTGGCCGACCTTGATCTGCGAGCTCTGCTTCTCGGTTACGGTCAGGTTGGCATACAGCACCGACAGATCGGTCAGCGACACGATCTGCGTGCCGGCCGTCAGGTACTGGCCGACTTCGACCTGGCGAACGCCGAGATCGCCTTCGAACGGCGCGCGCACCAGCTTCTGCGAGATCAGCGCTTCGGTCTTGGCAATGCCCGCCTTGGCCTGGTCGTAGGTCGCCTGCGCGGTGTCGACGGTCGACTGCGGCCCGAACTGGCGCGAGGCAAGCTGCTTGGCGCGGTCGAGCTGCTGCTCGCCCACGGTCGCCTGCGCCTTGAAGCTCGCGAGGTCGCCCTGCTCCGGCGCATCGAACAACTGCACCAGCGGCGTGCCTGCCTTCACATGGCTGCCGGCGGTGAACTGGATCTCGGTGATGCGGCCCGGTACGTCGGTCGTGACGTTGACCTGGTGCACCGCGACGAGATCGCCGACGGCGGTCAGGAGATTCGGAATCACTTCCGTCTTCGCCTCGGCGGCCGTGACGTTCGACGGCGGCGGCTTATTGTTAGCGAAGAACTGCGCGATCATGTGGCTGCGGAAGGCATTGAAGCCGACCAGCGCGCCGACCAGCAGCGCCAGCAACAGGCCTACGATGATGAACCAGCGCACCAGGCGGACGGGGCGCTTGGCTTGCTTTTCCTTGAGCGGTTGTCCCGAGATGTGACTTTCGGTCTGAATATTCATGTCATGCACTTTCTGCAGTTACCGACGGTCCTGCGCTCGGCGACGGCTGGCGGCCCAAATGAGTTGAAATTGCGGCTTCGGTAAGTCCGATGCCGCGAAGAATGAACTGGCAAAGCTGCTGCTCGGCGGCCGCGGCATCGCCATAGGGGAGACATGGTGTCGCAGGCAGCTGCGTCAGTGCGCCCATAAGCACGGTATGATGCGCAAACCAGAACAGGTTGAGCGGCTCGTCGCCGATCCGCGTCGCCTCGCCGGCAGCGATCGCCCGTTCAAGCGAGGCGGCGAAAGTCGGACCGATCAGCTTGCCGACCTTGTCGTAGAGCAGGCGCGCGAACTCGCCATCGTCGAGATGGCTCGTCACCATCAGCCGCATCCGCTGCGCCTCTTCCTGGTCCGGCGCATCGCGCAGCTGCATGAAGTGGCCGACCATGCCCTCCACCAGTTCGACCAGCGTTGCGGTCGACGGCTCCTGGCCGAGCAGATGCGCGAGATCGGGATCCGCCTCGCACTCCTCGGCAAGGATTTCGGCATAGAGAGCCGCCTTCGACGGGAAGTGCTTGAACAGCAATCCCTCCGAAATGGCAGCCGCAGCCGCCACGCTCTTTGTCGTGGTGCCGGCAAAGCCGTTGCGGGCGAAGCATCGCTTTGCAGCGCTCAGGATCAACTGACGCCGCAAGTCACTCGTCATGCGTAAGGTAGACATTTGGGTCGTGAGTAATCACTCACTTTACCAAAAGTCAAGGTTCTATTGCACCGCGAAAGCCACTTTAAATTGGAGTGTGGCCGATCGATCCCCTGATGCGGTTCACGATGTAGGTGCCGTCGCGGCTGGACAGCACGCGCTCCAGATTGGCCCCGTCGATCTTCGCGCTCGCAAACCGCGGCCCTGCCGTAACGTCTTGCAAAGACGAAGCAAAAGCCTCGACCTCCGCCATCGTGCTGATCGCGCGGCTATCTCCGATTCCGCAGGCTTTGGCAACACCGACGAGGTCGGCGGTTCCACCAGTGTGGCTGGTCTGGCCGCCGGTCTCGCCATAGGCCTCGTTGTCGAGCACGATGATCGCGAGGTTTTTGGGCTGCTGCAGCCCGACGGTCGCGAGGCTCCCCATGCCCATCAGCATCTCACCGTCGCCGGTGATCACCACGACCGGCAGGGTCGGCTGGGCCAGCGCCAGGCCGAGCCCGATCATCACCGCGCCGCCCATGCCGCCCCAGAGATAGAAATTGCGGTCGTGGTCGCCGGCCGCGGCGATGTCGTAGGTGGAGGCGCCGAGGCCGCCGATCGCGAAGGCGCCCTTGCGATCCCTGAGCAGTTCGGAAACCACGGCGCGGCGGTCGAGGAGATTGGCTTTGCTCATTTGGTGAAGACCTTTGCCCCGATCAGGCGCTGCGACAGCAGGACGGCGGTTGGCGTGCAGGCGTTGTAGGCCTGCGCCGCGCCGGCCTCGACGACTTCGCGCACCTCGTCAGGGCGCGAGGCGCGCAACACCTTGATCCCCGACAGTTCGAGAATCCCTTGGGTGTTCGAGCCCATCGGCACCTGCCAGGGATTGAACTCGCCCCATTCGCCGCGCATCGTCACCAGCGTGAGGAACGGCAGGCGGAAGATCTGCACCAGCGAGAGCATGTTGATGCAATTGCCGACGCCACTGGATTGCATCAGCAGCACGCCGCGCTGGCCGCCGGCCCAGGCGCCTGCCAGCAGTGCCACGCCCTCTTCCTCGGTGGTCAGCGCAATCCCGCGCATCGAGGACGATCCCAGCACGCGCTCGATCAGCTCGGAATGCCCGGCGTCCGGCACGTAGGGCACCTGACGCACCTCGAAGCGCTGCAATATCGAGAAAATCTCCTCGGGCCAGGAGGCCGCGGTCTCGGCACGGGCATGCATCGGCGTTTCCGGTTCTCTATTGCTTATTGGCCGCGACTGTAGAGGGGCGCGCGTGCTTCATCAAAGCGCAATATCGCATATGGCTCTGCGATTTACAGGCATCGCGCGGCGCGCCTGCGCTGGTCCTCACTTCCCGCAAATTGTGTTGCGCGGCCGCTGCCCGCGGCTTACGATAGTTGCAAATGAAACTAATAAGGGTTGGATATCCGCCATGAACGGGCACGCGCGAGAGCTGGCTGACGGCTTCGACCTGGAAAAGCTGACGCCGGAGTTCTACGCGGACCCTTACCCGACCTATCGCGCGCTGCGCGAGCACGCACCGGTCAAGCGGCTGCCGAACGGCTGCTACTTCCTCACCCGCTACGACGACCTGATCGCCGCGTACAAGAACACCAAGGCTTTCTCTTCCGACAAGAAGAAGGAGTTCCTGCCGAAATACGGCAACTCGCTGCTCTACGAGCACCACACGACGAGCCTCGTCTTCAACGATCCGCCGGCGCATACCCGCGTGCGGCGGTTGATCATGGGCGCGTTGTCGCCGCGTGCCATCGCCGGCATGGAGCCGGACCTGATCGCGCTGGTCGACAGCCTGCTCGACCGGATCGAGACCCGCGACCGCTTCGAGCTGATCGAGGATTTCGCCTCGGCCATTCCGGTCGAGGTGATCGGCAATCTGCTCGACGTGCCGCATGACGAGCGCGAGCCGCTGCGCGACTGGTCGCTTGCGATTCTCGGCGCGCTGGAGCCCGTGATCGCCAAGGACGCGTTCGACCGCGGCAACGATGCCGTGAAGGATTTCCTCGCCTATCTCGAAACCCTCGTTGAACGCCGCCGCGCCAAACCGGGCAATCCCGAGCGCGATGTGCTGACGCGATTGATTCAGGGTGAGGAGAATGGCGAGCGGCTGACGGCGAAGGAATTGCTGCACAACTGCATCTTCCTGCTCAACGCCGGCCACGAGACCACGACCAACCTGATCGGCAACGGGCTGGTGACGCTCAGCCGATACCCCGAAGAGAAGCAGCGGTTGATCGCGCAGCCCGAGCTGATCAAGACTGCGGTCGAGGAGATGCTGCGCTACGAAAGCTCGAACCAGCTCGGCAACCGCATGATCGTGGAGGAGACCGAGCTCGGCGGCATCAAGCTGCCGGCCGGTACGCTGGTCACGCTGTGCATCGGCGCCGCCAACCGCGACCCCGGACAATTCCCCAACCCGGAAGGCTTCGACGTCGCGCGCACGCCGAACCGCCACCTCGCCTTCGGCACCGGCGCGCATCAATGCGCAGGCATGGCGCTGGCGCGCCTCGAAGGCGCCATCGCGATCTCGCGATTCCTTCAGCGCTTCCCGAACTATTTGCTCGACGGCGAGCCGGTGCGCGGCGGCCGGGTTCGCTTCCGCGGCTTCCTCAGCGTGCCATGCAGCATCAACGCCTAGGACAGGTTATCGCCTCCTGCGAATTTGGCCGGTGACTCCACTTCCCTGTGGAGGAACTGATGCCCAAATCAGCTGTAGGCGCGCATTGATGTAATCTGGCGCGCGACAGCGGGAGTGACGCAGGATGAGTCCATCGGTCACTGATCTCCTCGCAACCGAAGCGCAGTTCGGCACCTACAATTACGAGCCGATCGGGGTCATGCTGTCCCGCGGCGAAGGCGTCTGGGTCTGGGACACCGATGGTAACCGGTATCTCGATTGTCTCTCCGCCTATTCGGCGGTGAGCCAGGGCCACTGTCATCCGAAGATCCTGGCAGCAATGATCGAGCAGGCGCATCGGCTGACGTTGACCTCGCGCGCCTTCCACAACGACCAGCTCGCTCCCTTCTACCGCGAGCTCGCAGAGCTGACCGGCTCGCACAAGGTGCTGCCGATGAACAGCGGTGCCGAAGCGGTGGAGAGCGCGATCAAGTCGGTGCGCAAATGGGCCTATGAGGTCAAGGGGGTGCCGGACGGACAGGCCGAGATCATCGTCTGCGCCAATAATTTTCACGGGCGCACGCTCGGCATCGTCGGCTTCTCGACCGACCCGGCATCGCGCGATCACTTCGGCCCGTTCGCGCCGGGCTTCAAGATCATCCCGTTCGGGGATGCCGCGGCACTCGAGCAGGCGATCACGCCGAACACCGCGGCCTTCCTGGTCGAGCCGGTGCAGGGTGAAGCCGGCGTCATCATTCCCCCGCCGGGCTATTTCGCGCGCGTGCGCGAGCTGTGCACCGCGCGCAATGTGATGCTCGTGCTCGACGAGATCCAGACCGGGCTCGGCCGCACCGGCAAGCTGCTCGCCGAGCAGCACGAGGGCATAGAGGCCGACGTGACGCTGCTGGGCAAGGCGCTATCGGGCGGCTTCTATCCGGTGTCGGCGGTGCTCTCCAACAACGCCGTGCTGGGCACGCTGCGGCCGGGCCAGCACGGCTCGACCTTCGGCGGCAACCCGCTGGCCTGTGCGGTGGCGCGCGCAGCGTTGCGCGTGCTGGTCGAGGAAGGCATGATCGAGAACGCGGCGCAACAAGGCGCCCGCTTTCTCGCCGGATTGCAGGACATCCGTGCCAACGTCATCCGCGAGGTGCGCGGGCGCGGTCTGATGCTGGCAATCGAACTACACCCGGAAGCCGGCGGCGCCCGCCGCTACTGCCTGGCGCTGCAGGCGCGCGGCATCCTCGCCAAGGACACCCACGAGCACACCATCCGCATCGCCCCGCCGCTGGTGATCACGGCCGACCAGGTCGACTGGGCGTTGGAGCGGATCACGGCTGCGCTGACGCAGGATGTCTCCTGACGGTTCCCTGCGTCGGAAGACCGCACCGTCGGCTACGGCCAACAAGAACGATTTCGACGTCTGTGCGTTGAAGCTCTGCGGGCAGGTATGGACGGAGAGTCGCGCTCATGCCTTGCCGTCGCGCTGGACTTATTGTCTTTTTGATTCTTGCCTCAATGCTCGTGGCGAGCGGCGGCGCGTCCGCCCAGCCGCACGAAAAGGGTGGACCGGCGGCACGTCCAGCCGCACCGCCAGCGATGGCGCGTCC
>NZ_JACMYO010000013.1 GCF_020889685.1 Bradyrhizobium oropedii
CGCCGTCGTCGCCGGCATGCCGGACCCGGCCGTGCTGCTCGATCGCGCCGGCCGCGTCATCCATCTCAACGCCGCCGCGGCCGAGCTTGCGCCGGCGCTGCGCAGGAACGAACTGGCGCAATTTGCCCTGCGTTCGCCGGAGATTATCACCGCATTGCGCGAGGCGATCGCGACCACCGAGCCGCGCCGCGCCACCTACAGCGATCACGTTCCGGTCGATCGCTGGATGGAACTGGTGATCACGCCGGTGCCGGTGCCGACCCAGTTCGGCGGCACCGAGAAGTGCATGCTGATGACCTTCCACGATCTGACGCCGCTGCGTCGGGTCGAGGAGATGCGCGCCGACTTCGTCGCCAACGCCAGCCACGAGCTGCGCACGCCGCTCGCCGCGCTGTCCGGCTTCATCGACACGTTGCAGGGGCCGGCGCGTGAGGACGCGCGGGCGCGCGAGCGCTTTCTCGGCATCATGCATACCCAGGCCACCCGCATGGCGCGGCTGATCGACGATCTGCTGTCGCTGTCGCGGGTCGAGCTGTCGGCTCATGTGCGGCCCGAGGCGTCGATCGACATCGTGCCGATCATCCGCCAAGTGGCCGACGGCCTCGAGGCGCTGGCCAGCGAGCGTCAGGTCGAGATCGATGTCGACCTGCCTCAGACCCCGGTCACGATCGCCGGCGACCGTGAGGAACTGCTCCGCCTGTTCGAGAACCTGATCGAGAACGCCCTCAAATACGGCGCCTCGGGCGGCCGCGTCATAGTGTCGCTCAATCAGACCGTTTCGGGCGCATCGGGCGAGGGGACCCCCGAAATCCGTGTCCTGGTACGGGATTTCGGCCCCGGCATCGCCCCGGAGCACCTGCCGCGGCTGACCGAACGGTTCTACCGGGTGGACGTCGGCGACAGCCGAAACCAGGGCGGAACGGGCCTCGGATTATCGCTGGTGAAACATATTCTTAACCGTCATCGCGGGCGCCTTGTGATCGAAAGCGTGCCGAACAATGGCGCCACTTTTACCGCCTGTTTTCCCCGGCCGAAGACCCCGTTTCCGACCCAAAGCTAAGCATTTTCAGCCGCTTAGTGTTGTCATCGAACTGTCATCCAACCTTCGTAAAAGCAGCACCGACCGCTCCTAGATGGACCGGTGTGAGCGCGATCGGGCGCATTCGGCGCTTCGCTCACAAGATGGAGACGACCCCATGAATTTCATCAAAGCAATCGTCGCTGCCGGCTTGGTCGCCGCGTCGACGTCGGCCTTCGCTGCCGATATTACCGGCGCAGGCGCAACGTTTCCGTTCCCGATCTATTCGAAGTGGGCTGACGCCTACAAGAAGGACACCGGCAATGGCCTGAACTATCAGTCGATCGGTTCGGGCGCCGGCATCAAGCAGATCCAGGCCAAGACCGTGACCTTCGGTGCGACTGACGCGCCGCTCAAGGCCGAGCAGCTCGAGAAGGACGGCCTCGTCCAGTGGCCGATGGTGATGGGCGCGATCGTTCCGGTCGTGAACGTCGAAGGCGTGAAGTCGGGCGATCTCGTGCTCTCCGGCGAAGTGCTCGGCGACATCTATCTCGGCAAGATCACCAAGTGGAACGACGCGGCGATCGCCAAGCTCAATCCGAAGCTGACCCTGCCGGCCGATGCGATCACCGTCGTCCGCCGCTCGGATGGTTCGGGCACCACCTTCAACTTCACCGACTACCTCTCCAAGTCAAACGCCGACTGGAAGTCCAAGGTCGGTTCCGGCACCGCGGTCGAATGGCCGGTCGGCGTCGGCGCCAAGGGCAACGAAGGCGTTGCCGGCAACATCAGCCAGACCAAGAACGCGATCGGCTATGTCGAATACGCCTACGCCAAGCAGAACAAGCTGACCTACACCGCGCTGGTCAACAAAGCCGGCAAGACCGTGCAGCCGACCATTGCCGCCTTCCAGGCTGCTGCGTCGAATGCCGACTGGTCCAAGGCCCCCGGCTATTACGTGATCCTGACCGACCAGCCGGGCGAAGCCTCCTGGCCGATCACCGCGGCGACCTTCATCCTGATGCACAAGGACGCGACCGACAAGGCGGCCTCGCAGGAAGCGCTCAAGTTCTTCAAGTACGCCTTCGAGAAGGGTGGCAAGGCGGCCGAAGAGCTCGACTACATCCCGATGCCGGACTCGGTCGTCAAGTTGATCGAGAAGACCTGGTCTTCGGACATCAAGAGCTAAGTCCAACGCTTCGAATAAGGCCTGTGCCGCCTCCCAAGGGCGGCACAGGTCGAGCGACCAAGACCGGGCCCCATCACCGCGGCAAGATGCGCGGCAAGATACGTGGATTGGGCCCGGGGTTCGCGTCCCGGGAGGCGCAACCGGAACGACGCCCGGCCTCATGCGTCAGTGAAGATCGCTTCGGGGGCGTAGCGGTTGGTGCAGCTTTCAAATAAAAAAGAGGGAATTGGCGTGGCAGACATGGCTGTTCAGAGCGATGTGATGGAAGCCGCCGGACCTTACGATCGCGCCAAGGCCCTCAGCGCCTTCAAGCTGGGTGACCTCACCTTCTATTGGATCACCCGCATCTCGGCGATTTCGGTTCTGTTGATCCTCGGCGGCATCATCCTGTCGCTGATCGCCGGCGCCTGGCCGGCGATGAAGGAATACGGCTTCGCCTTCCTCTGGACGCAGCGCTGGGCGCCCTCGGCCGATCCGCCGGTGCTCGGCGCGCTCGGCCCGATCTACGGCACGCTGATCACCTCGGTCATCGCGATGATGGTTGCCATTCCGGTCGGCATCGGTATCGCCGTGTTCCTCACCGAGCTCTGCCCGCAGATGCTGCGCCGCCCGATCGGCATCGCCATCGAGCTGCTCGCCGGCATCCCCTCGATCATCTACGGCATGTGGGGCTTCTTCGTGCTGGGCCCGTTCCTCGCCAACACGTTCCAGCCCTTCATGATCAGGCTGTTCGAAGGCGTTCCGGTGCTGGGTGCGGTGTTCGCAGGGCCGCCGTCCTATCTCAGCCTGTTCAACGCCGCGCTGATCCTCGCCATCATGGTGCTGCCCTTCATCACCGCGATCTCGGTGGACGTGTTCAAGACCGTGCCGCCGGTGCTCAAGGAAGCCGCCTACGGCATGGGCTGCACCACCTGGGAAGTGGTCAGCAACGTTGTGATCCCCTACACCCGCGTCGGCGTGATCGGCGGCATCATGCTGGCGCTCGGCCGCGCACTCGGTGAGACGATGGCGGTGACCTTCATCATCGGCAACTCGTTCCGTATCTCGTCGTCGATCTTCGCGCCGGGCACCACGATCTCGGCGGCGATCGCCTCCGAATTCGCCGAGAGCGACGGCCTGCACCAGTCCGGCCTGATCCTGCTCGGCCTCCTGCTGTTCGTGCTGACCTTCTTCGTGCTCGCCGGCGCGCGGCTGATGCTGATGCGGCTTGAAACGAAAGCGGGGAAATAGCGCCATGAACCCGATCTACAAATCCCGCCGCCGCAGCGACATCGTCATTCGCGCACTCTGTGTCGGCGCGGCGCTGTTCGGCGTCACCTGGCTCGCGCTGATCCTGTTCACGCTGGTCTATAACGGCCTTGCCGGCCTCAGCGTGCAGCTGTTCACCCAGAACACGCCGCCGCCGGGCTCGACCGAAGGCGGCCTGCTCAATGCCATTGTCGGCTCGGTCATCATGACGGTGATCGGCGTCGGCATCGGCGCGCCGCTCGGCCTGTTCGCCGGCACCTACCTCGCCGAGTACGGCAAGCACGACAAGCTCACCTCGGTGATCCGCTTCATCAACGACATCCTGCTCAGCGCGCCTTCGATCATTATCGGCCTGTTCATCTATGGCGCGGTGGTGGTGCCGATGCGCGGCTTCTCGGCGATCGCAGGCAGTCTCGCGCTCGCCGTGATCGTGATCCCGGTCGTGCTGCGCACCACCGAGGACATGCTGCTGCTCGTGCCCAATCCGCTGCGCGAGGCGGCCTCCGCGCTCGGCCTGCCGCGTTCGCTGGTGATCAAGCGGATCGCTTATCGTGCTGCGCGTAGCGGCTTGATCACCGGCGTGCTGCTGGCGACCGCCCGTGTCGCCGGTGAAACCGCGCCGCTGTTGTTCACCGCGCTGTCGAACCAGTTCTTCAGCTGGGATTTGACCAAGACGATGGCCAACCTGCCGGTGACAATCAACAACTTCGTGCAGAGCCCCTACGCCTACTGGAAAGAGCTGGCGTGGAGCGGTGCGCTGCTCATCACCTTCACTGTGCTCGCGCTGAATATCGGCGCGCGTATCCTTGGTGCCGAAAGGGCCGCAAAATGACCGAGCTTTCCGTCTCCACGACCGTCGCGAGCCACGTTCCCCAGGTTCCACTGCCGGAAGCGCCGCCGAAAGTCACGGTGCGCAACCTCAACTTCTATTACGGCGAGCACCACGCGCTGAAGAACATCAATTTGACGCTAGGCACCAACCGCGTCACGGCGTTCATCGGCCCGTCGGGCTGCGGCAAGTCGACCCTGCTGCGCATCTTCAACCGGATGTATGATCTCTATCCGGGCCAGCGCGCGGTCGGCCAGCTGATGCTGGACCAGACCAACATTCTCGATCCCAAGCTCGACCTCAATCTGCTGCGCGCGCGGGTCGGCATGGTGTTCCAGAAGCCGACGCCGTTCCCGATGACGATCTACGAGAACATCGCCTTCGGCATCCGCCTCTACGAGAAGATCTCGAAGTCCGAGATGGACGACCGGGTCGAGAAGGCGCTGCGCGGCGGCGCGCTGTGGAACGAGGTCAAGGACAAGCTGAACGCCTCCGGCCTGTCGCTCTCCGGCGGCCAGCAGCAGCGCCTGTGCATCGCGCGCACCGTGGCGGTGCGTCCCGAAGTGATCCTGTTCGACGAGCCGTGCTCGGCGCTCGATCCGATCTCGACCGCCAAGGTCGAGGAGCTGATCCAGGAGCTCTCCGAGGACTACACGATCGCGATCGTCACCCACAACATGCAGCAGGCGGCGCGCGTCTCCGACAAGACCGCCTTCATGTATCTCGGTGAGCTGATCGAGTTCGACGACACCAACAAGATCTTCACCTCGCCGAGCGATCGACGCACCCAGGACTACATCACCGGCCGGTTCGGCTAGCGCATGATCCGCAAAAGTGGGCACCGGTTTTTCGATCGGATCGTGCGAAACTGAGGACACCAAATCATGATCCCCGGGATCATGAGGGAGACAAGCGATGGCTTCTGAACATACCGCCAAGGCATTCGACAGCGACCTGCAGGAGTTGACCCGCCTGGTCGCCGAGATGGGCGGCCTCGTCGAGCGGATGATCACCGAGTCGGTCGACGCGCTGATCCGTCGCGACGTCGCGCTCGGCAAGCGCGTGGTCGCCGCCGACATCGAGATCGACAATCTGCAGCGCGTCATCGAAGAGCGCGCGGTGCTGACGATCGCCCGCCGCCAGCCGATGGCGATCGACCTGCGCGAAATCGTCAGCGCGATGCGCGTCGCCACCGACCTCGAGCGGATCGGCGACCTCGCCAAGAACATGGGCAAGCGCGTCGCGGCGCTGGAGAGCGATTTCCAGCCGCTGAAGCTGATCCGCGGCCTGGAGCACATGACCGACCTCGTGCTGTCGCAGGTCAAGTCGGTGCTCGACGCCTATGCCGCGCACGATCTGCCGGCGGCGATGAACGTCTGGAAGGGCGACGAGGAAGTCGATGCGATCTGCACCTCGCTGTTTCGCGAGCTGCTCACCTACATGATGGAGGATCCGCGCAACATCTCGTTCTGCATCCATCTGATGTTCTGCGCCAAGAATATCGAGCGGATCGGCGATCACGCCACCAATATCGCCGAGACCGTGTTCTACATGATCGAAGGCCAGCAGATCACCGACAAGCGCCCGAAGGGCGACATGACCAACTTTGCCACCACGGTGCCGGGTACCTGACATGGTCCGCGCGTGCGGAAATGGATTGTCTTCGCGACAAATCGTTTCCGCGGGGATCATGCCGACGGAAGTAAGCGTTTCGGTTTGCGTCTGGGCAACGGATCACCACAGAGAAAGAACTTAAACCGATGAGCGCACGCATTCTGGTAGTCGAAGACGAGGAAGCGCTGACGACGCTGTTGCGCTACAACCTCGATGCGGAAGGCTACGATGTCGAGACGGTGGGGCGCGGCGACGATGCCGACACCCGCCTGAAGGAGCGCGTTCCCGACCTCGTGGTACTCGACTGGATGCTGCCGGGCCTGTCCGGCATCGAGCTGTGCCGCCGGCTGCGGGCGCGGCCCGAGACCAAGCAGCTTCCGATCATCATGCTGACCGCGCGCGGCGAAGAGAGCGAGCGCGTGCGCGGGCTCGCTACCGGCGCCGACGATTACATCGTCAAGCCGTTCTCGGTGCCGGAACTGCTGGCGCGGGTGAAGGGCCTGTTGCGCCGCGCGAGCCCGGAACGGCTTGCGACCGTGCTGACCTATGGCGACATCGAGCTCGACCGCGAGAAGCGCCGCGTGGCGCGCTCGGGCCGTCCGATCGATCTCGGGCCGACCGAGTATCGCCTGCTCGAATTCTTCCTCGAGCATCCCGGCCGCGTGTTCAGCCGCGAGCAGCTGCTCGACAGCGTCTGGGGCCGCGACATCTATATCGATGAACGCACCGTCGACGTGCATATCGGCCGGCTGCGCAAGCTGCTCAATCCGGGCCGCGAGCAGGATCCGATCCGCACCGTGCGCGGCGCCGGCTATGCGCTCGACGACCGCTTCGCTAAGGCCGAGCCGCAGCCGTAACGGCTGGCAACAATCGCAACAACGGTCCCGTCATTGCGAGCCACCCGGTCGGCGCGAAGCGCCGCCGGATGACAAGCTCCGCGAAGCAATCCATCTTACCGAAAATGCGGAACGATGGATTGCTTCGTCGCTTCGCTCCTCGCAATGACGGCGACAACAAAAAAATCCCCGCTTTTGCGGGGATTTGCTTTTGCAGTTCAGGCTGTTTCCCGAGTGCTTACTTGATCTGTGGCTTCGCCGACGGCCTGCGGCGGTCGCCGGCGGGCTGGTAGGCGACGCGCGAGTGATGCGCGCAATAGGGCAGGCCGCCGAGTGCCTTGCCGCCGCAGAAGAAGAATTCCGGGCTCGACGGATCGCCGACCGGCCAGTGGCAGGTGGCCTCGTTGAGCTCGAGCAGCGACAGCCGCTGGCTCATCGGCACCACGTTGTCGTAGGAGATCGGATCGGCCTCCATCTCGACCTCGAAGGCGTGCGCGAGCGCGGTGTTGCCGCGCGAGACCGGGCGCGCCACCCGCATCATGTGCTGGGCGGGACGGGCCTTGCGCTGCCGCGGGGCGGCTGTCGAGGGGGCCTTGGCGCGGCCGGAGAGGCCGAGCCGGTGCACTTTGCCGATCACGGCGTTTCGCGTCACATTGCCAAGTTCCGCTGCGATCTGGCTGGCCGAAAGGCCAGACTCCCAGAGCTTCTTCAGCTGCTCGACGCGATCGTCGGACCAGGTCAATACCGTCATCGCATTCTTCCTTTCGCATGGCGCCGGCCAGTCATTGGAACGGCGCTGCGAGCCAAATCTGGACAAATATCCCTGCGGCCAGAATCCCTTAGCCCTCGCCGGGCGCGGTCTTGCGCCCGAACGTTTACGTGAGACACGAAGGCTACTTAGAGGGTCCAGTACTGCCGCACGAGATGTCGTACCCGACAGGCCAAACGCTACAATATGGCGTGACTCTGGCGCAAGAGTCCGCGGCCGTGCGTCCACATGTTCCCACAAAGTTAAGCATTGCAATGAGGCTTTTCCACCGCACCGGAATGCTCCGGATTGCGCTGGTTTCGCATTGCAGGAAGGCCGGCAAAGGCAGGCTCCCGGCGATTGACACCGACCAGCCGCCGCATAGAATGCTCCTCACGTGCCGCCCGCAAAGGCGGCACGTTTTGTTTTCCGAAGCTGGCCGTTGCTGCGCTGGCGTCAAGGCGCGCGGCAATTGTCGGTTCAAAACCGTCAGTGAACGCCATGACCAACAGCGCCTCGTCGCATCTGCTCCCCGTCTTCGCCAGGGTCGATCTCGGCTTCGAGCGCGGTGAGGGCGCCTGGCTGATCGCAACCAACGGCGACCGCTATCTCGATTTCACCTCGGGCGTCGCGGTGAACGCGCTCGGGCATGCGCATCCGCATCTGGTCAAGGCGCTGCAGGAACAGGCGACCAAGCTCTGGCACATGTCGAACCTGTTCAAGAGCCCGGACGGCGAGGTGCTCGCCGCGCGGCTCTGCGAGCAGAGCTTTGCGGACTTCGTGTTCTTCTGCAATTCCGGCGCGGAAGCGATGGAGGGCGTGATCAAGCTGGTCCGCCACCATCACTTCTCCAAGGGCCATGGCGAGCGCTACCGCATGATCACCTTCGAGGGCGCCTTCCACGGCCGCACGCTGGGCACGCTGGCTGCGACCGGCTCGGCGAAATATCTCGAGGGCTTCGGCCCGCCGATGGACGGCTTCGACCAGGTGCCGCATGGCGACATTGAGGCGGTCAAGAAGGCGATCGGCCCGCACACCGCCGGCATCCTGATCGAGCCCGTGCAGGGCGAGGGCGGCGTGCGCTCGGCGCCGCAGGCGTTCTTCAAGGCGTTGCGCGCGCTCTGCGACGAGCATGGCCTGTTGCTGGCGTTCGACGAGGTGCAGACCGGCATGGGCCGCACCGGCGAACTGTTCGCCTACAAGCGCACCGGCGTCACGCCGGACGTGATGTCGCTGGCGAAAGCGCTCGGCGGCGGTTTCCCGATCGGCGCGGTGCTGGCGACGGCGCAGGCGGCGGCCGGCATGGCGCCGGGTTCGCACGGCTCGACCTTCGGCGGCAATCCGCTCGCGGTCGCAGCCGCCAATGCAGTGCTCGACGTCATGCTGAAGCCCGGCTTCTTCGACCACGTGCAGAAGATGTCGCTGCTGCTCAAGCAGAAGCTCGCTTCCGTGATCGACCGCTATCCCGGCGTGCTGTCGGATGTGCGCGGCGAGGGCCTGTTGATCGGCGTCAAGGCCGTGGTGCCGTCGGGCGACCTGATCGCCGCGCTGCGCAACGAGAAGCTGCTCACCGTCGGCGCCGGCGACAATGTGGTGCGGTTCCTGGCGCCCCTGATCGTGACCGAGGCCGAGATCGACCAGTCGATCACCTCGCTCGAGCGCGCTTGCGCAACGCTCTCGGCGGGACAGCCGAAGAAGGCGGCGGGGTGATGAGCAAGCCGGTCCGTCACTTCCTCGACATCGACGAGCTGCCGCTCGCCGAGCTACGCACCATGCTCTCCGCCGGAGCCGCCATGAAGGCGAAGCTGAAGGCGCATGAGAAGGGCAGGAAGCCGCTCGAAGGCAAGACGCTCGCGATGATCTTCGAGCGGCCGTCGACCCGCACAAGGGTGTCGTTCGACGTCGGCATGCGCCAGCTCGGCGGTGAATCCATCATGCTGACCGGCGCAGAGATGCAGCTCGGCCGCGGTGAGACCATAGCCGACACCGCGCGCGTGCTGTCGCGCTATGTCGATGCGATCATGATCCGCATCCTCAACCATGACGCGCTGCTCGAGCTCGCGGCTCACGCCACCGTTCCCGTCATCAACGGTCTGACCCGGCGCTCGCATCCCTGCCAGGTGATGGCCGATCTCATGACCTATGAGGAAAATCGCGGCTCGATCGAGGGCAAGACGGTGGCCTGGACCGGCGACGACAACAACGTGCTGGCCTCTTGGGCGCACGCAGCCGAACGGTTCAAGTTCCAGCTCAATGTCGCGACCCCGCCGGAGCTCTCGCCGAAGAAGCCGATGCGCGACTGGATCAAGGCGACCGGCGCGCCGATCAAACTCGGCACCGACCCGGAGGCCGCCGTGCGCGGCGCCGACTGCGTCGTCACCGACACCTGGGTGTCGATGGGCGACAAGGAGGGTGAGCACCGTCACAACGCGCTGCGGCCCTATCAGGTCAATGCCAAGCTGATGTCGCTCGCCAAGCCTGACGCCCTGTTCATGCACTGCCTGCCCGCTCATCGCGGCGAGGAGGTCACCGACGAGGTGATCGACGGCCCGCAATCCGTGGTGTTCGACGAGGCGGAAAACCGCCTGCATGCGCAGAAGGGCATCCTGGCCTGGTGCTTCGACACGGTCGCGTAGTCGTAGATCAGTAAACGTCGTCGTCCCGGGCAAGCGAAGCGCGACCCGGGACCCATAACCACCGTTGTAAATTTGCGAAGGCTGGGGCCCCAGCTTGGCGCAGCAACTCACACCGGTGGTTATGGGTCCCTGCTCCAGTGCGCAATTGCGCACAAGGCAGGGACGACGTCGATCCTCGGTATGCTGAACCCCTTTATTCCACGGTCCGAGACCCCAGATAGAGCGCCATGGTTTCACAATCCCCCGACATCAAAATCACGACCGAGACGCCCACTCGCGCGCCGTCAGCGGTTCCCGTCGACGATGCCGTGCTGGCCTTCGAGGTCGGCGCGCTGGACTTGCGCGGCCGGCTGACCCGGCTCGGACCCGCGCTCGACGAGATCCTGCACAAGCACGATTATCCGCCGGCGGTCGGCAAGCTGCTCGGCGAGGCCATCGTGCTGACCACGCTGCTCGGTTCGTCCGTCAAGTTCGAGGGCCGCTTCATCCTGCAGACCCGGACCGAAGGCCCGGTCTCGCTGCTGATCGTCGATTTCCAGGCGCCCGACCGGCTGCGTGCCTATGCGCGCTACGACGCGGCGCTTCTCAAGCCGGGACAGACCTCAGGCGAGCTGCTCGGCAAGGGCCATCTTGCGATGACCATCGATCAAGGCTCGAACACCAGCCGCTACCAGGGGCTGGTCGCGCTCGACGGCGGCGGCCTCGAAGAGGCAGCCCACGAATATTTCCTGCGCTCGGAGCAGATTCCGACGCGGGTGCGGCTTGCGGTCGGCGAGGAGATGCGCGGCGGCGAGGGCGGCAAGCTGCACTGGCGCGCCGGCGGCATCCTGCTGCAATTCCTGCCCAAGGCCCCGGAGCGCGCCAAGCAGGCCGATCTGCATCCCGGCGACGCGCCGGAGGGCACGGCGACGCACAGCGTGCCGGATGACGACGCCTGGATCGAGGGCCAGTCGCTGATCTCGACCGTCGAGGATGTCGAGCTGATCGATCCCGATCTCTCCGGCGAGCGGCTGTTGTACCGCCTGTTCCACGAACGCGGCGTTCGCGTCTTCAATCCGCAACCGCTGCGCGCGCAGTGCTCCTGCTCGCGCGACGCGGTGTCGTCGATGCTGAAGAGCTTTGCGCCGAACGATCGCGCCGAGATGGTCAAGGACGGCAAGGTCGTGGTGACCTGCGAGTTCTGCTCGTCGGTCTACGAGTTCACGCCGCAGGAAGCCGGCGTCGAGTAGACGCGTTCGTCGTCACACACAACGCTCGTCATCACCCGCCAACGGGTCTCGCCTTCGGCGAGCCCGATGAAAGGCTCCAGCGGGTGATCCAGTATTCCAGAGACGTCTGTTTGTGGATACGGACAGGCCGCGGCGTACTGGATGCCCCGCCTGCGTGGGTATGACAACACGCGCTAGGCGCCTCTTCGGCGACATGAACGCCGCAAAAGCTTGGTCCGGGACGTTCAGAATAACTTCACCTTTCTGCTACTTCGCCGCTGTCGGCAGCGGTACCGGATTATCCGAAAGGGTATGCAGATAACTAATCAGATCGGCCCGTTCGCCGTCTCTGGGGATACCAGCAAAACTCATTGCAGTGCCGGGGATGTACCCTCTTGGATTGGCAAGAAACCTATTCAACTCGTCAAAGGTCCACGTGCCGCCCTTCGCCTTCATGGCCGTAGAGAAATTGAATCCGCGCCCCTCGCCTCGGTGATCGTTGACGATTCCGAAGAGATTTGGGCCAACGCGGTTGGGGCCCCCTTCTCGAAGGTGTGGCAGGACGCGCATTTTCTGGCCGACTCAGCTCCCCTCTCGACCGAGGCGGTCTGCAGCAGCTTCTCGATTGGCTCAGAGGGTGCCGGCGCGGCTTCCTGGCCGCTACCATGCGCTTCTTCCTTCACCGCGATCTCATAGCCCGGCTTTGTCGGTATCGCGGGCGCAAAAATTGCGCTGGCGGCGAAGCTCGTCACCAACAAAAGGATGCAAGTTCCCAGAATTGCACCGAGTATCTTGTTCAGCTCGAAGGAATCCATTTTTAACTCCCCCTCTCCGCGCAGTTCGAGCGATATTGTCTTGTGCGAACCGCCGACCAATTTTCCGCCGCCCGCGAGGCCGAGCGACACATCGTCACTCGCCCTCCGCATTTGCCCTGCGAACGCCACGGCTACCCAAAGCCGCCAACATCAAGAGAAAATAGCGTTAGCTATCAGATCGCCCTCAGAACAAGGGCTAGTGTCGCATCGCCCCTGTCTCGGCCAGTATGCGTGGCAGAACGTCCTTCAACGAGCGAAAATCTTCAAACAGGTCCTTCTCCGGCACGACATCCGGAACGAGGTGGAGCGTCTTCAAGATGTCGAGCTGCGCCACTGGCAGCCCGACGATGAGGATGCGCTGGCCGGCGGCCTTCAGGTCGATCAACGCGTCTTGAAGTGCATAGGCGCCCGACTGGTCCATGAAGCGGACTCGGTCCATGCGGAGCACCAGCAACTTGCCGCCCTGCGCGCGCATGGCGATGTCCGCGAAACCGCGGGCGAAGCCGAAGAACAGCGGACCTTCGAGGCGCTTGACAAGGAGCCGGTCGCGGTCCGCCGCGGGCAGGCTAAGCTCGTCGGCCCAGGACTCGTCTGCCATCGGGCCGATGGTGGTCTGCTGTTCGGAGAGATCGGCGACGTTCTTCATGAAGACGAAGGAGGCTGCGATCAGGCCGGCGGCGACGGCGACGATCACCCCGGAGAAAACCGTCAGCACCAGCACCAGGAGCATCAGCGCCGCATCAGCGCGCGGCACCTTTGTGATGTGGCCCAGGCCACGCCTGTCGATGCAGCTGAGGCCGGCCGCGACCAGGATACCGGCCAGCACCGCAGTCGGGATATATCGCACCACACCGGAGAGGCCGAGCAACACCGCAAGCAGGAATAGGCCGTGAACGACCCCCGACAGACGTGTGCTGCCGCCGGCCTCGATATTGACGATGGTGCGGATGCTGGCGCCGGCGCCCGGCAGCCCACCGACCAGCGCCGCGGCCATGTTGCCGATGCCCTGTCCGATCAGCTCGCGGTTGCTGGCGTGATGGGTCTTCGTGATGTTGTCAGCCAGCAAGGCACTCAGCAGCGAATCGATGGCGCCGAGCAATGCGAGCTCCAGCGCCGTGGTCACGATGAAGCTCATCCGCGTGAAGTCGAATTCGGGCACGACAAAGGCCGGCAGCCCGGACGGGATGGCGCCAATGCGCGGCGCGTCCACGCCGAACAGGAGCGAGGCCCCGGTCACCAGAACCAGGGCGACGACGGATGAGGGCACCGCCCGCGTGACGCGCGGCAGGAGATAGATGATTGCAAGCGTCGCCGCGGCCATCAGCGCGACGGGCCAGGCGAATCCGGCGGGCAGCGTGTGAAGTTTGGCAAGTATCTTTGCAGGATCCGAGGAAGGCGCCGCCATTCCGGCCATCGGGAAAATTTGCTGGATGAAGATCAGGACGCCAATGCCGCTCATGAATCCGGAGATCACCGGGTACGGCACGTAGCGGATGTAACTCCCGAGGCGCAGCAACCCCATCAGCGCCTGCAGTGCCCCCGTCAGCAGAAAGACGGCGACGACGAAAGCAAGGTTCACCTGGCCGTTGGGAAGCATGCTCGCGGCGACGACGCCGGCCGAGACCAGCGTCATCGGCGCGGTGGGGCCAGACACAAGCACCGGCGTGCCACCGAATAGCGAGGCGAGTATCCCGAGCACGATGGCACCATAGAGACCGGCTTCCGGGCCAAGACCCGAGAGGGCGCCGAGCGCGAGGCATAACGGCAGAGCAACGACGCCTGCGGAAAGCCCGCCAAACAAATCCCCCCGGCTCGGAATAAATCTGGCAACCATTATTATCGACCCGCCTGGAGGCCCTGCGCTGTCTCAGTTGTCCGGCGAGTACGGCAGCGCCGATTTGTGCGCGCAGAGCCGCAACCGGCCGTCGGCGCAGCGGCGAAAAACGAAGGTCTTGTCCACCATGATCTCACCCCCGGATGCGCTCTGCGCATAAACATTGCCCATGGTGATGGCGATGTTGCCGTGAATCTGGATTCCGTTCTCCGCGGCGTTGTTGTCGTACCAGACCTTCACCCAGTGATTCAGCGCAAATCCCTTATCCTCCGGGAAGTCGGGATCACCTGCGACGAAGTAGGACAGCGCACCCTGCTTTGTGCTGCGGAACGCGTTCTTGCCGAAGGCAAGTGTCGGCTTGAAGAAGACGGTCCCCTCTGCGTAATCGTATAGGTCATCGATCAGCGCGCTGGCGACGGCGCGGAAGTCACCGCCTTCGGCGTGCACCGCACCAATGCGTATCAGTGCGTCGCACCAGGCTTGCTGAACGGCATTGACGTCGTCTTCGGTGATGGGAATCATAGGGTGCTCCAATTCTTGGCTTCTTGGTCGGCAGACAAGTTTGCGAGCAGAGTACCTATGATTAGCAGTCCGTCTGCCCGGTGGGAACCGATTTCGCGATACCGCAGCGAGCGACTCCAGCCCGTGAACTCATGCCGACACGCCTCTCCGCCCGGAATTAGCGTCCCGCGTGATCGACGGCGTGGCCGGGCTTTCCGCGGAAGCCGAACAGCAACAAGTACCCGGCAGGAACAAACAGCAGCGTCAGCATCGACGCCACGGCAAGCCCTGACATCATCAGGACGGCCATCGGTTTCCAAAGCGCTCCACCGAAGATCGCCATGGGCATCAACCCGAGAACGGTTGTCGCCGAGGTCAGAAGGATCGGACGCAACCGCTTTTTGGACGCGGCGACCACGGCCTCCTGCAGCTCCAGCGTCTCGCGCTCAATATCAATCTGGTCGATCAGCACGATCGCGTTGTTGATGATGATGCCGGCAAGGCTGATGATCCCGAGCGTTCCGAAAAACGACAGCGGCTGTCCGGTCGCCAGAAGCGCCCAGGGTATCCCGACAAAAATCAACGGGATCGTCACGAACGTCAGCAGCGTGCGACGGAACGAATTGAATTGCAGGATGATCGCAAACACCATGACCACAAGGGCAGCCGGAAGCCATTTGCTGAGTCTTTGATTGGTCTCGGCGCTCTTTTCGATCTCGCCGCCGATAACGACCTGGTAGCCGCCGCCGAGATCGAGCTTGTTCAGGCCGGGCTGGATATACGCCAGAAGCTCGCCGGCCGTCAGCGTCGCGCTGCGGCCGGTGGCGATGACCGTCCTCTCCTGGTTCTTCCGGCGTATTCTCGAAAAGTCAAAACCCATCCGTAATGTCGCGACCTGGGCAAGCGGAATCAGGCTTCCATTGT
The DNA here is from genome assembly GCF_020889685.1 of Bradyrhizobium oropedii. Taxonomy (GTDB): domain Bacteria; phylum Pseudomonadota; class Alphaproteobacteria; order Rhizobiales; family Xanthobacteraceae; genus Bradyrhizobium; species Bradyrhizobium oropedii. Next base: position 15,401 of record NZ_JACMYO010000013.1, read on the forward strand.
TCGCGAAGGTGGCGCTGGTGAGCCCTTCGATGCTTCTGTGTGTTTCCGCGCCTGCCCGGAATACGATCGGGATCGAGTTGTCGCCCTCGCGATAGACCGAAACCGATGTTCCCGTGAAATATGTTCTCAACTGCTGGGTTATTTCTTCAGACGTCAGCCCAAGCTGCCGGATGCGGTCTTGATTGACGTCGACAATGACCTTGATGACCTTGTTGCCCCAGTCGTCATCATTGTCCCGAATTCCGGGCGCGCTCCGGAACAGGGACTGCACTTGCGCGCTAAGCGCGAGAAGGCGATCTGCATCCGGCCCCGATATTTCGACGTCGACGATGCCAGCTTCCACTCCCCCCATCGCAAGCCGCTTGATCTTGAATCGCGCTTCGGGATGATTTTGGAATAAATACTTCCATGCACGATCCGCGGCGCGAACGGCCCCCTGATAATCTTTGGTGTTGACCAGAAAAAAGGCCGTACCTGGGTCCGCCGGCACCGGCGTCAACGACAGATAGAACCGCGGCCCGCCATCGCCGACATAAAGGATGTGGCTCGCGATCTCCGGGTTTTCTTTTGCGTCCGCAAGCCACCGGGAAATCTTCAAGGCGCTGTTCTCGGTCTCCGATATATCGGTGCCGTCAGGCATGTTCATGTAGATCAGGAACTGGTTACGTTCACTGAGCGGAAACATCTGCTTGGGGATCCGGCCGAACTGCATGACGGAAAGCACGACCAGCACACCGCAGATGCCCAACACGACCGGAGAGGCACGAAGCACCACGCGCAGTACCGCGCCATAGGCCTTGTGAAGGCCCGACTCGGGATTGCTTTCACTGCTTGTGCGGATTCTCGCGCCCATGAACCAGACCGTCAGGGCAGGAAGAATATAAAGCGCGGCAATCCATGAGCCGCCCAGCGTAACCGCGACGACAGCGCCGAGTGAAAAGCCGTATTCGCCCACCGCTCCCGGGAGCAGGAAGAGCGGAAGAAATGCGGCAACCGTCGTGATCGACGAGACCAGGAGGGGGAAAGCGTATTGCTGCCCGGACGCCAGCGCGGCATCCGCAGGCGGCATGCCCCGTCCCACACGACTGATGATGTCTTCGACGATGACGACACCATTATCGACCAGGAGCCCAAGTGCAATGATGATCGCTGCGATCGAAACCTGCTCGAGCGCAATACCGAGCACGCGCATCCCGATGAGCGAGAACATCACGGCAAAGGGAACGATCATCGCTGCGATCAATCCGACCCGCAGCCCGAGGAAGATGATGACGATCGCGCCGACGACGAGGAACGTCTGGGCGACGCTTGAGAGCGCCGAATTGACTGCGGCGCTGACCTGTTCGGCCTGATAGGCCGCGAAATCGATTTCGTAACCGATCGGCAGCGCGTCCCGATAGCTGCGCGCAAAGGCGCGAAGTTTTTTCCCGAGTTGGGTAACGTCCTGATCCGGTTGCATCACGATGCTGAGCACGACGGCGGGCCGACCATTGAAAAAGATCGGTTTTACCTTCGGCGAGACGTAGTCGCGGCGCACCGAGACGACGTCGGACAGCCGCACCAGATTCTCCGTTGTGCCAACCCGGGTCAACATGGTTTCGATGGCGCGCACGTTTGGAAAATCGCCGGAAGCCTCCAGCAGGATTCGAGTGCCGTCGGCTACGATATTTCCGGCTGGCAGGATGACGTTCTGCGTTTGTAAATCCTTGACAAGGGTGGTCACCTGAGCGCCGACGGCCGCCAGCTTGCTGGTGTCGATCTCAAGCCAGACACGTTCTTCCTGAACCCCCAGCACTTCAACCTTGGCCACCCCATGAACCAAATAGAGCTTCTTGCGGAAATCGTCCGCGACATCCTTCATCTCGCGCTGCGTAAAACCCTCGGCCGTGATTGCAACCGTAGCAATCGCGACGTCGCCGAAGTCGCTGTTGACGAAGGGGCCGATGGTGTTGTCTGGCAGCTCGATCTTGACGTCGGTCATCTTGTCGCGCAGGCGTTGCCATGCCGCGTTGACATCGCCGACTTCGTCCTCGAGGTCGACGTAAACGACCAGTGATCCCTCGATTACCAGCGAACGAATATCCTTGACCTCGGCAAGTTCCCTGATCTTCCTCTCGATCGGAACGGCGACGAGATTTTCCATGCGTTCGGGGGCCATTCCCGGAAACAGCGCGGACACCACGGCCGTTCGAATCACCACGACCGGATCTTCGCGTTTTGGAAAATCAGGATACAGCGCAAAGCCCGCCACCAGCAGGCCGACCATGATGGTGATGGTGAAGCGGGAGCGCGCCAGGCCGAACCGGGTTAGGAAATTCAAAAGCGCTACTCCTGTAGCGGAAGAAGCTTCACTTTCTCGCCATCAGTCAAATAGGACACGCCGGCGGAGGCTACGATGTCACCGACACCGAGCCCCTCCGTGACGACAAGTCGATTGTCGCGAATGCCGCCAACGGTGATTTGGCGCCTTTTGACCGTCGAGCCCGCCGCGTCATAAAGGAATACGGTCGCGATACCCCGCAAATCGCTGCCGCCCTCCGGAGCAAGCGCGGTCAGCGGCAGCAAGAAGCCGCTTGCGCTGCCGCCGACCAGAGGCTCCTCTATCGTCACCTCGACCGACATGCCGGCATTAAGGCCGGGCGCGCTGTTCTTGAGCCTGACCACGACTGGAAATGCCGACACTTGTTGGGCCTTCGAGCCCAGCTCCTTGATCTCCCCCTTGAGGGAAAGATCGGATCTGTCGGCGACTTTTACGACGACCGACTGTCCAACCGTGAGCGTCTGGAACGTTCCTGACGGCACCAGGAAGTCCATCTCGAAGCTGTCGTCGCTATACAGCGTAACGATCGATTGACCTGCCGCCACCTGCGCAAATGATTTCACCTCGACGCCGGCAATTGTGCCGCTGAAGGGAGCCAGCAGCTTGCTTCGATCAAGATTGTGGGTTGCCAGATCCAGTTGACGTTGCGCCTGGTCGAGCTGCGCTTTGGCAGTAAGGAGTGCTGCGTTGGCGCGATCGAAGTTGGCTTGTGTCGTAACAGCTCTCTTCAGAAGCTGATCCTGGCGCTGATATTCCGCGTCGGCATTGTCCAACTGCGCCTGAGCCTGCTTTACGCCAGCGCTCGCCTGGTCGACCTGTGTCTGCAGCGACCGCGGGTCGATTTCTGCCAGGACGTCTCCCAATTGGACTTTTTGGCCAGCCTCCAGAGTTACGGCCCTGAGCTGTCCGGCGATTTCGAAGGATAGACGGCTCACATCGGCGGGCTGCAGGATGCTTGGGAAGTGGCGCAAACGGCTCTCCGCCGTCGCAGCGACCTTGTAGGCGCGAAGCCCGCGAACCGGCTGCTCGGCAGGTTCGCCCTGCTTTTCCGAGCAATTGCATAGGCCAAGAAGCAGGATCAGTCCCGTGGCTATCGCAAGCGCTTTCTGATCGGAGTTCACAACCAAGCTCCGCGCTAAGGACTTCCTATATCATAGCCGAATTGGTTAGACCGTCCACTTGCGGCTTGGAAGACTGGCGGTTATGTGCTCGTGCCTTAAGGTCTTGCCGGCAAACTCCTGGTCGCCTGAGGTCGGGATCCATGCCGCTTGCCGATCGTGGATATGACGCCGACTGGATCAGAGAACTCGCCATCAACAAGGGGGGCCGGGCCAACATCGGGCCGAAAAGCGATCGCAACAAGCCGATCTGCTTCAGTCCTTGGCTCTATCGGGCCCGCAACCTTCGCGCTAACGAGTGCACGTCCTAGTTCAACACCCTTTTCCCGTTCGGGCTCGGGCTGTCGAGCGAGAATGTCGGCACGTCGACGTCGAAGCGCTCGCCGGCTTCGGTGACCATCTGGTAGCTGCCGGTCATGAAGCCGGAGGCGGTCGGCAGCGGCACGCCGGAGGTGTATTCGAAGCGTTCGCCGGGCGCGAGCACCGGCTGCTCGCCGACCACGCCTTCGCCGCGCACCTCCTGGCGGCGGCCGGTGGCGTCAGTGATGATCCAGTGCCGCGTGCGCAGCTGCACCGTTTCCGGGCCCGAATTGACGATCACGATCTTGTAGGACCAGAAATATTCGCGCCGGTCGACCGACGAGCGATCCGGCATGAAGTTCGGCTCGACGGTGACTTCGATCTGGCGGGTAACGGCGCGGTACATACGGCTCAATCCGATAATCTCGGCACGTGATCCGTTCTGACCGGATCACGCACAAACAGGTGACTATCATAGCGAATTGGCTCGCCGGAACCAATCGCCTGCCGGGCCGTGAAAAGCCGGACTTGGGCAGCCGGACTTGGGCAGCCGGGCTTGGGCAGCCGGATTTGGAAAGCGGGACTCGGAAAGCCGGATTTGGGGCCATCCGTTCATCGCGGTTTCAACATAGTTCCGCTCTAAAGCGCGGCCGCATGTCGCCGCACTCTGCGCTTTGTCGGCAAGTCGTACGCGAATAGTATCTTTTCAGCTGGGCATGCGGGGCGTCCGCGGCCGACACGGTGTTTGATGAGCTCGATTGCCGATCCCATAGCCGGTGCGCCGGTGGCTGACGCCAAGGCCGAGGCCAAGAGCGACACCAGGAGCGAGGCCAAGGCGAAGGTTGCCGCGCCCGCGATCACGCTGCCGGCGACCGGTGAGCGCGAGCTCAGGCTCGACCTGTTCCGCGGGCTCGCGCTGTGGCTGATCTTCATCGACCATCTGCCGACCAATCTTTTGACCTGGCTCACGATCCGCAATTACGGCTTCTCCGACGCCACCGAGATATTCATCTTCATCTCCGGCTACACCGCGGCCTTCGTCTATGGCCGCGCGATGCTGGAGGGCGGCTTCGTGATCGCGACTGCGCGCATCCTGCGCCGGGTCTGGCAGATCTATGTCGCGCATGTCTTCCTGTTCACGATCTTCCTCGCCGAGATCTCGTATGTCGCGACCTCGTTCGAGAACCCGCTCTACAGCGAGGAAATGGGGATCATGGACTTCCTCAAGCAGCCCGACGTCACCATCGTCCAGGCGCTGCTGCTGCGCTTCCGGCCCGTCAACATGGACGTGCTGCCGCTCTATATCGTCCTGATGCTGTTCCTGCCGCTGATCCTGTGGCTGATGAAATGGAAGCCCGACGTGACGCTTGGCCTGTCGGTCGTGCTCTACGCGCTGACCTGGCAGTTCGACCTTTATCTGTCGGCCTATCCGAACGGCTTCTGGGCGTTCAATCCGTTCGCCTGGCAATTGCTGTTCGTGTTCGGTGCCTGGTGCGCGCTCGGCGGCGCGCGGCGGATGTCGCGCATCCTGTCGTCGAACATCACGATGTGGATCTGCATCGTCTATCTGGTCGCCGCGTTCTTCGTGACACTGACCTGGTACGTGCCGCAGCTCGGCCACATCATGCCGAAGCTCATCGAGCAATGGATGTATCCGATCAACAAGACCGACCTGGACGTGTTGCGGTTCGCGCATTTCCTCGCGCTCGCAGCCCTCACCGTGCGCTTCCTGCCCCGGGATTGGCCGGGCTTGAAATCGCCCTGGCTGCGACCATTGATCCTGTGTGGCCAGCATTCGCTTGAGATATTCTGTCTCGGGGTATTCCTCGCCTTTGCCGGTCACTTCGTGCTTGCCGAAGTCTCCGGCGGTGCCGCACTGCACGCCTTGATCAGCGTCTGCGGCATCCTCATCATGTGCGGGATGGCGTGGATTATTTCGTGGTACAAGCACTCCGCCGACAAAGGCGCCTCGAAAAAAGGTGCCGCCGGCAACGCCGATATGGCGGGAGGGGGAGCATGAAGTCCGCGCGGACGATGCTGGGCCTGATGCTGCTGGCCGCCTGTTTGGCGGCCGCGCCCGTGCGCGCCGGCGACACTCCCGATCCTGCACCACCGGCGCCGCCCTGCGACGTGCCCGCCTATCTGCTGGCGAGCGAAAGCTCGCTGCCGAAGGTCGCCGATGCGGTGAAGGCCAATCAGCCGCTCAACGTGCTGGTGGTGGGCAGCCGCTCCTCGACCATCCCCGGCAACGAGGCGAGCGCCTATCCGGCCACGCTGCAAACGGCGCTGAAGGAGGCGTTTCCGGCCGCCACCATCGATCTATCCGTAGAATTACAGGGAAAGAGCACCGCCGAGGAGACCGCGGGAACCCTTGTTAAGCTTGTTGAGGCAAAAAAGCCTACTTTGGTTATCTGGCAGACCGGAACGGTCGATGCTATGCGAGCAGCCGATCCCGACGATTTCCGTACCGCCATCAACGACGGCGTTGTTGCGTTGCGGGGCGCCGGGACCGACGTGGTGCTGGTCAATCTGCAATACAGCCCGCGTACGGAGACAATGATCTCTGCACCGCCATATCTCGACAATATCAAGGTGGTGGCGCAGCAGCACGACGTTCCGCTGTTCGACCGGTTCGCGATCATGAAGCAGTGGAGCGACGCCGGATATTTTGACCTGTTCAGCACCTCGCATGGTGTCGATCTGGCCAAGAAGGTTCATGCCTGTCTCGGCCGCGCACTGGCGAAATTCGTGATCGATGCGGCCCATCTGGGCCCGGTGCAGCAGAATTAGAGGAAGCAGAGTTGATGCGTTTTGCCTTCCCTTTTCGCTCTTCGGTAGCGCGAGGCCTGTGCGCCGTGGCGGCGCTGGCGCTGCTCGCGCCGCTCTCGGTTGTGCCGTTGTGTGCGCAGACCGGTCAGGCCGACCAGCATGCCGCGCTCTCATCGGGTGCAAAGACTGAAGCAGCCAGGACTGATGCGGCCAAGCCCGCGGTGATCGCCGCCGACACGCCCGATCAGCAACCGGGCGTCGCCGCCAAGGCGCTCGACAAGGTGAAGCAGGTCGCGAAATCCGCGAGCGACATCTTCCACCGCGTGCCCTGTCATCAGCCGACCGGCGTGCCGAACACCACCGGCTCGCTGCCGCATGTCGCGGCCAAGCTCGCGGCCGGCAAGCCGGTTATCATCATCGCGTTCGGCTCGTCCTCGACCCAGGGCTATGGTTCGTCGGCGCCGGAATTCACCTATCCCAACCGGCTCGCCGGACAGTTGCGCCGGCAGTACCCTTCCGCAGACATCACCGTGCTCAACCGCGGCAAGGGCGGTGAAGACGCGCCCGAGATGATGCGGCGGTTGCAGACCGAAGTGATCGACGTGCATCCCGACATGGTGATCTGGCAGGTCGGTACCAACGCGGTGCTGCGCAACCTCGATCCGTCAGAGACCGCCAAGCAGGTCGAGGACGGCGTGGCGCGCATCCAGGCCGACGGTGCGGATGTCGTGCTGGTCGATCCGCAATATTCGCCGCGCATCACCGAACGCCCCGAAAGCGCACGCGGCATGGTGAAACTGCTCGGCCGCATCGCCGCGCTGCGCCATGTCGGCATCTTCCCGCGCTTCGAGGTGATGCGCGACTGGCACGAGAAGCAGGCGATCCCGATCGACGATTTCGTCACCGCCGACGGTCTGCACATGAACGACTGGGGCTATGCCTGCTTCGCCCAGCTGCTCGGCGACGACATCATCCGCTCGGTCGGCGCGATCAAGATCGGCGTCAACGTCCCCGGCGACGTCAGGACCTACCGGCCGATGTGATCGGCCGCCCGGCTTCCCTTCCTGCGCCTGCTCTATCACCGTCATCCTGAGGTGCGAGCCTCTTCGGCGAGCCTCGAAGGATGCACGGCCCGGCTGGTGGCCGTCGATTCTTCGAGGCTCGCTCCGCTCGCACCTCAGGATGACGGGTCTGATACCGTCGCAGGCTTTTGTATCGATCGACCGTCCGGCCGCGCCTACCAGCAATCTTGACCTCGCCGCGGTAATCCGCTCCCTTGGCGCCTCTACCAAGCCTCAAGGGAAACGCTCATGTCTTTCGTGCTGGCCATCGATCAGGGCACCACTTCGTCGCGCGCCATGGTGTTTCGCAGCGACATTTCCATCGCCGCGGTCGCGCAGCAGGAGTTTCCGCAGCATTTCCCGGCCTCCGGCTGGGTCGAGCACGAGCCGGAGGACATCTGGACCTCGACCGTGATGGTGTGCCGCGAGGCGCTGGAGAAGGCCGGGCTGAAGGCGAAGGACATCGCCGCGATCGGCATCACCAACCAGCGCGAGACCACCGTGGTGTGGGACCGCGCCACCGGCCAGGCCGTGCACCGCGCCATCGTCTGGCAGGACCGCCGCACCGCCGATATCTGCGCCAGGCTCAAGGCCGAGGGCCATGAGCCGGCGATCTCGGCCAAGACCGGCCTGATCATCGACCCCTATTTTTCCGGGACGAAAGTCGCCTGGATACTCGATCACGTGCCGGGCGCGCGCGAACGCGCCGAGCGCGGCGAGCTGCTGTTCGGCACCGTCGACTGCTATTTGTTGTGGCGGCTCACCGGCGGCCGAGTGCACGCCACCGACGCCACCAACGCCTCACGCACGCTGCTGTTCAACATCCACACCGGTGCGTGGGACGACGACCTCATCAACCTCCTGCGCGTGCCGCGCTCGATGCTCCCCGAGGTGAAGGATTCCTCCGCCCGGTTCGGCGAGAGCACCGCCGATCTGTTCGGCGGCCCGATCGCGATCTCGGGCATTGCCGGCGACCAGCAGGCCGCGACCATCGGCCAGGCCTGCTTTGAGCCCGGCATGATGAAGTCGACCTACGGCACCGGCTGCTTCGCGCTGCTTAACACCGGCACCACGCCGGTGGCCTCGAAGAACAAGCTGCTCACCACCATCGCCTATCAGCTCGGCGGCGAGCGCACCTATGCGCTCGAAGGCTCGATCTTCGTCGCCGGCAGCGCAGTGCAGTGGCTGCGCGACGGGCTCGGCATCATCAAGCATGCCGCCGAGACCGGGCCGCTCGCCGACAAATCCGATTCCATGCAGAGCGTCTATTTGGTGCCGGCCTTTGTCGGCATGGGCGCGCCGTACTGGAATCCGCGCGTGCGCGGCGCGCTGTTTGGCCTCACCCGCAACACCGGCCCGGCCGAGCTCGCCCACGCGACCTTGGAGAGCGTCTGCTACCAGACCTTCGATCTGTGGGCCGCGATGCGCACCGACTGGCCGGAGGCGAACGCCGCCAACACCGTGCTGCGCGTCGACGGCGGCATGACCGCATCCGACTGGACCATGCAGCGGCTCGCCGATCTGCTCAACGCGCCGGTCGATCGCCCGATGATCCAGGAGACGACGGCGCTCGGCGCCGCCTATCTCGCCGGCCTCGAGGCCGGGGTCTATCCAAAGCCCGCGAAATTCGCCGACAATTGGCGGCTCGAGCACCGCTTCCGGCCGGCAATGAGCGAAGCAACGCGCGAGCGCAAGCTCGCCGGCTGGACCCGCGCCGTGAAGGGCGTGCTGGCGAGCGACGAGGGGGAGTAGCGCCGGAAGAAAAATTCCGGCTCAAGTCTCGCAAGCAAAAACAACAACCATCGGAGAACAACATGAACACGGATATCAACCGAGTCACCAGGCTACTCACCGCGGCGCTCTGCGCCGCGACGCTGGCAGCTCCCGCCACCGCGCGCGAGAAGCCAAGCCCGCTCGTCGCAGCGCGTGAGGTCAAGACCGACGTCGCCGGGCTGAAGGCGCCGGGCCAGATCCTGGTCGATGTCTGGGGCATCCCGCACATCTATGCCGGCAATGAGCACGACCTGTTCTTCCTGCAGGGCTTCAACGCAGCGCGCGACCGGCTCTGGCAGATCGATCTCTGGCGCAAGCGCGGCCTCGGTCTCCTGGCAAAAGACTTCGGCCCCGCTTATGCCGAGCAGGACAAGGCGCTGCGGCTGTTCCTCTATCGTGGCGACATGAATGCGGAATGGGCCGCCTATGGTCCGAAGGCGAAAACCTATGCCGAGGCCTTCGTCGCCGGCGTCAATGCCTATGTCGCCGACGTCATCGCGGGCAAGCGGCCGCTGCCGATCGAGTTCAGGATCGCCGGCACGAAGCCGGACCTGTGGTCGGCGGAGGACGTCGTGCGCGTTCGCAGCCATGGCCTGACGCGCAACGTCGCTTCCGAGGTGAAGCGCGCGCTGGTGGCCTGCGCCGCAGGCCTCGATGCCGATCGCTTCCGCGTCAAGCTGGAGCCGGAATGGACCACGAATATCCCCGACGGGCTCGATCCGTGCAGCGTGCCGAAGGGCGTGCTCGCGGCCTATGACCTAGCCACCCGCCCGGTCACGTTCGCGGCCCCGAAGGACCAGAAGGCGGCGCTGGCGCACGATCCCGACAAATACCTCGCCGAGGCCGATCAGCAGCGCGACACCATCGGCTCCAACAACTGGGTGATCGCGGCCTCGCGCACCGCGACCGGACGTCCGATCCTCGCCAACGATCCGCATCGCGAGCATTCGGTGCCGTCGCTGCGCTACATCGTCGGCCTCAACGCGCCCGGTATGTCTGTGATCGGCGCCGGCGAGCCGGCGCTGCCGGGCATCTCGATCGGCCATAACGACACCATCGCGTTCGGTCTCACCATCTTCAACGTCGACCAGGAAGACCTCTACGTCTACGAGCTCAACCCGGACAATCCGAACCAGTACCGCTACGGCACGGGCTGGGAGGACATGCGCATCGTGCACGAAAAGGAAGCGGTGAAGGGCGAAGCCGACCGCGACCTCGAGCTGAAGTTCACCCGCCACGGCCCGGTGATCCTTGTCAACGCCGACAAGAAGCATGCGTTTGCCGTGCGCTCGATCTGGTTCGAGCCTGGCACCTCGGCCTATTTCGGCTCCTCCGACTACATGACCGCGAAGACGTGGGGCGGCTTCCTCGGCGCGATGCGGCGCTGGGGCGCGCCGTCGGAGAACCAGGTCTATGCCGACACGTCAGGCAATATCGGCTGGGTCGCTGCCGGCAAGACGCCGCGCCGCATCAGCTTCGACGGCTTGATGCCGGTGCCCGGCGACGGCCGCTACGAGTGGCAGGGTTTTCTGTCGCTCGACGAATTGCCGAAGCTGTATCAGCCGAAGCAGGGCTTCATCGCCACCGCCAACCAGATGAACCTGCCGGCGGATTATCCGGTCAATGAGCGCCGGGTCGGCTTCGAATGGTCCGACAGCGCGCGCTGGCAGCGCATCGTCGAGGTACTGCAAGCCAACAGCAAGGTGACGCTGGCGGATGCGATGGCGTTGCAGAACGACGACACCGGCATGATCGCGCGCCGTCTCGTCGCGCTGTTGAAGCCGCTCACGTCTGATGATGCCAACGTCAAGAAGGGTCTCGATCTCCTGAGGGCGTGGGACGCGCGCGACGCAGCGGATAGCGCTGCGGCTGCGGTCTATGAAGTGTGGATCGCGAACCATCTCGGCCCGGTGCTGCTCAAGACCACGGCGCCGAAGGTGGCCGAGCTGATCGCGCCTGAGGCGTCGAGCATTTCCGCCATCGTCGGTTATCTCGAAAAGCCCGATGCGTCGCTCGGGAGCGATCCCTCGGGCGCGCGCGACCGTGTGTTGCGCGATAGCCTCGGCGCGGCCGTCGCCGATGTCACCGACAAGCTCGGGGGCGATGCGTCGACCTGGCGCTGGGGCCGCCTGCATGTCGCGAAGTTCGATCACGCGCTGATGCCGCTCGCCGACAAGGCGACAGCCATGCAGATGACGGTCGGCCCGCTCGCCTATGGCGGCGCCGCCAACGTGCCGCGTGCCGCCAATTACCGCCGCTCCGACTATCATCTCACCTCGGGCGCCTCGTTCCGCATGGTGCTCGACGTCGGCAATTGGGATGCGAGCCGCACCATCAACACACCAGGCCAATCCGGCGATCCCTTCAGCGGCCACTACCGCGACCTCGCGCCGCTGTGGGCGACGGGCCAATATGTGCCGTTGCTCTACAGCCGCGGCGCCGTGGAAGCCGCGACTGCGGAGGCGATCACGCTGACGCCGAGGTGAGGGGAGGCGATGCGGCCCAAACCTCCGCTGTCGTCCCGGGCAAGCGAAGCGCGACCCGGGACCCATAACCACAAATGCCGATTGCTTTGCGGTGCTGGGACCACAGCGATCGCAACAACAAACCGCGGTGGTTATGGGTCCCTGCTTTCGCAGGGACGACAGCGAGTGTGTGGTGCGCACCTCTGGCTACTTCGCATCCTTCTCCTGCACCTCCAACATCGCCCGCAGCGTATCGTCGCTGAGCTTGCCGTTCGGCGACGGCACGCGTCGCTCGGCCGCTTCGACCGGACGCGCACGCTGCGGAAGCACGGCAGCGCTACGTACCGGCGCGCCGTCCTCGACGTCCACGGCTTCATCAGCCGCACGCGCACCATAGGCAAACCCGACGCCGCGCCGGCGCCGCGTGGGCTTCGGCTTCGGTGGCGGCGGCGTGTGGATGATCGGCGGCAGCGTGTGATGGCGCGACACGGTCATTGCTCCGGTGGCCTCTGCACATGGAGCCGCTGATTCGCCGAATCACCCACTGACAAATCGGTAACATTGTTACGCCGCGTTGCATTGCATCTGCCGCGACATCCGGATATCTCCGGCCGGCAACGCAGAGACAAAGGTCGCTTAATGCTGCTGCCCGACGGTTACTCCGACATTCCTCCCGGCAAGATCGCCGCCGTCGTCACACATCTGGAAATGACTGCACGTCCGCCGCTGCGCGATGATCCGCCGGGCGCGTGGCGCCTGCGCAAGGTCGATCCACCCGCGCTCGATTGGTATCGCGATCTCTACCGCCGCGTCGGCGAGGAGTGGCTGTGGTTCACCCGCACCGGGCTCGAAGACGCCGATCTCGCCTCACGGATCCACGCGCCCGGCGTTGAGCTCTACGGGCTGGTCGGCGACGGCCGGGACGAAGGCCTGCTCGAACTCGACTTCAGCGTGCCCGGTGAATGCCAGTTGCTCTATTTCGGCGTCACCGCAAAATTCATCGGCACCGGCGCCGCGCGCTTCCTGATGAACCGCGCGCTGGAGATCGCCTGGTCGCGCGACGTCAGCCGCGTCTGGGTCCACACCTGCACGTTCGACCATCCGTCGGCGGTCGCGTTCTACCAGCGCTCCGGCTTCCGTGCGTTCAAGCGGCAGATCGAGGTGGCGGATGATCCGAGGCTCGACGGCAAATTGCCGCGCGATGCGGCGAGGCATGTGCCGGTGATTGGGTAGCTGCGGCCACAGACTCCGCTGTCGTCCCGGGAAGCGTAAGCGCGACCCGGGACCCATAACCACCGAAGTGAGTTGGCTTGCAGCGCTGGGGCACCAGCCTCTGCCGCAACGGAAGCCGGTGGTTATGGGTCCCTGCTTCCGCAGGGACGACACTGAATATGTGGCTTAATTGCTCGCGATGCTTCATCGGAATGTCTCAGCGTGTTGCAAAGCCGCGCGGTCCATCTACGATGGTGCAAAGCGCAACCTTTGACCCCGGCGTGGCCGCAACCCCGAAAGCCTTGCTCTCGCCGGTAGTGGCTGCCGCGGCATGACCGACGAGATGACAGATGTTCCTGATCGGCCAGTACGACTCGCCCTTTGTTCGCCGCACCGCGATCGCGCTGCGGCTCTATGGATTGCCGTTTGAGCACAAGCCGTGGTCGACCTTCGGCGATGCGGAGAAGGTTGCGGCCTACAATCCGGTGCAGCGGGTGCCGACGCTGGTGCTCGACGACGGCGAGGCGCTGATCGAGAGCGGGGCGATCCTGGATTATCTCGACGAGCTGGTCGGGCCGGAGCGGGCGATGCTGGCGCGCTCCGGCGTCGAGCGGCGACGGCATCTGCGCATCATGGCACTGGCGACCGGGCTTGCCGACAAGGCGGTGAGCCTGGTCTATGAGCGCGTGCTGCGCAAGGAGCAGCTCAAGCTGTGGGTCGAGCGTTGCGAGGGGCAGATCTCCCGTGTGCTCGCGGTGCTGGAGCAGGAGCGCGCAGCGGTGCAGACGCCTTACTGGTTGGGCGATCGCATCGGTCATGCCGACATCGCGGTGGCCTGCGCGTTGCGCTTCACCGGCGAGGCACATCCGCATCTGTTCGATGCGCGCTATCCGGCGCTGCAAGCCCACGCCGCGCGCTGCGAGGCGCTGCCGCCGTTCCAGGAGATCGCGCAGCCGCTGGCGCCGCCGAAAGGGTAGGGAGCGTAACGCCCAGCTCATCTGTCATCGCCCGCTTTCGCGGGCGATGACACCGCGTTGTTTGACATCTTGAATCGAGAACCACCCTCAACGTCGTCCTGGCGAAAGCCAGGACCCATTACCCCGAATCTCAATTGTTGCTCGACGCTGGGGCCAGCATCCCGTTCATTAGCGAATGCGGTGGTTATGGGTCCTGGCTTTCGCCAGGACGACGGTGGTGAATGCGGCGCCGGCGGTGATCAGTCGCGGGCAACACCATCCGCCGCTCCACCCGGCCCCGCGGCGCGTGCTTCGGGCTACCCATTGCCGGTCCGATCTTCTATGGTGAACCGTTCGGGTCGCATGCGGCGAACTCGATAAATCCATGATATCAAAGGCTTAAGGCTCGGATCGAAGCCTTTGGAGGGCGGTTTGACGCGGTATATTTCGACCAGGGGTGAGGCCCCGGTGCTTGGCTTCTGCGATGTGATGCTGACCGGGCTTGCCCGTGACGGCGGGCTCTACGTGCCCGAGACCTGGCCGCAGCTTTCGCACGAGACCATCGCCGGCTTCTTCGGCCGTCCCTATTGGGAGGTCGCGGTCGAGATCATCCGCCCGTTCGCCGCCGGCGAGATTTCCGATGCCGAGCTCGGCCGCATGGCGAACGAGGCCTATGCCACCTTCCGGCATCCCGCGGTGGTGCCGCTCGACCAGGCCGGGCCGAACCAGTTCCTGCTCGAGCTGTTCCACGGGCCGACGCTGGCGTTCAAGGACGTCGCGATGCAGCTGATCTCGCGGCTGATGGATCACGTGCTGGCCAAGCGCGCGCAGCGCACCACCATCGTGGTCGCAACCTCGGGCGATACCGGCGGCGCCGCGGTCGAGGCGTTTGCCAATCTCGACAATGTCGATCTCGTCGTGCTGTTCCCGAACGGGCGCATCTCCGAGGTGCAGCGCCGCATGATGACGACGACCGGCGCTTCCAACGTCCACGCGCTCGCGATCGAGGGCACGTTCGACGATTGCCAGGCGCTGGTGAAGGAGATGTTCAACAACCATCGCTTTCGCGACCGGGTGGCGCTGTCGGGCGTCAACTCGATCAACTGGGCGCGCATCGTGGCGCAGGTGGTCTATTACTTTACCTCGGCGGTCGCGCTCGGCGCGCCGCAGCGCACCGTCGACTTCACGGTGCCGACCGGCAATTTCGGCGACATCTTCGCCGGCTATGTGGCGAAGCGCATGGGGCTGCCGATCCGCTGGCTGCGCATCGCGGCCAACGTCAACGACATCCTGCCGCGCACGCTGAAGACCGGCAATTACGAGGTGCGCGAGGTTCACGCCACGGCATCGCCGTCGATGGACATCCAGGTATCCTCGAATTTCGAGCGGCTGCTGTTCGAGGCGAGCGGCCGTGACGCCGATCAGGTTCGCCGCCTGATGGCCTCGCTGAAGCAGTCCGGGCGCTTCGTACTCCCCGATGCGACGCTCGCCGCCGTGCGCCGTGATTTCGACGCCGGCCGTGCCGACGAAACCGAAACCGCGGCTGCGATCCGCGCCGCCTGGCGCGAGGCCGGCGATCTGGTCGATCCCCACACCGCGGTGGCGCTCGCGGTCGCCGACCGCGACACCTCGGATTCCAAGATCCCGAACATCGTGCTGTCGACCGCGCATGCGGCCAAATTCCCCGATGCGGTCGAGGCCGCCTGCGGGGTGCGCCCGCAGCTGCCGGCCTGGCTCGGCGGGTTGATGACCAAGTCCGAACACATGACGGTCATGAAGAATGATTCTGCCGAGGTCGAGCGCTTCGTGCTGTCGGTCAGCCGTGCTGCCAAGCAGGGAGTTGCCTGAATGAGCGTTGAAATCACCAAGCTGCCGAGCGGCCTGACCGTCGTCACCGACACCATGCCGCATCTGGAGACTGCGGCGCTTGGGGTCTGGGCCGGGGTCGGCGGGCGCGACGAGAAGCCGAACGAGCACGGCATCTCGCATCTGCTCGAACACATGGCGTTCAAGGGCACCGCGCGGCGCTCCTCGCGCGAGATCGTCGAGGAGATCGAGGCGGTCGGCGGCGACCTCAATGCCGGCACCTCGACCGAGACCACCGCCTATTATGCGCGGGTGATGAAGGCCGACGTGCCGCTGGCGCTCGACGTGCTGTCCGACATCCTCGCCAACCCATCCTTCGTGCCGGATGAGCTCGAGCGCGAGAAGAGCGTCATCGTGCAGGAGATCGGCGCGGCGCAGGATACGCCCGACGACGTCGTGTTCGAGCACCTCAACGAGCTCTGCTATCCGGACCAGCCGATGGGGCGCTCGCTGCTCGGCACCGCCAAGACGCTGAAGGCGTTCGACCGCGACATGCTGCGCGGCTATCTCTCGACGCATTACCGCGCCCCCGACATGGTGGTCGCGGCCGCCGGCGCGGTCGATCACAAGCGCGTCGTCGAGGACGTCGCACAGAAATTTTCCAGCTTCGACGCCACGCCGGCGCCGAAGCCGCAGGCTGCGATGTTCGGCAAGGGCGGCTCGCGCGTGGTGCATCGCGATCTCGAGCAAGCGCATCTGACGCTCGCGCTCGAAGGCGTGCCGCAGAACGACCTGTCGCTGTTCTCGTTGCAGGTGTTCACCAACACGCTCGGCGGCGGGATGTCGTCGCGGCTGTTCCAGGAGGTGCGTGAGAAGCGCGGGCTGTGCTACTCGATCTACACCTTCCATGCGCCCTACACCGATACCGGCTTCTTCGGGCTCTACACCGGGACCGATCCCGCCGACGCGCCGGAAATGATGGAAGTCATCGTCGACGTCATCAATGATGCGGTCGAAACCCTGACCGAGGCCGAGGTCGCCCGCGCCAAGGCGCAGATGAAGGCCGGGCTGCTGATGGCGCTCGAAAGCTGTTCATCCCGAGCCGAACAACTGGCGCGTCATGTGCTAGCCTATGGCCGGCCGCAGACCGTGGAAGAGCTGGTGGCACGGATCGACGCGGTCAGCGTCGAATCGAGCCGCAACGCCGCCCGCGCCCTGCTGTCGCGCAGCCGACCCGCCGTCGTTGCCCTCGGCAGCGGAAGGGGTCTGGACACGGCGGTGTCTTTTGCGGAAGGATTGACGAACTCGAAGGCAAAGACGCTGCTGCATTAATTTGAGGTTCACCTCGCCCCGCTCTTGCGGGGAGAGCATAGGCCGCCCACCGGCGGCCGTTGACGGACATACGCCGAGGCGGAGCCTCGGCTATGGCCAAAGGCTTCGGGTGAGGGGTAGAGCCGCAAAACCGGATTTGCGGTAAGATCCTCACGCCGACCCTCTAAGAGCGAGCTTCGCTCGTCTCGACCCCGCAAGAGCGGGGCGAGGGAGAAGTCGGGGGAGTGTTGGGCCATGGCCCTGTTTCGTTTGCCGTCTAGCGGACCGGCTGCACTGATGCCGCGCGGTCATGGGCTGCTGCTGCGGGCGCCGCAAATGTCGGATTTCCCGCAATGGGCCCAGTTGCGCGAATTCAGTCGCGCCTATCTCACGCCATGGGAGCCGATCTGGCCCTCCGACGACCTGACCCGCGCCGGCTTCCGCCGCCGGTTGCGCCGCTACACCGAGGATATCGCCGCTGATCGGTCCTATCCGTTCATCATTTTCCGCGAATCGGACGGGGTGATGATCGGCGGGATCACGCTCGCCAATGTCCGCCGCGGCATCGTGCAGGCCGGCACGATCGGCTATTGGGTCGGTCTGCCGCACGCCCATCGCGGCTACATGACGACGGCGCTGCGGGTGCTGCTGCCCTCGCTGTTCGGCGAGCTCAATCTGCACCGCATCGAGGCCGCCTGCATTCCGTCCAACGCGTCGTCGATCCGCGTGCTGGAGAAGTGCGGCTTCACCCGCGAGGGCCTGGCGCGGCGCTATCTCTGCATCAACGGGATCTGGCAGGACCATTTGCTGTTCGGCCTGCTGCACGAGGACTTCCGCGGCTGATTCCCGAGCCGTTTGGCCGATGGCAGGCCGCGTTCCATGCCTTCTCAAGATGCCTTGGGTTCGCCGCCATTGGCTTGCTATAACGCCGGCGAAACGGGGAACCCGGATTTGGAGAGTTTAGGGATATCGCATGGGTGACAGGGTGATCAGGTTCGCGCTCGCCGCGGCGGTATCGATCGGGCTCGGGGCTGCCCTGCTGCCGTCGGCGGCTTCGGCGCAGTCGCTCAGCGACCGCTTCAAGAGCCTGTTCGGCGGCGGCTCGTCCGACTCGGCGAAGCCGGCGACACCCGCGGCGCCGCAGCAGCTCAACGACGCCGATGCCGAGCTGACCTGTCCGCCGGTGCAGATCCGCTCTGGCGCCTCCACCTATTCCGTGGCCGCGACCGGCAAGGAAGCGGTCGGCAATGACGTCAAGTTCCTGGCCTCGATCACCCGCACCGCGCGGCAATGCAACCTGAACAGCGGCATGATCACCGCCAAGATCGGCATCCAGGGGCGGATCATCGTCGGTCCCCAGGGCGCGCCGCCGTCGATCCAGGTGCCGCTCCGCGTCGCCGTGGTGCAGGGCGGCGTTGGCGAGAAGACGATCGCGACCAAGGCCTACACGACGACAGTGCAGATGGATGAGAGCGGCAGCGTGCCGTTCAGCCTGGTCGCCGAGGATTTGGTCTATCCGGCGCCATCGGCCGCCGACAACGACAGCTACATCTTCTATATCGGCTTCGACCCGCAGGCCCTGAAGCCGGAGCCCAAGCCGCGCGCCGCCCCCCACAAGAAGAAGTAGGACTGGCGCGTTTTCGAGCGAAGTGGGTTACCGGTTCGCGTGAGGAAAACGCGTCAAAGCAAAACCAGCCGCATCAGGCGAACGGATTTGGACAAATAAAAAGGCCGGCGCGATCAGCTCGCGCCGGCCTTTTCTGGAAGGAGTTGAGATCGCGTCAGTTCAGCTTGGAGCGGACTTCGGCGATGCCCTTGCCGACGAGGTCGTCGGCAACCGAGCCCTTGACCGACTGCGACAGGATGGTCGAGGCGGCGGTCACGGCGGCGTTGGCCGCGGCGGCGCGCACATCGGCCACGGCCTGAGCTTCGGCCTGGGCGATCTTGCTCTCGGCGGTCTTGGTCCGCCGGGCGACAAAATCTTCCATCTTGGTCTTGGCTTCGGCCGCGATCCGTTCGGCTTCGGCCTTGGCGCCGGAGATGATCTCCTGGGCCTCGCGCTCCGCGCTGGCGCGGCGTGCCTTGTACTCGCCGAGCAGCTTATTGGCCTCGTCCTTCAGACGGCGGGCGTCCTCGAGCTCGGCCTTGATCCGCTCGGCACGGTGGTCGAGCGCCGTCAGCAGGGTGCGGTGGACGCCGAGGTAACCGAACACGACCATCAGAACGACGAAGGCGATCGCAACCCAGGTTTCCGGTTCGTAAAACATCGTCTATCCCTTCAGCGAAGCGTCGACGGCGCTGTTGACCGCATTCGCGTCCGGCGTGACGCCGGCAAGTTGCTGAACGATGGCGCCGGCCGCATCCGCCGCGATGCCGCGGACGTTGCTCATGGCGTTGGTCCGGGTCGTTGCGATCTGCTTCTCGGCGTCGGCGAGCTTGGCCGCCAGCTTGTCTTCCAGAGCCTTGCGCTCGGCTTCCGAGGCCGCGTTCAGCTTCTCGCGGGTCTCGTTGCCGATCGCCTGCGCGTTGGAGCGCGCATTCGCCAGCTCGGTTTCATAGGCCTTCAGCGCCGCGTCGGACTCGTCCTTCAGCTTCTGCGCCTCGGCCAGATCGCCCTCGATCTTGTTCTGGCGTGCATCGATCGTCCCGCCGACACGCGGCAGAGCGATACGCGACACGATCAGATAGAGCGCGACAAATGCAATCGCCAGCGACACCAGCTGCGAGGCGTAGTTGGACGAATCGAACGGCGGAAAGGCTCCGCCGTGATGTCCGCCTTCTGCCTCGGTGTGGGCGCCGGCTTTCTGGCCTTTTGCCTCGCCATGACTCTCAGCCATGGTGTTCTCCTGTTGCTGTCATGCGCGCCGCCCTTGGAACGATCCTTGGGCGGCGCGAACTGGTTACCGCGAGAGCGGAACCGGGTTGCCGCTAAAGCGGAACCGGGGTGCCGCTCAGAGCGGAACGAACAGCAGGAGCAGCGCGATCAGCAGCGAGAAGATGCCGAGCGCTTCGGTCACGGCGAAGCCGAAGATCAGGTTGCCGAACTGGCCCTGAGCGGCCGAGGGGTTACGCACCGCAGCGGCGAGGTAGTTGCCGAAGATGATGCCCACGCCGACGCCCGCGCCGCCCATGCCGATGCACGCGATGCCCGCGCCGATAAGTTTTGCTGCTGCCGGTTCCATTTGTAGCTCCTTGAGAAAGATAGACAGATTGGTGGGTGGAGATTCCCCGGACCGCTTAGTGTCCCGGATGAATGGCGTCGTTGAGGTAGATGCAGGTCAGGATCGCGAACACGTAGGCCTGCAGGAACGCGACCAGCAGTTCGAGCGCGTACAGCGCAACCGTAAGCGCGAGCGGCAGCACGCCGCCGACCCAGCCGAGCGCGCCCAGCGAGAAGCCGAGCATCGCCACGAAGCCCGCGAACACCTTCAGCGCGATATGGCCGGCCAGCATGTTGGCGAACAGACGAACGCTGTGCGAGACCGGCCGCAGGAAGAACGACAGGATCTCGATGAACATGACCAGCGGCAGGATGTAGATCGGAACGCCGGAGGGGACGAAGATCTTGAAGAATTTCAGGCCGTTCTTGTAGAGGCCGTAGATCAGGACCGTGAAGAACACCAACAGCGCAAGGGCTGCGGTCACGATCAGATGGGTCGCGATCGTGAAGGTGTAGGGGACGACGCCGACCAGGTTCGAGACGCAGATGAACATGAAGAGCGAGAAGATCAGCGGGAAGAACTTCATGCCTTCCGCGCCGGCGTTGCCGCGAATCGTGCTGGCGACGAATTCGTAGGATATCTCGGCGACCGACTGCAGCCGTCCCGGAACCAGGTCCCGGCCGCTCGCCACCATCAGCAGCGCAATCAACAGCACCGCGATGAACATGTAGAGCGACGAATTGGTGAAGGCGATCGTGTGATTGCCGATGTGGCCGAGCGTGAAGAGGGGCTCGATATTGAACTGATGGATCGGGTCGATTTTCATCCGCGCGGCTCTTGGTCCACCGGCCATCGTGCCGGTAATCGAATTTCAAATGTCGTGACTTCCCGCCAGCGCTCAGCGCTTGCCCGAGGCCACGCCCGCGGACCTCACCACGTTGACCACGCCGGCGACGAAGCCGAGCAGCGTTAACACGATGAAGCCGAATGGCGACGTCGACAGCAAACGGTCGAACCCCCAGCCAATCGCCGCTCCGACGGCAACGCCCGCGATCAGCTCCGAGGAAAGACGAAAACCGAGCGCCATCGCCGAAGCTCTGGCCGCACTGTCCCCGCTTTCATTACCGGATTGATCAGTCTTGCTCCTGCGGCTGTCGCGAATTTCTGACAACCGATGATCGAGACTTCCGAGCCTTGCGGAAAGCGCAGCTTCGTCAGGAGGCGATTGATCGCGACTTCCATCTGCGCCGTGGTTGGTGTTCTCAGCCATGCTGCAAACACTAACCGATGCCGCGGATGATGGAAATTGCGCCCGTCCCCGTCAAAAGCCGCGCGGACCATACTTACCGCGTCTAATCAAGTCAAGATTGCGTCGTAACCAGTTATTGCTTTGATTCTGCTGGTTTTATTTGGAGATATTCAAGGTCAGAGTGACGCAGTGTTCGCAGTGCAACAGCTTGCGTGGCATTGAGCGATGTTGCGTGGCTTTTCCGGCTCTGCTGGGATCACCGAAAGTCCATCCTCTCATACAGTCAAGGTTCCGCATGCCGCGCCAGATCGACTACTACTTCTCGCTGCAATCACCTTGGGCCTATATCGGCCACAAGCCCTTCGTTCGGCTCGTAAGCACTTACGATCTCAAGGTAAATTACCGGCCCGTGCTGCTGGTCGATCTGTTCTCGGAGACCGGTGGATTGCCGCTCACCAAGCGCCATCCGGTGCGGCAGCGCTACCGGTTGATCGAGTTGCAGCGCTGGCGCGACAAGCGCGGGCTGAATTTTCATCTGCAGCCGGCCAACTGGCCGTTCAACGGTCGCCTCGCCGATGGCGTCGTGATCGCAGCACTCGAGGCGGGGCTCGATCCCGAGCCGTTTTTGCAACGGGCCTATCCCGCGGTGTGGGAGCTTGAGCTCAACCTTGCCGATGCCGCGACGCTGGTGAAGCTTGCCGATGATGCTGGTATGCCGGGCCGGCAGCTGGTGGAGCGCTCAGGCTCGGATGCGATCAGCGCGGCCTATGAGCAGAATCGCCAGGATGCATTGGACGCCGACGTGTTCGGCTCGCCCGGATACGTGCTCGATGGCGAGGTGTTCTGGGGCCAGGACCGGATCGAATTGCTCGAGGACGCGTTGAAGTCAGGCCGCAAGCCCTATAGCTCTGTGGTCTAGGGGCAGGAAGCAAAGTTGAGGCGGAGCAAGCCATGCCCATCGCAATGTCCCTGTCGAAATTGTCGATCGCAGTTGCCGCCGTTCTGATCTCAAGCGGCGCGGCGACGGCGCAAACCGCGCCCGACACCGAGAACGGCCGCTACGCATTGTCTCCGGCCGGCGACGGCTTCCTGCGGCTCGATACGCGCACCGGCGCGGTGTCGACCTGCACCAATTCGAGCGCCGGCTGGGCCTGTTACATGGTGCCCGACGAGCGGGCGGCGCTGGATGCCGAGATCGGGCGCCTGCAATCCGACAATGAAAAGCTGAAGGGCGAGCTCGCCGCGCGCGCCCCGTCGGCCAAGACCGATGAGGCGTTGCCGAAATCGGATCAGCTGAAGAAGGCTGAGCCGAAGGTCGCCGAGGGCGAGCGCAAGATCGAGATCCCGCTGCCGAGCGACCGCGACATGGACCGCATGATGTCGTTCGTCGAGCGAGCCTGGCGGCGGTTGATCGAGATGGCCAACCGCGTGCAGCGCGACGTCAATGGCGGCAAGATTTGACGCGGCTGCAAAATGTCGTCCCGACCTTCGCCGGGACGACGGTCTAGAGGGAAGATGAGTTTATCGAAGCAAGTATCGCGCTCGGCGCCGTCCTCCGTCGCGGCAACCAGCATCGTTTCGTCGCGCCTGACGGTCGAAACGCAGGGCGCGGGCTTCACCGACGTCACGCGCGAGGTCGCAAGATTCCTGCGCGAGGTGCGCGCCGGCGAGGGCGCGGTCACGCTGTTCATCCGTCACACCTCGGCCTCGCTGACGATCCAGGAGAATGCCGATCCGACGGTGCTGGTCGACCTGATGACGGCGCTCGATCGCGCCGCGCCCGAAGACGGCGGCTGGCGTCATGACACCGAAGGTCCCGACGACATGCCGGCGCATATCAAGACCATGCTGACGGCGACCTCGCTGCAGGTCCCCGTGCTCGATGGGGAGATGGCGCTCGGCACCTGGCAGGGCATCTATCTGATTGAGCATCGCGCCTGTCCGCACCGGCGCGAGATCGTGCTGCAATTCATCGGCGCCACGCGGTGACGCGTTCGATCCGGCTTCCAAAACGACATCGGCCGCGGATCGCTCCGCGGCCGATGCATTTTGATTGAAGCGTTGACCGGTCAGGTCTTGGTGATGTCGACGTCCTTGGTTTCCGGAATGAACAGCGCGCCGACCACGACGGTGATTGCCGCGAAGATCACCGGATACCAGAGACCGGAGTAGATATCGCCGGTCGAGGCTGTGATCGCGAACGCGGTCGCCGGGAGCAGGCCGCCGAACCAGCCGTTGCCGATATGGTAGGGCAGCGACATCGAGGTGTAGCGGATGCGGGTCGGGAACAGTTCGACCAGCATGGCGGCGATCGGGCCGTAGACCATGGTGACGTAGATCACCAGGATGAACAGCAGTCCGATGATCGCAGCCACCTGCGGACGGAAGACGTCGAACGGGTTCGACATCTTCACGATGCCGGCGTCACCCGGCTTCGGATAGCCTGCCGCCTGCACCGCTGCGAGGATCGCGGGGTTCGACGTCTTGGCGTCCGTGTACGGCACCTCCTTGTCGTTGACCGTGATCTTCACCGGCGAGCCGGCCGGGCCAGGAATGGTGGAGTATTTCACCGACGATTGGGCGAGGAAGGCGCGGGCGGTGTCGCAAGGCGCCGTAAAGACGCGGGTGCCGACCGGGTTGAACAGATCGCCGCAACCGGCGGGATCCGCAATGACCTGCACCTTGACCGTCTCATAGGCCTTTTCCAGCGCCGGGTTGGCGTTGGTCGTGATCATCTTGAAGATCGGGAACAAGGTGAGTGCGCCGATCAGGCAGCCCGCGAGGATGATCGGCTTGCGGCCGATCTTGTCCGACAGTGCGCCGAAGAGCAGGAAGAAGCCGGTCCCGAGCAGCAGCGACCAGGCGATCAGCAGGTTGGCGGTGTAGCCGTCGACCTTCAGGATCGATTGCAGGAAGAACAGCGCATAGAACTGGCCCGTGTACCAGATCACCGCCTGGCCCATGGTCAGGCCGAGCAGAGCGAGGATCACGATCTTGGCGTTGCTCCAGGTCCCGAAGGCTTCGGTCAGCGGCGCCTTGGAGGTCTTGCCTTCCTCCTTCATGCGCTGGAACACCGGCGATTCGTTCAGCCGCAGGCGGATCCAGACCGAGATGCCGAGCAGCAGCACGGAGACCAGGAACGGAATACGCCAACCCCAATCCGCGAAGTCCTTTTCACCGGTGAAGCTTCGCGTGAACAGGATCACCAGCAGCGACAGGAACAGCCCAAGCGTTGCCGTGGTCTGGATGAACGAGGTGTAGTAGCCCCGCTTGCCCTGCGGCGCGTGCTCGGCGACGTAGGTCGCGGCACCGCCATATTCGCCGCCGAGCGCGAGGCCCTGCAACAGGCGCAGCGAGATCAGGATGATCGGCGCCGCGATCCCGATGGTCTTGGCGCTGGGCAACAGGCCGACGATGAAGGTCGACAGACCCATGATCAGGATGGTGACGAGGAAGGTGTATTTGCGGCCGACGATGTCGCCGACCCGGCCGAACACGATCGCGCCGAACGGGCGCACCAGGAAGCCCGCAGCGAAGGCCAGCAGCGCAAAGATGTCCCGGGTGGCAGGCGGATAGTCGGAGAAGAACTGCGCGCCGATGATGCCGGCCAGTGAACCGTAAAGATAGAAGTCGTACCACTCGAAGACGGTGCCCAGCGACGACGCCAGGATGACGAAACGCTCATCCTTCGTCATGCCGGCGGGCCGCGCCGAAGTTGCAGTCATAGTGGACATCTGGATTGCTCCCCCCGAATTATTGCTGCCATGCTCGCCCCCGGCTGGCGGGTTAGACCCGAATGGGCCTTAGGCTTAATTTGAGGGTAACATCGCAGTGAAACCCGTCCCAATAAGACTTTTGGCTTTTGCACGCTTGAACTTATCTTCAGAGCCAAGAGTTGGATGGAACGACCCTGCGTGCGTCTATTGCGGCGCACAAGCTCGGCGGGTTAACTGCGTTGGCATCTGGTATTATCGAGCCCTTGCGTGATACTGCCGCGCGGGCGACAACCGAACGGCGCGGGTTTGCCAAAATCCGCTTGTGGGACTGAGATGACTGCTGCTGCCAATACTCATCTTGTCATCGCCGACGACCATCCGCTGTTCCGCGATGCGTTGCGCCAGGCGGTGTCCAGCGTCGTGAGTTCGGCCACGATCAGCGAGGCCGGATCGTTCGAGGATCTGACCGCGCTCCTGGAACGGGACTCCGAGGTCGATCTGATCTTGCTCGACCTGAGCATGCCGGGAATCAGCGGCTTCTCCGGCCTGATCTACCTGCGGGCGCAATATCCGGCGATTCCGGTGGTCATCGTTTCCGCCAGCGACGATGCCGGAACCATCCGCCGCTCGCTCGACTTCGGCGCCTCCGGTTTCATCCCCAAGCGTTTCGGCGTCGAGACGTTGCGGGATGCCATCATGAAGGTGATGGAGGGCGACGTCTGGGTTCCGCCGGACACCGATCTGTCGGCGGCCGGCGATCCCGACATGACCCGGCTGCGCGACCGTCTGGTGACGCTGACCCCGCAGCAGGTGCGGGTGCTGATGATGCTGTCCGAGGGGCTGCTCAACAAGCAGATCGCCTACGAGCTCGGCGTCTCCGAGGCAACCATCAAGGCCCACGTCTCCGCCATCCTGCAGAAGCTCGGCGTCGAAAGCCGCACTCAGGCCGTGATCGCCGCCGCCAAGATCGCCGGCGGCCAGTGGCGCCAGGGCACGCCGTCGAGCTGACTCTCAGGCGGCCGGCATCACCCGGTACGCGCAGCGCCGCGCGCCGGCCAGGATGTGATCGACGCGATCGACCACGACGTCGCTGCCCAGCACGGCGCGAAACACCGCAAGTTCGGAGCGGCAGAGGCCCTGACAGGCTGCCGCCGCCGCGCAGATCGGGCAGTGGTTCTCGATCAGCAGGAAGCCGCCGGCGTCCTTGACCACGCTCGCCATGTAGCCTTCCCGGCTCCGGATCCGGGCGAGCGCCGTGAGCCGCTGTCGGAGTGAGCCCTCGGTTCCGACCGCCTTCCGGTAGTCGGCAATGCCGGCGCGTTCGCGATGCGCGATCAGCGTCTCCAGACCGCGCTCGCCAAACACCTCACGCATCGATCGCAGCAGATCCAGCGTGAGGTCGGAGTGGCGGTCGGGAAAGCGCGCGTGGCCCGGCGCCGTCAGACGCCAATACTTCCGCGGCCGCCCGCGTCCTTCGCGTTCATCGCCGCTTTCGACGAGGCCCGCCGCTTCGAGCTTGAGCAGATGCTGGCGCGCACCGGCAGGCGTCATGTCGAGGCGCGCGCCGATGCCGGCAGCGGTCTGCGGGCCGCGCGTCTTCAGTTCGAACAGGATGCGATCCTGGCTGTTTGTGTCGTCTTGACTCATCGGCTTATTTTAGAAACAAGATGCTATCTAAAATAACCGGAAATCGCCGCCGCGTGCAACTGCCTTGGCGCCAGTCCGGATGGAGAACTCCGACATGGAGCAACAACAAGTCCGCGCGGGATGGCGATCGCTCCTCAAGCGCGAATGGATCCCGACACTGGCCATCCTGCTCGGCGGTGTGCTGCTGCAATCCATGAACGTGCTGATGCTGACGACGGTGCTGCCGTCGATCGTCGGTGAACTCGGCGGCGTCGCCATGCTGAGCTGGCCGACCACCGCCTATCTGGCGTCCTCCATCGTCGCGGCGAGTTGCGTCGGCGTGCTCTCAACCGCGCTCGGCGCCCGGCAGGTCTACTGCGTGGGCGTTGCGATCTTCGGCGTCGGCGCCGTGCTGTGTTCGCTCGCCCCCGCGATGGGCTGGATCGTGGCCGGCCGGCTGATCCAGGGATTCGGCGGCGGCCTCGAGGCTGCCGTCGCCTATGTGCTGGTGCGCGGTACGTTTCCCGAACACATGTGGTCGCGGACGATCGCACTGATGTCGACGAGCTGGAGCATGTCGGTGCTGATCGGCCCGCTGGTCGGCGGGATGTTTGCGCATTTCGCGAGCTGGCGCGGCGCCTTTGTCGCCAGCGCCGCAACGGCCGTCGTGCTGGCGATCGCTGCCTTCTTCGTGCTGCCGCCGGTCTCCGCGGCGCAGCGCACGTCGTCGGCGCGCGTACCGCTCGGCCGTGTCGCGCTGATCTGCCTTGCCATCGCCGCGACGTCGGCCACCTCTGCTGCCGGATCGTCCTTGCTGAAGCTCGGCCTGATCGTGATGGCGATCGTCTCGTTTGTCGCAATGTTGCGGCTCGATCGTCTGGCGTCACCCCGGCTGCTGCCCAGCGACGCGTTCTCCTGGCGCACCGGCACCGGCGTCGGTCTGTGGCTCGCGCTGCTGCTCTGCATCACTTTCAGTCCGCTGCAAATCTACGTGCCGATGTTCCTGCAGCAACTGCACGGCTTCGATCCGCTCTCGGCCGGATTCACCGTCGCCTGCGCTTCGCTGGGCTGGAGCGCCGCCTCGCTGCTGACGGCCGGCGTGTCGGCCCGCCGGGCGGACCGCCTGATGCTGACCGGTCCTGCGATCATGGCAGCTGGTCTTGCCGCGATCGGGTGGCTCGGTCCGGACGGCGCGGCGTCCATCATCCTGATGGTCATGGCGATCGCGATGCTGGGAGCCGGTATCGGTCAGTGCTGGCCGCTCGTCGCACATCGCATCATGGACAGTGCCAAGGCGGGCGACGAAGTGGTCGCGGCCTCGTCGGTGCCGACCATCCAGCAGATGGGCTTTGCGTTCGGTGCGGCGATCGCGGGGCTGATCGCAAACGCCAGCGGCCTGTCGGCTGCGATTGCCGACGCCACGATGGCGCGCGCCGCCTTCTGGGTGCCGGCGAGTTTTGTGGTGCCGGCCATGCTCGCCGTTGCGGCCGGGCTCCGCCTGCGGGCGCTGCGCAAGCCGCAAGCCGGCCCGCCGTAAGGCTACTCCGCCGCCACCATCTGCTGGGTGCGCCATTGTCCGAGCAGGGCGCGCAGCGAGGCCGGTTTGACCGGCTTGTTCAACACCGCGATGTTTTCCTCGCGCGCGGCCAAGCGCACCGCGGGGCTGCGGTCGGCAGTGATCAGGATGGCCGGGATGCCGTCGCCGAAGCGGCGGCGGATCTCGCGGATCGCGGCGACGCCGTTGCCGCGGTCGAGATGGTAGTCGACCAGCACGCCGGTGACGCGGCCGTCAGCGGCCTCGATCGCGCTGATCGCGGCGTCGGGATCGGTCACCGCGATCACCTCGGCGTCCCACGCCGTCAGCAGCGTCTTCATGCCGTCGAGAATGGCGGGATCGTTCTCGATGCAGACGATCAGCGCGCCGCTCATCGGTGTCTTCGACAGCGGCGTGGCCGTGGTAACGGCCGCGGTGTGGTTGACGGCGGTCGCGACCGGCACAGTGACCGAGAACGCCGAGCCGCCGCTCACATTGGCCGAGATCGCGATGCGGTGGTTGAGCACGCGCGCCAGCCGCTCGACGATCGACAGGCCGAGCCCGAGGCCGCGGGCGATCCGGGCGCCCTGCTCGAGGCGGTGGAATTCCTTGAAGATCTCGCCGCGCTTCTGCACGGGAATGCCGACGCCGGTATCGAAGATGCTGATCTGCAACGTCTCGCCGCGGCGGCGGCAGCCGATCAACACGCGGCCGCGCGGGGTATATTTGATCGCGTTGGAGATGAAGTTCTGCAACAGCCGGCGCAGCAGCGAGCGGTCGGATTCGACCGGCAGCGAGCAGGCCACGAAGCGCAGATCGAGGCCCTTGTCGCGGGCGATCGGCATGAACTCGATCTCCAGCGAGCGCATCAGGTCGGCCATCCGGAAGCTCGTGATCGCCGGTGTCATGGCGCCGGCATCGAGCCTGGAGATGTCGAGCAGCGCGCCCAGGATGTCCTCGATCGCCTCGAGCGAGTCGTCGATGTTCTCGACCAGCCGTGAATCCTCGCCGCCGTTCTGGCGCTCGACTAGGCTCGTGACATAGAGGCGCGCGGCGTTGAGCGGTTGCAGGATGTCGTGGCTGGCGGCCGCCAGGAAACGCGTCTTGGAGGCGTTGGCGTCTTCCGCGATGCCCTTGGCGAGGGCGAGCTCAGAATTCAGCCGCGTCAGCTCCTCGGTGCGGTCGCGCACCCGCTTTTCCAGCGTCGCGTTGGCGCGCTCCAGCGCCTCCGCGGCCTCGAAGCTCGGCGTGACGTCGGAGAAGGTGATGACGAGCCCGCCGCCGGGCATGCGGTTGGCGCGCACCTCGATCACCAGGTGGCGGTCGGTGAAGCGTTCCAGGTAGGGCTCGCCCTCGGTGGTGTAGGCGCGCAGGCGCAATTGCAGCAGGCTGTCGCCGTCGCCGGTCGCCGGCGGGCTGATCGCGCCCATGAATTCGAGGATCTCCGGCAGCGGGATGCCGAGCTGCACCAGATGCTGCGGCAACCCCAGCAACTCGGAGAACTGGCGGTTGGAGCAGATCAGCTGCAAATCGGCGTCGAACACCGCGATGCCCTGGCGCACGTGATTGAGCGCGGTCTGCAGGATCTCGCGGTTGAAATGCAGCGCGGCGTGGGAGTCATCGAGCAGCTTCAGCGCTGCCTTGGCCGACACCGTCCGTCGTTGCAGCAAGAGCGACATCACGAGGCGCGAGGACGCCGCCCCGATCGAGGAGGCGATCAGCCGCTCGGCGTGCTGCAGCAGCTCGAAGTCGGCGGGCGCCGATGTTTGCAGCACGATATTGCGGTCGGCGGCGAACGCGGCGAAGGCCTCGCGGGTGCGGTCGGGGCCGAGATATTGCGTCACCGTGCTCTGGATGTCCTGGACCGTCACCGTTGTGCGCCAGCGCCGGAAGCTCGGCGCGATCGGGGCCAGCGCATTGGGCACGAACACGTCGGCCTGCAACAGCTCGATCGAGGATGGCGCGCGCGCCAGCGAGAACAGGACATAGCAGAGGATGTTGAGCGCAAGGCTCCACAACACGCCATGAAGCAGCGGCGGCAGGTCGGCGCCGAACAGCGCTTGCGGCCGCAGCGCCTCGATCCCGAACGGCCCGTGTTGCAGCAGCATCAGGCCGCCGGTGGAGTTTTCCAGGAAGCTCGGGATGAACAGCGTGTAGAGCCACATCGCGAAGCCGACCAGCATGCCCGCCATGGCGCCGCGTGCGGTGGCCCGGCGCCAGAACAGGCCGCCGAAGAAGGCCGGCGCCAGCTGCGTGATCGCGGCAAAGGACAACAGGCCGATCGCGACCAGCTGGGTGTTGCCGAGCGCGCGATAGTAGAAATACGCCAGCACCATGATGGCGAAGATCGAGAAGCGGCGCGCCTTCAGGAGAAAATCGCCGAAATCCTTCTGGCCGACGCGGGCGTCGTCGCTGCGGGGCAGCACCAGCGGCAGCACGATGTCGTTGGAGACCATGATCGAGAGCGCGACGCATTCGACGATCACCATCGCGGTCGCCGCCGACAGGCCCCCGACGAACACCGCGAGGCTGAGCAATTGCGAATTGCCCTCGATCGGCAGCGCCAGCACGAACATGTCGGCATCGACCGCGCCGAACGGGAAGATGACGAGACCCGCGATCGCGATCGGAATCACGAAGATATTGATCGCGACGAGGTAGAGCGGGAACAGCCAGCGCGCCCTTGTGACCTCGGCGGGGGTCGAGTTCTCCACCACGCTGACATGGAACTGGCGCGGCAGCAGCATGATCGCGCAGAACGACAGCAGCGTCATGATCAGGAAATTGCCGATCGACGGCACATATTCGATCGCACGCACCGCTTCCGGCGTCTTCAGGGCGCGCTCATAGAGTTCAACCGGGGAGAACATCCAGAAGGTGACGAAGGCGCCGGCGGCGATGAAGGCGACCAGCTTGACGATGGATTCGGCTGCGATCGCCAGGATCAGCCCGTGCTGGTGCTCGGTCGCGTCGGTGTGGCGGGTGCCGAACAGCACCGCGAACACCGCCATCGCCAGCGTCACCATCAGTGCGATGTCGCCGAAAACGGGGATTTTCGAGAATGCCTGATCCTCGCTCAGGATGGTCTCCAGCGACGACGCCATCGCCTTGAGCTGCAGCGCGATGTAGGGCACCGAGCCGATGATCGCGATCAGCGCGACGGTCGCCGCGACGGCCTGGCTCTTGCCGTAACGGGCGGCGATGAAGTCGGCGATCGAGGTGATGTTCTGCGACTTGGCGAGCCCGATCACCCGGCGCAGCAGCGGCGTGCACAGTCCGATCATCACGATCGGGCCGACATAGATCGCCAGGAAGTCGACGCTGGTGCGGGTGGCGAAGCCGACCGAGCCGAAGAAGGTCCAGGAGGTGCAGTAGATCGCCAGCGACAGCGGATAGATCCACTGGCTGGCACGGCCGCGCTCGCCCGCCGACATCCGGTCGCCGCGGCTGGCAATGAAGAACAACAATCCGATGTAGGCGAACGCCGTGGCGATAACGCCCCAGTCGTGCAGCATCGCTGCTCATCTCCTGTCCCGGCCGCTGGGAGGGCCGGGTATCAGGATTATAACGCAAAGGGCCGGCCGTGCATCGCACGACCGGCCCGAATTCGGGGTCGGAAACGGATAGGGTTACTCGGCGGCCAGCGACTTCTGGTGCAGGGGCAGGCCGAGCCGGTCCCAGACCTGGAGCAGGGCCTCGGCCAGCGCGTCGATCAGCCCGTCGTCATGGTAGGGCGAGGGGGTGATGCGCAGCCGCTCGGTACCCTTGGCGACGGTCGGATAGTTGATCGGCTGGATGTAGATGCCGTGGTCCTCGAGCAGCAGGTCGGAGGCGCGCTTGCACTTCTCGGGATCGCCGACGAACAGCGGCACGATATGGGTGTCGCTCGACATCACGGGCAGGCCGGCTGCGGTCAGGATCGCCTTGGTGCGGGCGGCGCGGTCCTGGTGGCGCTCGCGCTCCCAGTTCGAGGTCTTGAGGTGGCGGATCGCAGCGGTCGCGGCCGAGCAGATCGCCGGCGGCAGGGCGGTCGTGAAGATGAAGCCCGGCGCATAGGAGCGCACGGCGTCGATGATCTCGGCGCGGCCGGCGATGTAGCCGCCGAGGCAGCCGAATGCTTTTGCGAGCGTGCCCTCAAGCACGTCGATCCGGCGCATCACGCCGTCGCGCTCGGCAATGCCGCCGCCGCGCGGGCCGTACATGCCGACTGCATGCACCTCGTCGACATAGGTCATTGCGCCGTATTTCTCGGCGAGATCGCAGATCTTGCCGAGCGGCGCGACGTCGCCGTCCATCGAATAGAGGCTCTCGCAGACGATCAGCTTCGGCCGGTCGGGACCGGCGGCGATCAAGAGCTCTTCGAGATGCGCGACGTCGTTGTGGCGGAAGATCTGGCGGTCGCAGCCGGCTTGGCGCACGCCTTCGATCATCGAATTGTGGTTCAGCGCGTCCGACAGGATCAGGCAGTTCGGAATGAGCTTGGCAAGCGTCGAGATGCCGGTCTGGTTCGAGACGTAACCCGAGGTGAACAGCAGTGAGGCTTCCTTGCCGTGCAGGTCGGCGAGCTCTGCCTCGAGCTGCACCAGCGGATGATGGGTGCCCGCTATGTTGCGGGTGCCGCCGGCGCCGTGCCGACCCGGGTCGCGGTCTCGACCATGGCGCCGACCACCTTGGGGTGCTGGCCCATGCCGAGATAGTCGTTGGAGCACCAGATCACGACGTTGCGGCTGCCTTTCGGCGAATGCCAGGTCGCGTGCGGGAAGCGTCCCGCGATCCGCTCGAGGTCGGCGAACACCCGGTAGCGCCGCTCGTCATGCAGGCGATTGAGGGCGGTTTGGAAAAACTGGCTGTAATTCATCGGCAAACCCAGAAAGCGGAACCTGACCGGAATAGCTGCTTCTTCTTAGAGCTTTTCCAGCTCTAATGTCCATGCATTGGCCCACATCCGGGCATGCGTCGCAGTTGGGCAAATTGCCCTAGTGGCCGTCTATCCGGCTTGATTTCGGTCAAATTGCCCGGGGCATTACGGGCCCGGCCGGTCTCAGGTCGTCTTGAAGCGCAGCATGCCGTCGTCGTGCATCTCGGCCGTCAGGCGGCCCTCGACCAGCATGTAATTGACATGGGCGACCAGCTCGCCGGCGGCGAAGCCCATCTGGTGCTCGTCCAGCACGTGCTTGTGGAACACCACCGGGACCAGTTCCTTGGAGGTCTGCGGCACCTCGCGGCAGGCCTCGGCGATCAGCCGGCAGCGCTCCTCGTGGTGATCGGCGAGCTGCTTGATCCGGGTCTTCAGCCCGTAGAACGGCACGCCGTGGCCCGGCAGCACCATCACGTCATAGGGCAAAGTGGTGGTCAGGCTGGCCAGCGAGGCCAAATATTCGCCGAGCGAGTTCTGCTCGGGCTCGACCGCCCAGACGCTGACATTGGGCGAGATCTTGCTCAGCACCTGGTCGGCGGACAGGAACAGCTTGTCGGCGGCGCAATACAGCATCACCTGGTCGAGCGCGTGTCCGCCGCCGGTAATTACCTTGAAGCGCCGCGTGCCGATCACGACCTCGTCGCCATGGGTGAGGCGGTGATAGGACGGCGGCAGCACCGAGACGCGCTTCAGATAATCCTGGCCGCGGCCGAGCAGCTTCTCGGTCAGGTCCTCGTCCATGCCGTGGCGGCGGAAGAACAGCCGCTGCGCGTTGCGCCGTTCCTCGGTGCCGCGGTTCTGGTGATAGACCGATTGCAGATATTCCACCTGCGACATGAACAGCGGGCAGTCGAACCGCTCGGTGATCCAGCCGGCGAGACCGACATGATCGGGATGCGAGTGCGTCACGATCAGCCGCTTGACCTTGACGTGCTTCAGCGGTCCCTCGAACAACGTGGTCCAGGCCGCGATCGATTCCTCATTGCCGAAGCCGGCATCCACCATGGTCCAGCCGTCGCCATCGGCGAGAAGGTAGATGTTCACATGGTTGAGGCGGAACGGCAGCTTCAGCCGCGCCCACAGCACGCCGGGGGCCACCTCCACGACCTGGTCGTGGCCGGGATGGTTCTCCCAGGGGTATCGCAGTGCCTCCGCGGAGGAGGGAAGGCTGTCGGTCTTCGTATGCATGCCACCGGCTTAGCGGGACACGGCCCGCCGCGCCAGCCGAAAAATCAGATAGTCGTCCGGAGAATGGGGTGGAATGGCACCCGAATTCCGTAACCCGGATCAAGCCCGGGCTACGGATCGCACAGAGGCGTTGCTACGCCGCGCGGATGTTCGACAGGAAGCCGTCGATTTCGGAGCGCAGCACGTCGGCCTCGCGGCGCAGCGCGTCGGAGGCGCTCAGCACCTCGCCGGCGGCGGCGCCGGCCTCGGCGGAGGCGGTGGAGACGCCGACGATGTTGCTCGACACCTCGCTGGTGCCGCCCGCCGCGTGCTGGATGTTGCGGGCGATCTCGCGGGTCGCCGCGCCCTGCTCCTCGACGGCAGCCGCAATTGCAGTGGTGACGTCGTTGATCTCGCCGATCGTGCTCGAGATGTTGCGGATCGCGGAGACGGCGGTGGTCGTCACATCCTGCATGCTGACGATCTGCTGGCGGATCTCTTCGGTCGCCTTCGCGGTCTGGCTCGCGAGATTCTTCACCTCGGAGGCGACGACGGCAAAGCCGCGGCCGGCCTCGCCGGCGCGCGCCGCCTCGATGGTGGCGTTGAGCGCGAGCAGATTGGTCTGCGAGGCGATGGTCTGGATCAGGTCGACCACGACGCTGATGCGCGCGGCGTTGTCGGCAAGCCCTTGCATGGTGGTGTCGGTGGCGCTGGCTTCCTCCACGGCCTTGCGGGCGATCTCCGCCGAGGTGACGACCTGGCGGCCGATCTCCGAGATCGACGACGACAGCTCCTCGGTGCCGGCCGACACGGTCTGCACGTTGACCGAGGTCTCCTCGGCGGCGGAGGCCACCGCGTTGACCAATGCGCTCGACTGGTCGGCGGTCGCCGACATGCTCTGCGCGGTCGACTGCATCGAGTTGGCCGCGGTCTGCAGGCTGCCGAGCGCGCTCTGGACGTTGGACTCGAACGCTGCGATCTGCGTCTCCATGCGGGAGGCGCGCTCCGCCTTGGCGGAGCGGTCCTTGTTCTGGTTGTCGGTGAGCTCGCGGCTCTCGATCATGCTCTCGCGGAACACCTGCAGCGAGTCGGCCATGACCGCGATCTCGTCGCGCTGGCGGCTCTGCGGGATCTCGGTGTCGAGATCGCCGTCGGACAACAGCTGCATCGAGCGCTGCAGGCCGCGGATGCGGCGCAGGATGTTGCGCCCGACATAGAGCCAGACGAACAGGAACGATCCGACCAGCGTCAGCGCGCCGAGGCCGATCATGACCGTCGTTGCAAGCGAGATCTGCTGCCGGGCCTGGAAGGTCGACGCGTCGGTCTCCTTCTGCACGGCGTCGACCAGCTGCTGGACGCTGATGCCGAGCCCGACATTGAGCTTGCGCGTCTCTTCCAGGATGGTCTGGCCGTAATCGATCGAGTCGAGTTCCTTCTGGCGGACCTTGAACACGCCGGTCTTGCCTTCGCCGAGCACGAGCAGCTTCTGCGCGGTGTCGCGCACGGCGACGATCGCCGGATTGTTCGGCAGGTCGTCGAGGTTGGACTTGATGCGCTCGCGGCCCTTCTTGAACTCCACCTCGATCGCATCGAGCGTCTCGCTGGAATTGGCCGACAGCGCCGCGGTCATGTCGGCGGCCATCAGATTGCCGATGGACAGCACGTTGCTGATCTGGCCGACGGTGCGGGCGGCCTCGGTCGCATCGTCGGCCGAGACTTCGGCCGCGGCGAGGATGGCGTTGAGCCGGGTCTGCGCATCGAGCATCGCGGGACCGGCGGCGGAGGCGAAGGAGCCCTGCGCCTTGCGCAGCGCATTGTACTGCTTGTCGCGCAGCGCGCCGACGTCGAGCCGCTCATGCGCCGCCGAGATCAGGCTCTTGGTCGCCTCGTCGGTGTTCTTGACGTTCTCCTGCAGCGCGCTGACGACCGATTTGTCGGCGCCGAGCTCGATGATCTCGCCGAGTTTGGCGTTGGTTTGCTTCGCGACCTCCTGCACCTTCTTGGTGCGGTCGTTCAGCGCATCCTCGCTCTGCACGGCGAGCAGGCCGGGACCCTGGGCTGCGAGCGAGGCGCTCTGCGCGGAGAGTTGCAGGCTCGCGGCGAGCCGCGGAATGTCGCGGCCGGAGAGATCGCTCATGGTGCCGCCGAGCTGATGCAGCACGATGCCGGCGCCTGCGCTGATCACCAGCGCCATGCCGGCGATTACGGCGAATGCTGCGAACAGGCTGCCCCTGACGCCCATCTGCGGCAGGCGGATACGCTTGAGATTTGGTTTGCCGAGCTTGAACCGAAACGCCATTGCCCCGTGCCCCCTTGGCCCACTACCCCTGGCCACTACTACTCTTGGATGTTTCCCCGGCGCGGGAGTATCGGTGCGGCGGGTTAACAAAATCGGGAAAATTGCGACGATCTGCGGGATTTTTCGGGGCTGACGCGCGCCGGCGCCGTCCTGGTTCGCTGTGCGGAATCGATGCACGCGATCGGACGCAAAAAGGCCGGCGTGAGCCGGCCTTTTCTACGCCTGGTTGTATTCGCAATCTCAGTAGCGGCCGTAAGCGGGGCCGCCGAGGTTGCCGAGGTTGAAGCGGTAGTTGAGGCCCGCCTTCACGGTGTGCTCGTCATTGTGGAAGGTGCCGTACTGCGCCAGCGCGCCCGGCGCGGTGAAGCGGCTGTCGCCGAAGTCGTAATACTGGTACTCGACCTTGGCCGACCAGTTCGGCGCGAACATGTATTCGGCGCCGCCGCCGATGGTCCAGCCGTTGCTGTGGTTGTCGCTGAGCGCGAAGGGTACCTGCGCGCCACCCAGCGTCACCGTTTCGTTGTTGTCGGAATAGGCGTAACCGCCCTTCACATAGATCAGGCCCGGGCCCCAGGTGTAGCCGACCCGGCCGGTGATCGATGCAATGCCGCGCTGGTTGTTGTTGTAGGCGTAACCGCCCGGGAAGATCGCGTTGAGCTGGTGGTTGCCGACCCAGGAATACTGGCCTTCGAGGCCGATCACCCACATCGGCGACAGCTGCCAGTCGTAGCCGCCCTGCACGCCGCCCATGAAGCGGGCGCTGGAGTCGGTCAGCGCGAGGCCGTTGAACGTGTTGTTGCTGCCCGAGAACACGCCGCCGAGATGGCCGCCGAGATAGAAGCCGGTCCAGTTGTAGAGCGGAGCGGCGTAAACAGGCGCGGGCGCCTTCTGATAATAGCCGCGGGAGCCGAGGTCGGCGGCCTGGGCGGTCGCGCCAAAGGCCACGACGGCAACGGCTGCGGCTGCGGTTGCGAGCAGGAACTTCTTCATGGGGCAGTCTCCGGACAAGTCATGAGGCGCAGCGTGAATGGCGCCATCCATG
The DNA here is from genome assembly GCF_020889685.1 of Bradyrhizobium oropedii. Lineage (GTDB taxonomy): Bacteria > Pseudomonadota > Alphaproteobacteria > Rhizobiales > Xanthobacteraceae > Bradyrhizobium > Bradyrhizobium oropedii. The sequence continues at coordinate 53,204 of NZ_JACMYO010000013.1, forward strand.
GCCGAGGGGTTAGCCCGCATTTGAATAAAATGCTGTCACCGGAAGACGACTTGGAGCGTTAAGTCGCACCCTTTGCGGCGAAACGTTTTGTTGTGCCTAACGGACGCTTAAGCCGGAATGAAGGAAGGCTTAACGCGGCGCGCGGACCCGCGAGGCCTGTTGACCAGGCCGTCCGCTAAGCCAGTCGCTTGCGCACGTCGTCGCGGATCTGTTCGCGGAACGCCTGGCGGCGCGCGGCACGATCCTTGACCGGAACGTCGTGGCGATCGAACACGTCGAACTTCTCCAGGATCGGATAGTGCTCGCTCGCCATCGCCAGGATGCGCAGCAGCCCGGCGACCTTCGGGGTCGGGCCGGTGACCTCCCACTTGCGGAGTTTTTCGGCGCCGCCGTCAGCCGTCAGCCCGCACAGCTTCGCCATATCAGCCACCGTCAGCTTCCGGCCGAGTGCCTCGCCGAGATGTTCGCGCAATTTCTTCAGTTCTGGGCCGGTCACGCTTGGGTTGGCTCCGCGATAGCAAAGTGTGAAGTGAGTCACATGATTTGCTCGAGGTGCGGGCTATACGCCGCGCACGCGACTTCTCAAGCCTTTTCCGTTCCGATTGAATCGGAACGGGGCTCCGGATTCTTGTTTTGACGCGCTTTCTTCACGCGAACCGGTACCCGCTTCGCGCGAAAGCGCCCTTAAGGAAATCATCATGCACGGCATCATCGAAAGCCTCAGCCCCGAACACGGACAGATCGATTGGAAATGGGTCGGCAGTGTGTTCGCGTTCTACGTCGTGCTGATGATCGGCGGGGCGGGCGTGCTGATCATGCGCTGAGCCGTGCAAGCCGATAACTAAGATCCGCCGCTCTCGGCCCGATCAACTGAGCCTTGTCACACCGTCGCTGTGACTCATGTGCTGCAGGACCGGATCTTCCGCGTGGAGTGCGATGAGATTGAGCCCGGCCGGAAAATACCGGTATCCCAACGCGTCGAGCAATCCCCGGATCGCGGCCTGGTCGGACTTGATCACCTCGATCAGCAGGATCGGCCGCCGATCTTGCAGCGTTTGCCGGGCTCCGCGCAGCACGTCCAGTTCCATGCCTTCGACGTCGAGCTTGAACAGGTCGGCGCGGTCGAGGCGGAGCGAATCGATGCGCACCATCGGCACGGTGCTCCCGCTTGATGGATCGTACGAAATGCGCTGCCCGATACTCTCGGTATTGGTGCGCTCGCGCAGTTCGAGGCTGCCGAAGCTGGCGTGCGCGAAATAATCCGGCTGCGGAACGATCAATTCGCCGTCGTGCTCACCAAGGGCGGCGAGTTTGGCGCGCGCGTTGAGGCAATTGTTGATGACGATGTTGCCGGCCAGAGCGTAGTAAACGATCTCCTGCGCTTCGAAGCTGAGCACGCGCCCCCAACCGTGCATGTGCCGCGCCCATTCGACCGTGTGCACGCCGATATTGGCGCCGCCGTCGATCGCGACCACGCCATCGCCGAAATACTGCCGTCGCCGGTTCAGCAGCGCCAGCATGAAGCCGACTTCGCTTGCGTCGAAGCTCGACCCGTTCAGGATCTGGTATCCGACCCCGTAAGCGCCCCCGGAACCCGTGACATTATAATCGTTGCGATTGACGATCATCGTGCCGTGGTTCGAGGCGGCAAGGATGAACGCGATCGGGCGAGCGGGAAATGACATGGAGCAGATGTCCTGTTCAGGCTGGTCGAGCCTCGGCTCGAAGCAATTTCACCAAAAATGTACGGCCAGTGATTGGCTTTAAGGATCGCAGAAGTAGGTTGCCGCAGAAATAATGACCGAGGCCGGCCGCGGATATTATCGACAGGGACGTGTCGTTCGACAAGGTGAGGCGCGCGATGCGAACAGGCCGCGGCTAGTGAGCCGCGCCGGATTGGTCGTGGGTCCGATCGGCGAGCGTCTTGCGGCCGATGCCGGGATGGGTTTCGCCTGGTTGCCGCGGTGGATTGTCGAAGATCGGCTGCAGGCCGGCCGGCTGGTGCCGGTCCTGACCGATCACGCGGCGCTGTGCTTGAGCTATTTCCTGGTCTGGCCGGAGGCGCAGTTCCTGCCGCTCCGCACCCGGGTCGCGATCGATGCGATCGCCCGGCAGCTCGCCGCCTGAGTGGCGCCAAACTCGGCAGTAAGTCATTGATGGGTCAGCGGAAAGGGATGGTGCCGCCAACGGGGTGATGGGATCGCTAAGCCGGATCCCGTAAGTCTTTGAAAACAAGGGATCTGGATGGAGGCGCTGGTGGCCGTTCCTCGCCTTCGATCGATAGGTCCGGGTTGTCGTATATCGCAGCGAAGCGACTTTTTGTCGGACCGCTACTTTGCCGTCGACACAGGGAAGCTTGCTCACCAATATGGGAACCGGACCTCCACCAACCCAAGCGTGTGCCACGTGTCCCGTGATCCATGGCGACAATACGGATACAGACTTGACTCCTATGAAGGCAGCCTCAAGCACCTGACGTATTCAGGAGCGCTGAAGCCTCAAGAGCAGAGTGACGCATTCGGATTTTTCTCGGTTCGAACAGACCCGTCGGCCCTCAGCCTCGCCGAGGCCTCTGGCATTCTTTCCGAGCAATCTTTGGGCCCGCCGCACGGATACGCATTGCTCAATCCCGTTCCAATACCTGAGTTTCCGCAGGCTCCGGAGCGTCCTAAAACGGTGCCAGGCCAATACGAACTGTACATTGTAGAGCGCGCCAGCAAAGCAGAAGCGAAGGCCCAACAGCTTTTTGAGCAGTTCCTTGATCAGTATAAGAGAGAGGCTACACAACTCGCTCAGCTCAAACAGGCTTGCGAGCAAGGCGATGACGCCGCGTTGCGGTTGCTCATGTCAATCTCACACGTACGGCACCATCTGCATCCGTTGCTAATGTTGGCCTTCGACGTCGAGATCGACCAGCCATCTCGCGTAATACTTACGACTGTGCGCGTGCCCGACTTCAAGCAGCTTCCCATCGTCAAGCCAAAGGGAAGCAAGTCTTGGAATTCCGATTGGACTTTGGTGTCCGCGGCGGAGCGTAAGCGAGCAACGGAAACTCTGCTCTACGCACTTTGCCTGCGCGCGGCCTATCTCGTTGCCATGTCAGATGAGGGGGCCTGGTTCGATACCGTTGCTATTAACATCGCTCAAAGCTGGTTCGATTCTGCGACCGGCGCGCCGCAAGAAGGTATTATCGCGAGCCTTCAGGCGTCGAAAGCTGACCTCGTCGCACTCCAACTCCATAAGGTCGACCCGAAGGCCTGCTTTCGGCATCTCAAAGGCATTTCGACGCCATCGGTTGAGTCGGTCGCTCCAGTTCGGCCCATCTTCGTTATGAGCAAAGAGGATGACCGCATCGTCGAAAACAAAGATGTCGCAGAGACGCTGGAAGCGGAAACCAATCTTGCCGCCATGCCTTGGGAGGATTTTGAGCATCTCGTTAGTCAATTGTTCGAGTGGGAGTTTGGTAAGAACGGTGTGGAGGTAAAAGTTACCCGCGCATCTCGTGATCGCGGCGTGGACGCAATCATGTTCGATCCGGATCCCTTGCGCGGGGGAAAATATGTTCTCCAAGCAAAACGCTACACGCGGCCGGTTGATGTCGCCGCCGTTCGGGACCTGTACGGTACTGTTATGAACGAGGGTGCCAATCGTGGGATCATCGTCACGACGAGTACGTATGGGCCGGACGCTTATGAGTTCGCTAAGGACAAGCCGCTTTCCCTCGTGGATGGTCAGCACCTCATTGCGATGCTTCGAAAGCACGGACGGAATTTTCGGATCAATCTGGCCGAGGCGCGCAAGGCAATGGAGGCGGAGGCCCGGTCAGCGAGTTAGGCTGTTTCCTCGGGCGGACAGGCAGCGGTTCATTGGAGATGGGATGGTGCTGCCAGACAGGATTGAACTGTCGACCTCTCCATTACCAATGGAGTGCTCTACCACTGAGCTACGGCAGCATGCCCGGGAAAAATTGAATCGGCCCCAAGGGCCCGTCCAAGCGGGCGGTTCTTGCCACAGGCCTCCCTTTCGCGCAAGCGAAACAGCACCCCTGCTGCCAGTGAAATCGGCAGAAATTGACGTTCCATGCGGTGATTCCGTCCAAACTGGACGATTTCGACCTGATTGGGTTCCGAACTGACCGGTAAATTGCCGATCCGGCAAGTCGCCGAATCATGCCACCGGGTGCGCAACTGGCCGACCGGGCAGGGTGCGCGGGCGATGGCCATTGGCTATGGTCGGGTTGCGCAGGGCGTCGGCGGTTCGAGAGTGTTGCAATGACAGGCGATCGGGACAGACGCGGCGGGCAGGCCGGAGCCCGTGTGAAGGATTCACGACAGGATCGCCTCAAGCTGGCGTTGCGCGAAAACCTGAAGCGGCGGAAGTCGCAGGCGCGCGGTCGTGACGATGCAGCCTCTTCCGAACTGCCCGATGGCTCGCTAGATGACGGCTCGCTGGATGACGCCGGCGGAAATAAGCCGGGCCGCTAACGCGGCTCGGGTGTGTTGCAGAGAGAAGCGGGTCGCCGAAAATGGCTGTAGATGAGACGATGATCGATCGGCTGAACGCAACCGCGTACGCCTTCCCGCGCCACGAGCAGACCTTTCCGACCCTGACAGCGCATGAGATCGAGCGGATGCGCCGTTTCGGCGAGGCGCGCGCGTACAAGGACGGCGAGGCGCTGTTCGAGACCGGCACGCCCGGTCCCGGCATGTTCGTGGTGCTGTCGGGCAGTGTCGCGATCACCCAGCGCGACGGCCTTGGCCATGTCACGCCGATCATCGACCAGGGGCCGGGGCAATTCCTCGCCGAGATCGGCCAGCTCTCCGGCCGCCCCGCGCTGGTCGACGGCCATGCCGATGGGGCTGTCGAGACATTGCTGCTGCCGCCGGAGCGGCTGCGCGCGCTGCTGGTCGCCGAGGCCGACCTCGGCGAGCGCATCATGCGTGCGCTGATCCTGCGCCGCGTCAGCCTGATCCAGGGCGGCGCCGGCGGACCGGTGCTGATCGGCTCGGCGTCGGTCGGCAACATGGCGCCGCTGCAAAATTTCCTGGCGCGCAACGGCCAGCCGCATCACGTGATCGATCCCGAGAGCGACAAGGATGCCGCCGACCTCGTCGCGCGCTACTCGCCGACGCGCGCCGAGCTGCCGCTGGTGGTCTGTCCTGATGGCACGGTGCTGCGCAATCCGTCCGAGACCGCGCTTGCGATGGCGCTCGGCATGATCGGCAACAGCGCGCATGAGAAGCTCTACGACGTCGCCGTGGTCGGCAGCGGCCCGGCCGGGCTCGCCACCGCGGTCTATGCGGCCTCCGAAGGGCTGTCGGTTGCGGTGTTCGATTCCCGGGCCTTCGGCGGCCAGGCCGGCGCCAGCATGCGGATCGAAAACTATCTGGGCTTCCCGACCGGCATCTCGGGCCAGGCGCTGGCCGGCCGCGCCTTCAACCAGGCACAGAAATTCGGCGCCGAGATGCTGATCCCGGTCTCGATCAAATCGCTCGACTGCTCGAAGACGTCGGGTGCGTTCGCGCTCGCCACCGGATGCGGGCACACGCTGCGCGCCAGGTCGGTCGTGGTCGCAAGCGGCGCGCGCTATCGCCGGCCGGTGATCGACAATCTCGAGAGCTACGAAGGCCGCGGCGTCTGGTACTGGGCCTCCCCGATCGAGGCGCGGCTTTGCGCCCAGCAGGATGTCGTGCTGGTCGGCGGCGGCAACTCCGCGGGGCAGGCGGCGGTGTACCTGTCGGCGCATGCCCGCAAGGTCAACATGATGATCCGCGGCGGCGGGCTTGGCGCCAGCATGTCGCGCTACCTGATCGAGCGCATCGAGGCGACGCCGAACATCGAATTGATGTTCAACACCGAGGTGATCGGGCTCGACGGCGCCGAGACGCTGGAGCGCGTGCGCTGGCGCAGCCGGCTCGCGCCCGACGAGTTCACCATGGATATCCGCAATCTCTTCTTGTTCGTCGGCGCCGATCCGGCGACCGGCTGGCTCGAGGGCTGCGGGGTGCAGGTCGACCGCGGCGGTTTCGTGATGACCGGCGTGCAGAACGGCGAGGGTACGCCCGCCGTGCCGCTGCTCGAGACCACGGTGCCCGGCGTGTTCGCCGTCGGTGACGTTCGCTCCGGCTCGGTCAAGCGCGTCGGCGGCGCGATCGGCGAGGGCGCGCAGGTCGTCGCCGCCCTGCACGGCTATCTCGCCGATGCCGGCAGCCCGTCGCTGTAGGCAGGTTCATCAGGGCCTACCCCGTCATCCCCGCGCAAAGGCGCAGCCTTTGTCGCTGGAGGAGCCGCGAAGCGGCGTCTCGAAGGATGAATCGGCCACGGTGCGGGCCGTGCATCCTTCGAGGCTCGCCCAGCGGCGCAATTGCGCCGCAAGGCTCGCACCTCAGGATGACGGTTCAAAAAGAGCCCACTTCAGATACGAGGTCGCAAAATGTCAAAGGGCTGCACCCATATCGCCGGCATCCAGGATGTCACGCCGAGTGCGCTCGGCTGCGAGGAATGCCTGAAGAGCGGCAGCCGCTGGTTGCATCTGCGGATCTGTCGGACCTGCGGCCATGTCGGTTGCTGCGACGACTCGCCGAACCGGCATGCGACGGCGCATTTCCACGCCACCGGCCATCCCGTGATCGAGGGTTACGATCCGCCGGAAGGCTGGGGCTGGTGCCATGTCGACGAGGTGCTGTTCGACCTGTCGAAGCGCAAGACGCCGCACAACGGGCCGATCCCGCGCTACTACTGATTCAAGTTCTCACGACGCGCATGGGTCGCTGCATCCGATGGGCGCACGCACTATCACCGTCATCCCAGCGACAAAGGCAAAGCCTTTGCGCGGGGATGACGGGTCAATCAAAGTTATCGTCGGGAAAATTTCGGATGAGATGTCGGCCATCTTGCCATCGAACCATGTAGCAATTTTCAGGGACGCATCGTAACGTGGTGCGGGTTCTCAACGGGGGGTGCGCCACATGTCGACGATCGTGCTCGTGCACGTCATTATCAGCCTGATCGCAATTGTTGCCGGTGTGATCGTGATGTTCGGCCTGCTCGGCTCGCGCGCGATGCCCGGGTTGACCGCGATCTTCCTCATCCTCACGATCCTGACCAACGCCACCGGCTTCGTGATCCCGCCGCTGGTGACGGAGAAGCTGCTGCCGTCGCACATCATCGGCGGCCTCTCGCTGGTGCTGCTCGCGATCGCCTGCATCGCGCTGTATGCGATGCAGCTCAGGGGCGCCTGGCGCCCGATCTATATCGTGACCGCGATGGTCTCGCTCTATCTCAACGTCTTCGTGCTGGTGATCCAGAGCTTCCTCAAGGTCCCTGCATTGCAGGCGCTGGCGCCGGCCGTGCCGCCGAACCCGCCGGCGGGGCCGGTCTTTGCGGCGGTGCAGGGCATCGTGCTGGTGTTCTTCGCCGTGATGATCATCGGCGCCTGGCGCCGGTTCAGGCCGGTCAATTTCGCCTGATCCGGGGCGGACGACATAATTTCGAGACGACGCACGACATAGAACTCGATGTGCGGTGGCGTGTCAGGGACACACCGTCGTCCGCGGTCCGTTCGTGCCTCGCATGCGCGGGCCAAAATCAGCAACAAGAGGAGCAATCAAATGCCCACCATCACCACCAAAGACGGCGTCGAGATCTTCTACAAGGATTGGGGTTCGGGCCAGCCGATCGTGTTCAGCCATGGCTGGCCGCTGTCGTCGGACGATTGGGACGCCCAGATGCTGTTCTTCCTCAATCACGGCTTCCGCGTCGTCGCCCATGATCGCCGCGGCCATGGCCGCTCCGCCCAGGTGGCCGACGGTCATGACATGGACCACTATGCCGACGACCTCGCGGCCGTCACCACGCATCTCGATCTGAAGAATGCCGTTCACGTCGGTCATTCCACCGGCGGCGGAGAGGTGGTGCATTACATCGCGCGCCACGGCGAGAGCCGGGTCGCGAAGGCCGCCATCATCGCGGCCGTGCCGCCCTTGATGGTGCAGACAGCGGCCAATCCCGGCGGCCTGCCGAAGTCGGTGTTCGACGGCCTGCAGGCGCAGGTCGCAGCCAACCGTTCGCAATTCTACCGCGATCTGCCGGCCGGGCCGTTCTACGGCTACAACCGGCCCGGCGCAAAACCGTCGGAAGCGGTGATCCAGAACTGGTGGCGGCAGGGCATGATGGGTGGCGCGAAAGCGCATTACGACGGCATCGTCGCCTTTTCGCAGACCGACTTCACCGAGGATCTGAAGAAGATCAACGTGCCGGTGCTGGTGATGCATGGCGACGACGACCAGATCGTGCCCTATGCCGATTCCGGTCCGCTGTCGGCCAAGCTTCTCAAGAACGGCACACTGAAGACCTACAAGGGCTTTCCGCACGGCATGCCGACCACCGAAGCCGAGACGATCAACAAGGATCTGCTGGCGTTTATCAAGGGCTGAGGGCCACGTCGCTTCGCGTCACCGCTTGAGACCTTCGACAGCGCTCGCGTGAGATAGCCACCGGCGGTTGGGTTCCCTCCCTTGTGGGGGAGGGAGCCTAACGGGCGTGCTCAACTCACGTTAGGCCTTCCAGCATCAACGGCCACTGATGACCGCGACCTCGGAGTGCGCCGGTTCCTCTGGCACGATTTGGTACCTCCGCCGAAGGCGTTATAATTGTCCCATGTCTCCGCCCGTCCCCCTGAAACTGATCGCCCTCGATGCCGATGACCTCGCGGTCATCTCCGCCCATGTGCAGGACGCCCGCGTCCAGCCCTCCGATATCGTCTGGCGCCAGGACGAGAAACGTTTGGTGGTCGGCCTGAACCGGCTCGACTGGGAGCAGACCCTGTCGGGCGGCGCCTGTTCGCGCCGGCTGCTCGCCGCGCTCCGGTTCGACCGGGTGCTGGCCTGCAAGTCGCGCAACATCGACCTCGCGGCCCCGGACACCCCCTGGAACTCGTCGGGATCGAATTCCATGTCTCCGACCCGCCCGGCGGCAGCGCGCTCTTGATGTTCGGCCATGGCGGGGCGCTGCGGCTGGATGTCGAGTGCCTGGAGTGCGAATTGACCGATCTCGGGGCTGATGATCTCGGGATGTCGCCGGGGTAATAGGCTGTCGTCCCGGCGAAGGCCGGGACCCGTGACCACCAATGCGGATTTTGGTCGCGATGAGGCCCCAGCCTCCCGCAACAATCGGCTGTCGGGGTTGGGTCCCGGCCTTCGCCGGGACGACGGCTGTAAGGTTGCATAGCTGCCAAGGGTTGACGGCCATTATCCGCCGCGCCATTGAGCAGGGACCCAGAGTCCTCTTCAGAAAGCCGCCATGCCCGTTCGCCTGGACCGACAGAGCGCCGATTTCGACCAGCGTTTCCGCGACTTTTTGGCGGCCAAGCGCGAGGTGTCGGCCGACGTCGAGCGTGCCACCCGCGCCATCGTCGACGACGTGGCGGCCCGCGGCGATGCGGCGCTGCTCGAGGCGACCAAGAAGTTCGACCGGCTCGACATCGACGCCGGCGGCCTGCGCATCACCACCGCCGAGATCGACGCCGCGGTCGCGGCCTGCGATCCCAAGACCGTCGATGCGCTGAAATTCGCGCGCGACCGCATCGAGACGTTTCATCGCCGTCAGCTGCCGAAGGACGAGCGCTTCACCGATGCAGCAGGCGTCGAGCTCGGTTGGCGCTGGAGCGCAGTCGATGCGGTCGGGCTTTACGTGCCGGGCGGCACCGCGGCCTATCCGTCCTCGGTGCTGATGAACGCGGTGCCGGCCAGAGTGGCCGGCGTGCCGCGGGTGGTGATGGTGGTGCCGGCGCCCGACGGCAAGCTCAACCCGCTGGTGCTCGCGGCAGCAGGTCTCGGCGGCGTCTCGGAAATCTACCGGGTCGGCGGCGCCCAGGCGGTGGCCGCTTTGGCCTACGGCACGGCAACGATCGCGCCAGTGGCAAAAATCGTCGGCCCCGGCAACGCCTATGTCGCCGCGGCCAAGCGGCTGGTGTTCGGCAAGGTCGGCATCGACATGATCGCCGGCCCCTCCGAGGTGCTCGTCATCGCCGACGACACCGGCAATGCCGACTGGATCGCGGCCGATCTGCTGGCGCAGGCCGAACACGACGTCAGCGCGCAGTCGATCCTGATCACCGACAGCGCGCGGCTCGCCGCCGATGTCGAGCGCGCGGTCGAGGCGCAGCTTGCGACCCTGCCTCGGGCCGAGATCGCCCGCACCTCGTGGAACGATTTTGGTGCCGTCATCAAGATCGCCAAACTGGACGACGCGGTCGAGCTCGCCAATGCGATCGCGGCCGAGCATCTCGAGATCATGACCGCGGACGCCGAGGGCCTGTCGAAGAAGGTCCGCAATGCCGGGGCGATCTTCCTCGGAGCCCATACCCCGGAGGCGATCGGCGACTATGTCGGCGGCTCCAACCACGTGCTGCCGACCGCCCGCTCGGCCCGGTTCTCCTCCGGCCTCGGGGTGCTTGACTTCATGAAGCGAACCTCGATCCTGAGGTGCGGGCCGGATCAGCTTCGTGCGCTCGGGCCCGCCGCGATGACGCTCGGTCAGGCCGAGGGTCTCGATGCCCATTCACGTTCCGTCGGATTGCGCCTCAATCTCTCATGAACAAGCCACCAGACGACGAGGATTCCAACAATCGCATCGTCGCGGTGACGCTCGACGAGGAATCGATCGGCCGTTCCGGGCCCGACATCGAGCATGAGCGGGCGATCGCGATCTACGACCTGGTCGAGCAGAACCTGTTCGCGCCGGAAGGAGCCGAGGTCGGGCCCTACACCCTGCATATCGCGATCACCGGCAACCGCCTGATGTTCGACATCAGGAAGGAGGACGGTGCGCCGGTGGTGGCGCATCTGTTGTCGCTGACGCCGTTCCGCCGCGTCGTGAAGGACTACTTCATGATCTGCGACAGCTATTATCAGGCGATCCGTACCGCGACACCGGACAAGATCGAGGCGATCGACATGGGCCGCCGCGGCATCCATGACGAGGGCTCGCGCACGCTGCAGGAGCGGCTCAAGGGCAAGGTGCGCGTCGATTTCGAGACCGCGCGGCGGCTGTTCACGCTGATCACTGTGCTGCACTGGAAGGGTGAAGGCGCATGATCCCGACCCGGAGGGCCGCGTTAGCGCAAAGTGGGTACCGGTTTTCGCTCGCGACAAACGCAAGCGTTTGCGCGGAGATCATGCGCAAAAGTGAGAGGCGCATGACCGGTGAAGCGATGATTGACGGGGGCGTACCCCGGTCGAAAAAAGCCTGATCGCATGGAAGCGCCACGCGCGCGCACTCCGCAGGCCGTGCTGTTCGCATGCGGCCACAACGCCGTGCGCTCGCCGATGGCCGAAAGCCTGCTGCAGCAGATGTTTCCGCAAGGCGTCTATGTGCGTTCCGCCGGTGTGAAGAAGGGCGAGCTCGATCCGTTCGCGGTCGCGGTCATGGCCGAGTTCGGCCAGGACATTTCCGGTCACAAGCCGCAGACCTTCGAGGAGCTCGAGGACTGGGAAGGATTGAACTTCGACCTCATCATCACGCTGTCGCCGGAGGCGCACCACAAGGCGCTGGATCTGACCCGGACGCTCGCCGCCGACGTCGAATACTGGCCGACCCATGACCCGACCGGCACCAGCGGCAATCGCGAGCAGAAGCTCGCCGCCTATCGCGAGGTCTGCGATGGCCTGCTGCTGCGCATCCGCCGCCGCTTTGCCAAGAGCACCGCCGCGAACCTGTGAGGCTCGGTGAGGCGAGGGGACCGGCGTGTTCCGACTAGCGCGATCGGGGCTTGTCGCCAGACTGACAAACAGCTGTGCTTATGGGGGCCTTGCCTCCAAGGGGGAGCGCGATTCGCGGCCGGTTCCAAGGTTGTGCATCCATGCCCCATCCGATAGGTTCCGCCCGCGTCCGTCCCCCCGATTCAGCCCAAAAGCCCGCATGCTAGGCCGTCCCAAATTCGTTCTTGCTTCCGGTTCGCCGCGGCGGCTGGCTCTGCTCAACCAGGCTGGCATCGAGCCCGATGCGCTGCGCCCGGCCGATGTCGACGAGACCCCGCGGCGGGGTGAGTTGCCGCGTGCCTGCGCCAACCGTCTGGCGCGCGCCAAGGCGGACGCGGCGTTGAAATCGGTGCAGCTCGACGACGATCTGCGCGGCTCCTTCATCATCTCCGCCGACACGGTGGTCGCGGTCGGCCGCCGCATCCTGCCCAAGGCCAATCTGGTCGACGAGGCCGCGCAATGCCTGCGCTTGCTGTCGGGTCGCAATCACCGCGTCTACACCGCGATCTGCGTGGTGACGCCGCGTGAGGCGTTCCGCCAGCGCCTGGTCGAGACCCGGGTGCGCTTCAAGCGGCTCAGCGAGGACGACATCCAGGCCTATATCGGCTCCGGCGAATGGCGCGGCAAAGCCGGCGGCTATGCCGTGCAGGGGATCGCCGGATCCTTCGTGGTCAAGATGGTCGGCTCCTACACCAACGTAGTCGGCCTGCCGCTCTACGAGACCGTGACCCTGCTCGGCGGCGAAGGCTTTCCGATCCGCCACGGCTGGCTCAACGCCGTCGCGGTGTGAGGGATCTATTTTCGCGCAGCGATGGCCGTCCACCTCTGCCGCTTGCGGACCATGGAACGAGCCGACAGCCGGATGCGATAGCTCGTCCCCGCGGGCGCGCTGCCAAAATATCGAAAACAACCCCATGCAAAGTAGCCGTCAACTGCCGGCATCCCTCGCCCCAAGGCTATCGTCCTGCGCTTGCGGGCGAGGTCGCCGTCCTGATCCACGAGGCCAGGCACCGGCCGGCGAAGACGCATATGCGATTGCCCTACCCGCAAGCGGGAGGGAGCGCGGCGGAAACATGCGGCAGATGATGTAAACTCCGGCCCAGCCATGACCGACCAAGCCCGAACGCCCCCGGCCACCCCGCACGCCTGCCCGATCTGCGGCAAGCCCGTCGAGCAGGCCTTCCGCCCATTCTGTTCACCGCGCTGCCGCGACGTCGACCTCAACCGCTGGCTGACCGGCCGCTATGTCGTTCCCGGCCGCGAGGACGACGCGGAGGACCCGGAATAGCCAAGATTTCCCAACAAGTTGGGGAAAGCGCTGGGACCGGGCCTGCCACGCCGAAGCCTTTGGCGAAGGCGGGTGGACACGGCGCCCCGACCTCTCTATAAACCGCCCGCTCGCTCCGGCCTTTCGGCCCCGCGAGTATGCCCAGGTAGCTCAGTTGGTAGAGCATGCGACTGAAAATCGCAGTGTCGGTGGTTCGATCCCGCCCCTGGGCACCACGCTTTTATGCCAGCGCATTTTTTTTGTCCTCGCCTCCGGCGCGAGTATCTCAACTTCCACACCCTGCTAAGGCTGTGCGATGAACTGCTCGTCACCGAACTCGGCTCCGCCTTCTCAAATTGACGCCGAAAGCACGCGACGACCACGGACGCTGTGGCGGCCATGTGAATGACGATGAGTTAGTCCAGCACCGTCACCGTATCCCTTCGAAGGCGTAGGAGTGCGTTTGTCAGCACAGGCTTGCCGCGGCAGGCCTCCCTCATCGATGGGCGGGCGTCTCCCGAAGCTCCGCAGGAGAGCAGGAAGATCGTCAGCGCAGGCTTGGACGTCGAGTGCGCTTCGCTGAGGGCCGCCGGGGCGCGATCAAGCGTCCGGTTGCCGCGCTTCCTTTGCCATCTGCTCCATTGTCAACCTGTAGATCATATCGTGCCCGGACATTGCGTCCGCGATGAAGCGGTCGAAGGATTGCAGGAGGGGAGGGTTGAGCTCGACCAGACTTCCGCCGCGCCCGGACAGAGTGACGTCGCCGTGTTGCGCGGCGTCTTCGAGCAGCGATCGCACGTGAGTGCGTGACACGCCGAACCTTTTGCCCATATCCGCATAGGTGAGGCCTGCGTCGCCGTCGCCGGCGGTCATCCGCATCTGTACGAGCTTGATCAGCACCAATATGCCGGCATCACGGGTCATGAACCGCATCACCTGTGGATGGCTCGCCATGATCTCTGCGCCCTTGCTGGAAAAATCCAGCGCGACCAGCCGGTGGACGCGCTGGAACGGGACATCGCGCTCCACCGGCTCGCGATAGCCGCGCTCCGGAAACATCACATGTAGCGGCGCGTAGTGATAGACGAGCCACTCCCGGTCGAGCGACATCATCTTTGGCGTCGGCCTGAGGATGCGGATGCGGCCGTCCTGCTCGGAGGGGAGCTGCTCGACATAGCCGAGCTGGATGAAGCGGGACAGCAGCGCATCGACCCGTCGTTCACTCGACAGCCCGAACGTCTTCAATTCGTCCTTGAGACGGCGCGGCGTCGGCCAGGTCGCCCGGTCGGCCACGTCATGGCGGAGATGAAGGCTGATGATCAGGTTGAACGTCACCTGCCGCACCGCCTCGACCAGCAGCCGGCTGTGATAGGCATCGCCCTCGTGCAGCGCGATCACCCCATCGACAAAGGTTGCGCGGCCGGCGGCGAAGCGCGGATGCGTGAGAATCTCGTCAGGGGTGAGGATGGCGCTGGCGACGGACGGGGCGGGGGAGGACATAGGCGGCCTTTGCGGCTTCGTGCCGCCCCCTGCTATCGACTTGGCAAAAACATTCAAGCGGAGCGCTGCACGAATATTGAGCAGGGGAGAGCCTGAAATCACGCGAGACGCGGCTATTGCTGGCAACTTGCCGTTCCGTCGACGAACTCGTGGACTTCTCGCCACACTCGGGCGATTTGATTGCCACAAAACCGGAACAATTTGCGTGGACCTGCCGGTAACTCTCAACCGCTGCTAGCTTGGCCCCCGGCCGCTTCGCGCTCCGCCAATGGATGCGCGCATGACCGGCTGCGGGGTGGGGTAAAGTATGTGGACTGAGAGAACGCGCGCGCTGCGAGCGCTGCTGGCTGGCGTCGTGGTGATCTGGGCTGGACCGGTGGCGGCTGCACCGGCAGTGAACGCGACCTGGAGCACCGCGCCCGGCTCTGGTGATTTCAACACGGCGACGAACTGGAATCCGCCGATCATCAATCCCCCGTCCAACGCGCCGAACGGCACCGCCTTTTTCGATACGTCGACGATCACCAGCCTGTCGCTATCGGCCAATACCCAGATCGGCGGCTTCACCTTCAATGCCGGCGCGCCGGCCTATAGCTTCAGCGTCGGCGGCCCCTGGATTCTGGTTTTCACCGGCGCCGGCATTGTCAGCAACGCCACCCCCCCAACCTTCAGCATCGGCTCGGGTGGAGGGATCCAGTTCTCCAATTCAAGCTCGGCCAGCACCGCCGTCATCACCAATGCCCAGGGCGGCTACCTCAATTTCACTGACACCAGCACGGCGGCCAACGCCGTCATTGCCAACAGCGGCACCGCCGCATTCCAGGGCGCCGCCACGGCCGGCAATGCCAAGATCACCAACACCGGCACTGGCGGTGTTGTGTTCCTCAACACCAGCACGGCCGGCAACGCCGTCCTTACTAACAGCAATGCCGGCACCTTCGATTTCTCCACGAGCAGTGGCCCCAACGTCGACCACAAGCTCTCAGCCGGCTCGATCGCGGGCGGCGGCAACTTCTATCTGGGCGCCGACCAGCTCACCGTTGGCGGCAACAATCTGAGCACCGTGGTCGGCGGCGTCATCAGCGACTGCGGCGGCGGCTCTGACTGTTTCAATCGCGCCCACCCCACCGGCGGGTCGCTGGTCAAGACCGGCACCGGCACGCTGACCCTGTCTGGTGAGAACACGTATACCGGCGGCACCACGTTTGCCGGCGGCACGATCATTGCCAGCACCGCCGGCAGTCTCGGCGCCGGTTTGGGGGCGCTGACCTTCAACGGGGGCACGCTGCAGCTGGGCTCCAGCTTCAACCTCGCCGGTCACCCCATTATCCTCGACGCCGGCGGCGGCACGATCAACACCAACGGTTTCAAGACAGAGATCGCGCAGCCGATCGACGGGACCGGCGGCCTGACCAAGTCCGGCGACGGGGTCCTGGTTGTGGCCGGACAGAACACCTATACCGGCGCCACCGTCGTCAACGGCGGCGTGCTCGACGTCAAGAGCTTCGTCAATACGGCGAGCGGAGTGGTCGTCAACAGCGGTGGTACCCTCGAGGGCACCGGCGTGATGAGCACGGTCACCGTCAACAACGGCGGCACGCTGGCCCCGGGCGACGCCGGCGCGCAGAGCGTGATTGTGCCGGGCCAGAAGATGACGATTTCCGGCAATCTCGCCTTCCAGTCCGGCGCGATCTATCTGGTGCAGCTCAATCCGTCGGCGTCGAGCTTCGTCAGTGTCGGCGGCACGGCAACGCTCGGCGGCGCCACGGTCAATGCGGTGTTCGCGAGCGGCAGCTATGTCAGCAAGCAATACACCATCCTGACTGCGGGCGCGGTGAGCGGCACGTTCGGCTCGTTCGTCAATACCAACCTGCCTTCGAATTTCCACGACAGCCTGAGCTACGACGCAAACAACGTCTATCTCAATTTGGCGCTCAACTTCGGCATTCCGAACAGTCTCAACGGCAATCAGCAGGCCATCGGCAATGCCCTGACCAATTTCTTCAACACCACCGGCGGCATCCCGATGACCTATGCGATGCTGACGGCGGCTCAATTGTCTCAGGCCTCCGGCGAACTCGCCACGGGATCTCAGCAGACCACGTTCCAGGCCATGGGCCAGTTCATGGGCCTGCTGACCGATCCATTCACGAACCGCAGCGGCGGCGCCAATGCGACGCCGGGCGCGACCGGCTATGCCGACGAAGAGCTGGGCTATGCCGCGAGGAAGCGCGATGCCTATGCGATGTTCACCAAGGCGCCGCTGGCAAAGGTCTACGACCCGCGCTGGAGCGTGTGGGCGGCCGGATATGGCGGTTCGCAATCGACCAGCGGCAATGCGGTGGCCGGCACGAACGACACCACCAGCAGCATCTACGGCACGGCCGTCGGTGCCGACTATCTGTTCTCGCCGAACACGATTGTCGGCTTCTCGCTTGCTGGCGGCGGCACGAACTTCTCGGTGGCCAATAGCGGCAGCGGGCATTCCGACCTGTTCCAGGCCGGCGCCTATGTGCGCCACACCCAGGGACCTGCCTACGTCTCCGCTGCGCTGGCCTATGGCTGGCAGGACATCACCACCAACCGCACCGTGACCATCGCCGGTATCGACCAGCTTCGCGCCCAATTCAACGCCAACGCGTATTCCGGACGCCTCGAGGGCGGCTACCGCTTCCTCGCACCCTGGATCGGTGGCGTCGGCATCACGCCCTATGCGGCGGGCCAGTTCACCACTTTCGATCTGCCGGCCTATGCGGAAAGCGTTGTCTCCGGCAGCGGAGCATTTGCGCTGGCTTATGGCGGGAAGGATGTCACCTCCGTGCGGAGCGAGCTCGGTATCCGCACCGACAGGCCCTTCGCGATGTCGAATGGCGTGCTGACCTTACGCGGCCGTTTCGCCTGGGCGCATGATTACGATCCCAACCGTTCGATCGCGGCGACCTTCCAGGCACTGCCGGGCGCGTCCTTCGTCGTGAACGGCGCGGCGCAGGCCGCCGACTCCGCGCTCACGACGGCTTCGCTCGAGATGAAGTGGATGAATGGCTGGTCGGCGGCGGCGACGTTCGAGGGGGAGTTCTCCAGCGTCACCACTTCCTATGCTGGCAAGGGCGTGGTGCGGTATCAGTGGTGACGCACTGATCTGACCGACAAGCCAAAGGAAAACTGCGCATGCATCGCATGCATGACGTGCGAAAATTGCCCGTCGTGCCATGGAACGGATGTAGCCTTTGCGCGCGAATGCGTCGATCTTCTCCGCATGCGTCTTCGAAAATCAGGACGTCAAGGCGGAAACCGCCATGCAACTTGACCGTGAACATGCAATACTCGGTAAGTGTGCCGGTTTTGAAGTCATGGAGCGGCTTCTCGCCTTGAACGCCCCCGGCATGGCCTCCGATGTTGAGGTGATCCTTCTGTCCCAGAACTCACCCGATCTATCTCTTCGAGCCTCAAGTCGATCAATCACTACGGTTTTGTCGTAAAGATCGGAAGCTTCACGAGCGGGCGCTCACTCTCGCCCTTTGTGCCAGCCCGGGGTATCGACCTGTTTCTCTCGCATGCGGATGCGGACGTAAGGAGCTGTTGCTGGAGGTGCGGCAGCAGCACGATTCGGCGCGGCGCCTAAGCACTCTGCCGAAACACCTGCTGGCGAGGTTCGGGTTACGACGACACCTCGCCGAACACATGGGCGCATCTTCGCGGAGGGGCTCTAAAATCTGTTACTCGGCAGCGGCTCCGCCCGTCTCGATGCGAATTGGGTCAGTCGTTTTTAAGCAAGACCGGCTCCCAGAAAAAGCGCGCCGCTTCAGCTTGCGCGTCACACACGTTAATGCCGATGTCACGCAGAAGATAGGGCTCGTTCTTGAGGTCCTCCTGTAGCCTCGCCCTGAAACGAGCGCGCTCCGCCCAAATCACCGGCAGATGGAAAATGACGGGAAGCGGCAAACCGCCCGCCGTGAACAGCGATCGCCTAGAAGATCTCGCGAGGACAGAAGAAAATTGAGGCACTGCGTTTCCAATCTTTCAGATGCAATATAAGGTTCGTTCAAAATACGCGTGCGACGATCGGCGCGCGCGTCGGCGTGGATGTCGGTCGATTGGATCGGCTTTTCACTCGGATCCGAAGCGACGCAATCCGTTGTGTGTCCGTCTGGATAGGCGGATTGTTCAACCGGACCAACGGAACATTTTGCGTGGATTCGTGAGACGGAAAAGTTGGTGTAAAAATCCTAACCCGCAATCTCGGCGGACGCCGTGGTGAGCGCGAAATTAGGTCGGGCCTCACGCCTCGCAAACCCGGTGTCACAATCGCCGAGGTCAATCTCAAATTCATCTGGGACGTCGTCACTCAGATCAGGATCGGCGAGGCCGGCCATGCCTTCATCACGGACGGGCGCGGTCTCCTCGTCGCCCACCCGGACATGAGCCTGGTACAGCGCCGGACGAGATTGAAGCGCTCGGCGAGTACCCCGATCTCGT
>NZ_JACMYO010000014.1 GCF_020889685.1 Bradyrhizobium oropedii
TCCC
Organism: Bradyrhizobium oropedii; assembly: GCF_020889685.1. Classification (GTDB taxonomy): domain Bacteria; phylum Pseudomonadota; class Alphaproteobacteria; order Rhizobiales; family Xanthobacteraceae; genus Bradyrhizobium; species Bradyrhizobium oropedii. The sequence continues at coordinate 5 of NZ_JACMYO010000014.1, forward strand.
GATCACCGCGGCGCAGAGCGCGGCCATGCCGGCGAGCACGCCGCCGCGCTTTGCAAACGGATTCTGCCAGCGGCTGAGGTCCGCCGGCTGTGCGGGCGGCGGCAGTGGCGCGGGTGCTGTGGGTTGCTCACCGCGCAATCCCTTCAGGATGCGCTCCGGCGTGAACGGCAATTCGCGGAAACGTACACCGGTCGCATCATAGATCGCATTGGCGATCGCGGCCGCGCTCGGCACCGAAGCGGACTCGCCGACGCCGAGCGGCGGCTGGTCCTGCCGCGGCAACATCAGCACGTCGATCTCAGGCAATTCAGGGAATTTGATGATGGGGTAGGCGCCCCATTCCCGCGCCGTTACGGCGCCGCGCTCGAAGGAGACTTCCTCCATCAACGCGCGGCTGGTCGACTGGATCACGTTGCCTTGGATCTGGTGCCGTACACCATCCGGATTGATCATCAGCCCGGAATCCTGGCCGGCGACGACACGGGTCACGCTGACATCGCCGGTCGCCTTGTTGACCGCGACGTCGGCTATCCAGGCTGACCATGCCGCGCCGTAGCCTGGAAATTTGCTGTGCACGTAGAGCGCATAGGCAAAGCCGCGGCCGCGCACGATATCGCCGTCCGCCTCGGGCTCTTTCCACACCGGGCGCGGCGTCCAGCCGGCGCGCTCGGCGACGGCGTTGACGAGGTCGATTGCGCGCTTGTCCTTCAAATAGCGCAGCCGGTACTCGATCGGATCGACCTCGGCCTCGGCCGCAAGCTCGTCGATATAGGATTCATGCGCGAAAGTATTGGGCAGCGCCGAGACGCCGCGAAACCAGGATGCGCGCACGATCGGCGGCATGTCGTTGGCGATCACGCGCATGTTCTCGTAGTCGTAGGGCGGGATCGCGGTGCGATCGCCCATCTCGAACACGGCGGCTTCAGGTGCGATCCGCCCGGTGAGCAGCAGCGCCAGCGTGGGTGCACCGTTCGAGGGATAACGCGTGGCGAAGTCGTAAGCAGCGACGCTGCCGTCGGCATTGAGGCCGCCATTGACGTCCATCAGCTGCGCGGTGCCCTTCGGCTCCCAGGCATGTTCCTGCTCGCGGGTGAGCTGCACACGCACGGGGCGGCCGACCGCGCGCGACAGCAGCAGCGCATCGGCGGAGACGTCGTCGGCGCAGTTGCGGCCGTAGCAACCGGCGGCCTCCATCCGGATCACGTCGATCTCGGATTCCGGCCGCCGGATCAAAAGCGCCAGATCGCCGCGCAGGATGTGCGGGTTCTGCGTGCCGGACCAGACGCGGATCTCGCCTTCGCCGTAATCGGCGACCGCACAGGACGGGCCGATCGAGCCGTGCATCTGGTACGGCCAGAGATAGGTCCGTTGCATCGGCTTCGCGGCCGCCTTGAGTGCGGCATCGACGTCGCCCTTGTCGATCAGCTGGCGCGGCGTCGAGGGATTGGCGCGCAGTGCATGTTCGATATCGGAGAGATCGGTCAGCTCGGGTCCGGGCTTCCAGCTCACCTTGAGCTGCGCCGCGGCCTTGATTGCGTTCTCCTCGCGCTCGGCGACGACGCCGACGAAATCGCCGATCCGCACCACCGCAACAAGCCCGGGGATATCCCGCACCGAGGCTTCATCGACCGCGATCAGGCTGGTGCCGACGAACGGGCCGGCATCGACGCCGGCATAGGGTGGACGGACGACGCGGCCGTGCAGCATGCCGGGCACGCGCACATCGTGGACGTAGACGAGCTCGCCGGTGGCCTTCGCCGGCAGGTCGATGCGCGGCACCGACTTGCCGACGACGGAATAGGCGCTGACGTCCTTGACCGGAACGTCGTCAGCGAGCTCGAGCCGGATGGTCTCGTCCGCGATCAGCTCGCCATAGCTGACGCTGCGGTTGTCGTGGCCGCGGATCAGGCCGTCCTCGATGGTGAGTTCGTCAGCCGGCAATTCGAGTCGTTCAGCCGCGCGCGTGAGCAGAAACTGCCGTGCTTGCGCGGCGGCCTTGCGCAAGGGGACGGCGGTGATCTGGATGGTCTCGCTCGCGATCGTCGCGCCCTGGTTCGGCACCACGGCGGTGTCGCCGAGAATGACGACGACGCGGGCAAAGGAGACGTCGAGCTCTTCGGCGACGATCTGTCCGAGCGCGGTGCGGATGCCGGTGCCGAGATCGACGTGACCGTTATAGGCGTTGACCGAACCGTCTGATGTGATGGTGATGAAGGTCTCGAACGCGCCTTCCGCACCCAGCACCGCGGGGCGGACGACCGACAGCGAGCCGCGATTGCGTTGCCCTGGAGACCGTGTGTCCGTCATCAATCGCGTGCCTCGAGCACGTGGCCGGCGGCACGCATCGCCGCGCGGATGATCTCGATATGCGCGCCGCAGCGGCAGAGATTGTAGCGCAGCGCTTCCAGCACGTCGTTCTCGGACGGATTCGGATTGCGCGTAAGCAACGCCTTGGTGGTGATGATCATGCCGTTGAGGCAATAGCCGCATTGCGCGGCCTGTTCGCGAATGAACGCATCCTGCACCGGATCGGGATGCTCGCGCGTACCGAGACCTTCGAGCGTGACGATGTCGCGCCCTGCACAGCCCTCGATCGGAATCACGCAGGCGCGCGCGGCGACGCCGTCGATCAGCACCGCGCAGGCGCCGCACTCACCGAGCCCGCAGCCGTATTTCGGTCCGTTCAATGCGAGATCGTTGCGCAGCACGTAAAGCAATGCGGTGTCGGGAGCGGCGTCGACATCATGATTCCTGCCGTTCACGGTCAGGCGCATTGCTCCGGTTCTCCCCTGATGTTTGCGCTGCAATGTCAGCGTCAGATCGGCGACGAGGATAACGTTTGTATACAAACGTGCAAGCGGCGGCATGCCGCGCTGCAGCGAGTGCACGCTTTATGAACAGGGTGCGCAAGCGAACGGCAGCTTTTGATCGCAAAGGCCGCTTGACAGGTGTCGGGCCCGCGCGCAGGATCATTCGTATACGAACGATATAGGCAGGGAGGCGGAAGCGCAGTATGATCGACCGCCACCACAAGTCCAGGCTTGGTCACGATGGCTGACACAATGACCGTCGCCGCCGGCGACAAGATCCGCTGCGATGCCTGTCCGGTGATGTGCTACATCAAGCCGGGCGCGGCCGGCGCCTGTGATCGCTATGCCAATCATGACGGCGCACTGGTGCGCGTCGATCCGCATGTCGTGCTGGAGCGCACGGTCTCGCATGGCGGCAAGCTGGTGCCGTTCCAGGTCAGCGGCGATTGGGACGGCAAGATCGTCCGCCAGCCCGACCTCTTCGTCACCGCGATCGGCGCCGGAACCACCTATCCGGACTACAAGCCGGCGCCCTTCATCGTGTCGTCGGAAGTCGACGGCGTCGATATGATCACCGTCGTGACTGAAGGCATTTTCTCGTATTGCGGCGTCAAGGTGAAGATCGACACCGACCGCTACCTCGGGCCGGAGACCGCGACCGTGCGCGCGGACGGCGAGGCGGTCGGCCACGTCACGACCAGCGAATATGGCTCGCAGATGCTCTCGCTCGGCGGCGTGCATCATCTGACCGGCGGCTCCAAGAAGGAAGGCCGCGTCACCTGCGATACGCTGATGGATCTCTCCAACTGCAAGGCGGTGGAGCTTGTGATCGACGGCGGCGCCACCGTCGTGGTGCAGGCTGGCAGGCCGCCGATCGTCAACGGCGTGGCGGAAGAGCGGATGCGGGTCGGCTGCGGCTCGGCGACGATCGGCATGTTCGCCAAGCAGTGGTATGGCAAGGTCGATGAAGTCGTGGTGGTCGACGACCACATCACCGGCGTGCTCAGCGAGCACCAGGCCGGCAAGCTGCTCGACATCGCCGACACCGGCATCAAGATGAAGGGCCGCCGTTCGACGCCCGGCCGCTATTTCCAGGTCGCCGATCCCGGCACCGGATGGGGCGGCACCAACATTTCAGACCCGCTGTCGATCCTCGGCCCCTTCAATGCCAAGGAAGCACGGCCCGGGCTCACCATGTTGATGGTTTCCACGACCGGCGAACATGCGTCCTACTACGTGCTCGACGAGGCCTTGAGGCCGGTCGAGACCGAGATGCCGGCGGACCTCAAATTCTCGGTCGAGCGCATCCAGGAGAATTGCGAGCCGGCGTTGTGCACCGTGCTGTTCATGGGTGGCGCGGGCGGATCGCTGCGCGCCGGCGTCACCGACAATCCGGTGCGGCTGACGCGTTCGGTGAAGGACGCGCTCACAAGGGTCACCAGCGGCGGCGCGCCGGTTTATGTCTGGCCCGGCGGCGGCATCACCTTCATGGTCGATGTCACGCAGATGCCGGCCGGCGCCTTCGGCTATGTGCCGACCCCGGCGCTGGTGGCGCCGATCGAGTTCACGATGCGGCTGTCGGATTACGCGGCGCTCGGCGGCCATATGGACTACGTCAGGCCGCTGTCGTCATTGCGCGACAGCGCCGACATCCGGCCGATGCCTTATCTCCCCGGGCGGCGCGCATGACGAGGCTCCCGCAAATCGCGCTTCTTCCTGACCGCAAGCGGTTGCATTTGCAGGACGGTCCCATTGATCTCGTCATCGAAGCCAAGGGCGGGGAAACTGAGGTTACTGCCGCATATCAGGCTGCGGCGCAGCGCTTCACCGGCTTGCTCGATGAACTCTGCGTGGAACTTGCTGAACTGCGCAGCGCGGCCGATCCCGATCATTGCGCGCTGAAGGGTGTGGTCGCACGGCGCATGCATGCGGCGGTCGCGCCGTTCGCCGCCGATTGCTTCATTACCCCGATGGCGGCGGTCGCGGGCTCGGTCGCCGAGGAAATCCTCGGCGCGATGGTCGGGGCGGCAACGCTCGACCGCGCCTATGTCAACAATGGCGGCGACATCGCGCTGCATCTCGGCGTTGGCGAACAGTTCAGCGTCGGCCTGATGGATCGGCTGGACCGCCTTGGCGTGATGCGCATGATGACAGTAGATAGCGACATGCCGGTCCGCGGCATCGCGACCAGCGGCCGCCATGGCCGCAGCTTCTCGCTTGGCATTGCCGATGCTGTCACCGTACTGGCGCGGACGGCATCGCAGGCCGATGCCGCTGCGACCGTGATCGCCAATGCGGTGGATCTGCCCAGCCATCCCGCGATCCTGCGCGTTCCGGCGAGCGAATTGCAGCCCGACAGCGACCTCGGCGCACGGCTGGTGACGCGCGATGTCGGGGCCTTGGCGGAACACGAGATCGAGGAAGCACTCGAGGCGGGGGCGGCGCGGGCTCGCATGCTCCTGATGTCGGGATTGATCGAGGGCGCGGCATTGCGTCTACTGGGCGAAACGCGAATTGTCGGCGCAGCTGGGCAGGAAACGCCGGCGTCGCACGCGTTTCAAGGACGAACGATAAGCAACATGCTGCAGGCATGACCGGGAGCGAGGCAAGATGAGCGCCGTCATTCGCAAGATCGTCACCGTGGTCGAGGAGACCCATCTGGAGATGGGCAAGACCATCGCGCCGCCGACAAGGCGTGCCGCTGCGATTGCCGTGATCGAAAATCCGTTTGCCGGCCGCTATGTCGAGGATCTCTCGCCGCTGATTGCGATCGGCGAGGAACTCGGCGAACTGCTTTCGAAACGGGCTGTCGCCGCGCTCGGGATCGATGGCGCCAAGGCGCACAGCTACGGCAAGGCCGCCGCCGTCGGCGAAAATGGCGAGCTCGAGCACGCGGCCGCGATCCTGCATCCGAAGATGGGCGCGCCGGTGCGCAAGGTGCTGTCGAAGGGCGCGGCGCTGATCCCGTCGTCGAAGAAGCGCTCGGGCCCCGGCACCACGCTGGATATTCCGCTCGGGCACAAGGACGCGGCCTTCGTGCGCAGCCATTTCGACGGCATGGAGGTGCAGATCAACGACGCGCCGCGAGCCAACGAGATCATGGTCGCGGTGGCGGTGACCGACAGCGGACGGCCGCTGCCGCGGGTCGGCGGGCTGACGGTCGATGAGGTGAAGGGCGAAGACGGATTGCGATAATCTCTTTCAAGAAAAACTGGAGGACGGGATGCGTGGTTATTTCGTAGGGGCAGGATTGGCGATCGCGGTCGCGACCATGGCAACGGGCGCCATGACGACGCAGGCCATGGCGCAGAGCGAAATCAAGATCGGCGAGATCAACTCTTATTCCTTGCTGCCGGCGTTCACCGAGCCCTATCGCAAGGGCTGGCAGCTTGCGGTGGAAGAGATCAATGCGGCCGGCGGCATCAACGGCAAGAAGCTCGTCGTCATTTCCAAGGATGACGGAGGCAAGCCGGCGGATGCGCAGACCGCGGCGAACGAGCTGGTGTCGAGCGAGAACGTCGCGATGCTCACCGGCACCTTCCTCTCCAATATCGGTCTCGCCGTCTCTGACTTCGCCAACCAGAAGAAGGTTTTCTTTCTCGCAGCTGAGCCTTTGACCGATGCGATCACCTGGTCGAAGGGCAACCGCTACACGTTCCGCCTGCGTCCGTCCAACTACATGCAGGCCGCCATGTTGGTTGAGGAGGCGGCAAAGCTTCCCGCAAAACGCTGGGCGACGATCGCGCCGAACTATGAATACGGCCAGTCGGCGGTCGCGGTGTTCAAGAAGCTGATGTCGGAGAAGCGGCCCGATATCCAGTGGGTCGACGAGCAGTGGCCGCCGCAGGGCAAGATCGACGCCGGCCCGGTGGTGCAGGCGACTGCCGCGGCGAACCCCGAGGCGATCCTCAACGTCACCTTCGGTGCCGACCTCGTCAAGCTCGTGCGCGAGGGCAACACCCGCGCCCTGTTCAAGGGCCGTACGGTGGTGAGCTTCCTGACCGGCGAGCCGGAATATCTCGATCCGCTGAAGGACGAGACGCCTGAGGGCTGGATCGTCACCGGCTATCCCTGGTATTCGATCAAGACGCCTGAGCACGACGCGTTCCTGAAAGCCTATCAGGCCAAGTACAACGACTATCCGCGGCTCGGCTCGATCGTCGGCTACCAGACCATCAAGGCGGCGGCGGCGATCCTCGCCAAGGCCGGCTCGAGCGATCCGGAGAAGCTGATCGCGGCGGCGGAGGGCATCTCGATGCCGTCGCCGTTCGGCGAGATCACCTTCCGCAAGATCGACCACCAGTCGACGCTCGGCGCCTTCACCGGCAAGACCGCGCTGAAGGACGGCAAGGGCATCATGGTCGACACCGCCTATCGCATGGGCTCGGACTATCTGCCGAGCGATGCTGAAATCGAGAAGCTGCGGCCGAAGGATTGAGGTCTTGAACTTCTCCCTCTCCCCGTTCTTACGGGGAGAGGGGCGGGGTGAGGGGCTTTCTCCACGAGCCGCGCTCGCGGAGAGTCCCCCTCACCCGAATTCAAGCTCGCGCTTGAATTCACCTCTCCCCGCAGGCGGGGAGAGGTGAACGGAAACTGACGCTTGTGTTCTCCAACGCGGACCGCCCATGGCCTTCTATGTCGTCCAGTTCCTGACCGGTCTTGCCAGCGCGGCGTCGCTGTTCCTGGTCGCTTCGGGTCTGTCGATCATCTTCGGCGTGACGCGGATCGTGAACTTCGCGCATGGCGCGTTCTACATGCTCGGCGCCTATGTCGCCTTCACGCTGACCGAGCGCTTCTCCGGTGCGTTCGGCTTCTGGGGCGGCATCATTGTCGCGGCGCTGGCGGTTGCTGCGATCGGCGTGCTGGTCGAGATGGTGCTGCTGCGCCGGATTTACCATTCGCCCGAGCTGTTCCAGCTGCTCGCGACCTTCGGCCTCACGCTGATGGTCGAGGACCTGGTGGTGCTGATCTGGGGCCCGGACGATCTGGTCGGCCGCCGCGCGCCAGGCTTCAAGGGCGCGATCGAATTCTTCGGCCAGAATATTCCGAGCTATGATCTGTTCCTGATCGCGCTCGGGCCGGTCGTGCTCGGCGTGCTCTGGCTCTTGTTCCAGCGCACCCGCTGGGGCGTGCTGGTGCGCGCTGCGACGCAGGACCGCGACATGGTCGCAGCACTCGGCGTCAATCAGAAATGGCTGTTCACCAGCGTGTTCGCGCTCGGCGTCTTCCTCGCCGCGCTCGGCGGCGCGCTGCAGATTCCGCGCGATGCGGTCAATCATGCGATGGACCTGCGCGTCATCGTCGAGGTGTTCGTCGTGGTCGTGATCGGCGGCCTCGGCAGCATCATCGGCGCGTTCGTCGCGGCCGTGCTGGTGTCGGAGCTCAACGCCTTCGGCATCCTGATCTTCCCGAAGATCTCCATCATTCTGGTGTTCCTGGTGATGGCGGTGGTGCTGATCGTCCGTCCCTGGGGCTTGTTCGGCAAGCCGGAGGCGCCCGCCCGGCGCACGCCGGGCCTGACGGTCAATCCCTGGCGGCCGCTGACGACGAATGAACGGCTCGCGGCGATTGCCGTGCTCGTGGTCGCGGCGGCGCTGCCCTTCGTCGCCGGCAATTACGTGCTCACCGTCGGCTCGGAGATCGCGATCTTCGTGATCTTCGCGGTCAGCCTGCATTTCCTGATGTCGGTCGGCGGCCTCGCCTCGTTCGGCCACGCGGCCTATTTCGGCCTCGGCGCTTATGGCGTGGCGCTGCTCGCCAAGATGGCGGGCCTGCCGATGATCGCCTGCCTGCTGCTCGGTCCGCTGCTCGGGCTATTGGGCGCGGCCGTGTTCGGCTTCTTTGCGGTGCAGCTCTCGGGCGTCTATTTCGCGATGCTGACCTTGGCCTTTGCCCAGATCGTCTGGTCGATCGCATTTCAATGGGTGTCGGTCACCGGCGGCGACAACGGCATCCTCGGCGTCTGGCCGGAAAAATGGGCGGCGAGCCCGTCGCATTTCTACTGGCTGTCGCTCGGCATTGCCGCGCTCGCGGTCGTGATCCTCCGCATCATCGTGTTCTCGCCGTTCGGGTTTGCGCTGCGGGCCACGCGCGACTCGCCGCTGCGCGGCGAAGCCATCGGCATCAACGGCAAGCGCATCCAGTGGACAGCCTTTGTGATCGCGGGCACGGTCGCCGGCCTCGCCGGCGCGCTGTTCGCCTACCTCAAGGGCAGCGTGTTCCCCGACAATATGGGCATCTCGCTGTCGGTCGATGCGCTTGTCATGGTGCTGCTCGGTGGCGTCGAGACGGTGTCGGGCGCGGTGGTCGGCGCCATCGTCTACAAGGCGCTCAACATCTGGCTGGTTAGCCAGACCGATCTCTCCAAGCTCGTGCTCGGTGGCTTCGTCGTGCTGATTGTGGTCGCGTTCCCCAAGGGCATCGTCGGCACGCTGGAAGCATTCGTGCATCGCCGCCGCAAATCATCGTCATCGGCGTCGTCGCCCTTGCTGACCTCCCGCATCGAGAGCGCCGAATGAGCATGGTCCCCACATTGCTGTCGGTCGAGGGGCTGACAAAATCCTATGGCGGCGTGCACGCGGTGCGCGGCGTCTCCTTCGAACTGCGCGCCGGCGAGATCCTGGCGCTGATCGGTCCGAACGGCGCGGGCAAGAGCACTTGCTTCGACATGCTCAACGGCCAGAACATTCCGGATAGCGGCCGTATCCGCGTGCTGGGCGCGGAGACCACCGGCAAGAAGCCGCGCGTGATCTGGCGCATGGGGGTGGGCCGCACCTTCCAGATCGCCGCGACATTCCCGACCATGACGGTGCGCGAGAACGTGCAGGTCGCGCTGGTCTCGCATGGCGCGCAATTGTTCAATCTGTGGGCCTCGACCGCGCGCCAGGCGCGCGATGAGGCGGGACGGCTGCTCGACCTGGTCGGCATGGGCGCCTATGCAGAGCGGCCCTGCGGCGAACTCGCCTATGGCGACGTCAAGCGGCTGGAGCTTGCGATCGCGCTCGCCAACCAGCCGAAGCTGCTGCTGATGGACGAGCCGACCGCCGGCATGGCGCCGCGCGAGCGTGTCGAGCTGATGCGGCTGACGGCGCGGATCGCGCGCGAGCAGTCGATTGGTGTTCTGTTCACCGAGCACGACATGGACGTGGTGTTCGAGCATGCCGATCGTATCCTGGTGCTCAATCGCGGCACCTTGATCGCCGAAGGCTCACCCGAGGAAGTGCGCGGCAATACGCAGGTGCGGGCGATCTATCTCGGCGAAGGCCTGCTCTATGACGCCCGACACCGCGAGGGAGCATCCGCATGAAGCTCACGGTGAATGACCTCAACAGCTTCTACGGCCCGGCGCATATCCTGTTCGATATCGCGCTCGAGGTCGGCGAGGGCGAAGTCGTCGCGCTGCTCGGCCGCAACGGCGCCGGCAAGTCGACCACGTTCCGCTCCATCGTCGGCCTGGTCGAGAATCGTTCGGGGCGTGTGATGTTCGAGGGCAGGGACGTCTCCGAGCTGCCGACGCATGCGATCGTGCGCGGCGGGCTCGGCTATGTGCCGGAGGAGCGGCGCATCTTCACTAACCTGACGGTCGAGGAAAATCTCGAGGTCGGCCGCCAGCCGAAGCGGGCTGGCGCGCCGCAATGGGACCGCGACAAACTGTTTAAGCTGTTCCCGAACCTCGGTGAGATGCGCGGCCGGCCCGGTGGACGCATGAGCGGCGGCGAGCAGCAGATGCTGACGATCGCGCGCACGCTGATGGGCAACCCGTCGCTGGTGCTGCTGGATGAGCCCTCGGAGGGCCTGTCGCCGAAGATCGTCGAGCAGATGGTCGATGCGATCCTGGCGATGAAGAAAGAGGGCGTCAGCATCGTCGTGTCAGAGCAGAATTTGCATTTCGCCCGGCTGATCTCGGATCGCGCCTATATCATCGAGCGCGGCCGGATCTGTTTTGGCGGCACCATGGCGGAACTCGATGCGCGTCCGGATATCCGCGACGCGCATCTGTCGCTGTAACGGCGAGGTGGGACGATGGCGAGGAGTGCTGCACAGAAGCGAAGCGTCAAGGCGGCCAAGCCGGGTTACGTGCTGGATGACCAGATCGGCTTCATCCTGCGCCAGGTGTCGCAGCGCCACGCCGTGATCTTCGCCCGCGAGATCGGCATCAATTTAACGCCGACGCAGTGGGCGGCGCTGTCGAAGCTGTCGGAGGTCGGCGCGTGTTCGCAGAACCAATTGGGGCGACTGACCTCGATGGACGTCGCGACCATCAAGGGCGTGATCGACCGCCTGACCGCGCGCGGCCTGACCGAGACCGCGCCCGATCCTGACGACGGCCGAAGGCTGCTGGTCAGCCTCACCCGCGCCGGCCAGCAGCTGGCCGACAAGGCCGCGCCGAATGCGCTCGTGATCTCAAGGGAGACGCTGTCGCCGCTCGACGCCAAGGAGCGCGAGACGCTGATGGCGCTGCTCGGGAAGCTGCGGTGATTCCAAATCCATTACCGTTACCCTGAGGAGCCGCGCGAAGCGCGGCGTCTCGAAGGGTCGACGGCTCGGCTTTGGCCGCGGGCCGTTCACCCTTCGAGGCTCGCTCCGCTCGCACCTCAGGGTGACGGATATTCTATCGAACTACTTCGCCATGATCTCCGGCACTTTCCCCGCTGGCGGGGTGTTGCGGCTGCGCTGGGTGCGGACGATGCCGTCGATGATGGTCATGCCGATGCCGGGGAGATCGCCGAGCTGAACGCTTTCCAGGATGTTCTTGCCCGGCGAGTGCTGCGCCCTGTCCATCAGCACGAAATCGGCGGAGCGGCCCACCTCGATCAGGCCGCAATCGAGCTCGCGCATCCGCGCGGTGTTGCCGGTCGCAAGGCAGAACGCTAGTTCGGCGGGCAGCTCGCCGAGCGAGGACAACAGCGAGACCATGCGCAGAATGCCGAGCGGCTGCACGCCGGAGCCGGCCGGCGCATCGGTGCCGAGGATGACGCGGTGCAGATCGCCCATCTCGCGCGCAGTGCGCAGCGTGAACAGCGCCGAACGCTCATTGCCGTTATGCACCAACTCGAGCCCGCGCTTGCAGCCCTCGCAGATGCAGCGGATCTGGTCGTCCGGCAGGGCGGTGTGGCCGCCATTGATGTGGCCGACCACGTCGGTGTCGGCCTCCAGCACCACGTCCTTGTCGATCAGGCCGGAACCGGGAATCGAAGGTCCGCCGGTGTGGATCGTGCTTTGAATGCCGTATTTGCGCGCCCAGCCGACCATTTTCCGCGCCGTCGGCCCGTCCTTGACGCCACCGAGCCCGACCTCGCCGAGCAGCTTGACGCCGGCGGCGGCCATTTCCTTGAAATCGTCCTCGACCATCTCGCATTCGATGACGGGCGCGCCGGCATGCACCTTGACGCCGCCCGGCCGCAGCGTCCAGAACGCGCGCTGCGCGAAGATCGCCATCGCCTTGACGCCGACCACGTCGCGCGGACGGCCGGGCATGTGGACCTCGCCGGCGGAGATCATCGTGGTGACGCCGCCATGCAGATAGCTGTCGATCCAGTTGATCTGGTTCTGCCGCGGCGTCCAGTCGCCGGCGACGGGATGGACGTGGCTGTCGATCAGGCCGGGCGCGACCGTCGTTCCCATGGCATCGACGATCGTGGTGGCGCCTTCGGTGTCGACGTCCTTGAGGCGGCCGATCGCTGTAATCTTGCCGTTCTCGGCGACGATGGTATCGGCATCCAGAATTGGTCGTTCCAAGGCTCCCGACAGCAATAGCCCGATATTGCGGATCACCAGCTTGCTGGGGCCGGTGGCCTGGGGCGCGTCGTGAGCCATGGGTGTTTTCCTTCTGTTTTCTTTCCGAAATTGCCCGGGAATTTGAGCCCGGCTTGACTTTTGGATCAAGTCGGATTATTCGTTTGTATACGAATGATCGTATACAAACGATCCGGCCGGTCAACAGGGTTCAAGTCCTTCCCCGCCGCAGCACAAATCAGGGATTGGTGCGATGAGCAATTTCAACCAGGAAAGCGTCCTCAGCGTTCATCACTGGACCGACACGCTGTTCTCCTTCAAAACCACGCGCAATCCGTCGTTCCGTTTCCGCAACGGTGAGTTCACCATGATCGGGCTCAAGGTCGGCGAGAAGCCGCTGCTGCGCGCCTACAGTGTCGCCAGCGCGAATTACGAGGACACGCTCGAGTTCTTCTCGATCAAGGTTCCGGACGGCCCGCTGACTTCGCGCCTCCAGCATCTGAAGGAAGGCGACGAGATCATCGTCAGCCGCAAGGCCACCGGCACGCTGGTCATCGACAACCTCGAGGACGGCCGCAACCTCTACCTGATCGGCACCGGCACCGGCCTCGCGCCGTTCCTCAGCGTGATCAAGGATCCCGAGACCTACGACCGCTTCGAGAAGGTCGTGCTGCTGCACGGTTGCCGCCGCGTCAAGGAGCTCGCCTATGGCGAGATGATCACCGAGAAGCTGCCGCAGGACGAACTGATCGGCGAGCTGGTGCGCGATCAGCTGGTCTACTATCCGACCGTGACGCGCGATCCGTTCCGCAACCGCGGCCGCATCACCGATCTCATCACCTCGGGCAAGCTGTTCGCCGATATCGGCCTGCCGGCGCTCGATGCCGCGCATGACCGCGTCATGATCTGCGGCTCGCCGGCGCTGGTCGCCGACACCCGCACGTTGCTCAATGGCCGCGGCTTCGTCGAGGGCAATCACGGCGAGCCCGCGCAGTTCGTGGTCGAGAAGGCGTTCGCCGAGCGCTGAATCTTCGCGCTGACCTCCAGCCCCGTCATTGCGAAGAGTTCGCGACAAAATTGCGCAGTAATTTTGTCACCGAAGCGAGGAAGCAATCCATCTTCCGGTACAGCCGGGAGTAATGGATTGCTTCGCGTCGCCTGCGACGGGCTGATGTGCTAAGGTCGGACGGCCGGCGTCTCGACCGGCATGCCGCGCGCCCGCGACATCAGATAGAGCTCGAGCTCGACCAGCTCGGGCGAACCGTAATCGTAGGCCTGCGCGCGGATGCCGGTGATGCAGGCGCGCAGCCGCCGCTGCAACGATCCGAGCGACTGCCATTCCAGCCGGTATAGTGGATAGCCGGTCGGCTGCGCTTGCGTGATCGCGCTGCCCGCGAGCTTCTTGTCCCAATTATCATCGTGGCAGTTCGCACAGGCCAGATTGAGCTGGCCCTGCCGCTGCATGAACAGCGCGTGGCCCTTTTCGACGAACGGCGCCAGCTCCGGATCGTCGCCGGCTGCGATCGGCACGCCGCGCGATTGCTGTGCAACATAGGCTGATAGCGCCATTGGTGATGGCGTCGTTGATGTCGTCGTCTGATGGCTTCGGGTTTTCCTTCAGCAGCGCCGCCACCGCCATGATCATGCCGCTCTGGCAATAGCCGCATTGCGGCACGTCGCTGGCGATCCAGGCGAGCTGCACCTTGTGCATCACGCCGCCCGCCGCGAGACCTTCGATGGTGGTGATCTCCTTGCCGGCCGCTTCGTTCACCGTGATGCCGCAGGAGCGTATCGCGACGCCGTCGACATGCACGGTGCAGGCGCCGCATTGTGCAATGCCGCAGCCGTATTTGGTCCCCGTCAATCCGACATTCTCGCGAATCGCCCACAGCAGTGGCGTGTCGTCCTCGACGTCTACATTGATTGTCTTGCCGTCGATTTTGAGGTTTGCCATCGCTTTCCCCTGAATGGTCCAATCCTCCGATTGGACTTCGGTGCGATGTTGGCCTCGAAACTGGAACGGTTCAAATCAAGAATATGCGCTTGCGGCGCGGAAGAAAGTTGATGGCGCGGTGTATGGTCGCGCCCCTGCGCGCGTTACATGCCTGTTATGTCTTTTGCGGTGAGGCGACGGCCAGACGCAGGAAGCTCATGACGCTGCCGAGCACGCCAAATCCGGCACCGAGCGCCAGCGCCACGGTGGCGCCCTCGCGATCGGCCAATGCGAAGCAGAGTGCGGCCAGCGCAGCGCCGGTGGTCTGCCCGATCAGCCGCGCGGTCGCAACGATGCCGCTGGCGCTGCCGCTGCGATGCGACGGCGCGCTCGACATGATCGCCTTCATGTTGGGGGTCTGGAAGAAGCCGAAGCCGATGCCGCAGACCATCGTGCGCCAGACGATGTTGGCGACGCTCGGCTCGGCCGGCAGGGTCGCGAGCAGCGCCATGCCGAGCCCCAGCAGCAGCATGCCGATGCCGCCGAGGATGCCGGCCGGATAACGATCCGACAGTCGGCCGCCGATCGGCGCCATGAAGGCGACCACCAGCGGCCAGGGCGTCATGAAGAAGCCGGTCTCGACCTGCGAGCGATGCAATATGTCCTCGAAGTAGAACGGCAGCGACACGAAGGCGAGGCCCTGCACAGCGAATGAGCAGACCGCCGTCGCGGCCGACAGTGCGAAGATCGGCCGCCGGAACAGGTCGATCGGCAGCATCGGCGCCGGATGATCGGCATGCCGTCGGGTCAGGATCCAGCCGAGCAGCAGCGCGCCGACGAGCTCGGAGATGACCAGCGCAGGCGCAGCCTTGTGGGCGGCGCTGCCGATGCCGATGATGAAGAGGCCGAGACAGGCGCAGGCCAGCGCGGCGCCGGCAAAGTCGAAGGCGTGGGTGGCGCGCGGCGTCTTCGGCAGCGTCTTCATGCCGATCAGCACTGCGAGGACGCCGAACGGAATGTTGACGGCGAACAGCCAGGGCCACGGACCGAGCGCAAGGATGCCGGAGGCGATGGTCGGCCCCAATGTGAACGCGGTCGCGACCACGAGCGCATTGTGGCCGAAGCCGCGGCCGTGCATCCGGCTCGGATAGACGAAGCGCACCAGCGCAGTGTTGACACTCATCAGGCCGCTGGCGCCGAGGCCCTGTAGCGTCCGCGCGACCAAGAGGCTCGGCAGCGACCACGCCAGCGCACACCCAAGTGACGCCAATGTGAATAGCAGCAGGCCGCCGAGATAGATCCGCTGGTGGCCGACGATCTCGCCGAGCGCGCCGAGCGGCAGCAGCGTCGCGACCAGCGCGATCTGGTAGACGTTGACGACCCAGACCACTTCGGCAGGGCTGACATGCAGATCGTTGGCGATCGCGGGCAGCGCGATATTGGCGATCGCGGTATCGAGCGAGGCCATCGCCAGCGCCGTGAAGATCGCCGCCACCGCCCAGCGCCGGGTCTCCCAAGGCAATCCATCGGTGATCGCCGCCGCAGCCGTGCTTGATGTCGGGGTCTTCTCGAGCATGCCTGAAAATGTCTCCGGGATCGCCGTGTACTACGCCGGCATCCCGTTCCCCAGCCGCGCTGCTGCATGATGCGTATGCGAAGTGGCCTTGCCGGGGCGCGCGCCGGCAGGGTGCGGGTGAGGGCGGGCGCGTGTTCGTGATTTTTACCAATGCACGGGGACCGCGGGTACGATCGGCGCCCGGCTTTCCCTGCGCCCTCTTGTTCAAGAGGGCGAAGCGCAAAGCAAAGCTCTGGCGATTGTCGTACTGCGTCCCCATCCATAACTGTCATCGCCCGGCTCAAGTGAACCGGGCGATGACACTGAACAAGCTGTTTGACGGTTGAATCGGACTCTACTGAAGCGCCATTCCCGAGGTCTTGATGACGGTTGTCAGCTTTTGCTGATCGACTTTCATCAGCTCGGCGAGCTCGTCGAGCGACATCGGCTTGCCGGGAATGTTGGCGAGCGAGAGCTGGCGCTGCACGTCGGAGTTCTGTAGCGCCTTGTTGACCGCCGCATTAATCCTGGCGAGCAGCAGCGTCGGCGTCGCCGCCGGGACGTAGATGCCGTACCAGGGCACGTAGGCGGCCTCGGCAAAGCCTGCCTCCGCGATCGTCGGGACGTCGGGCAGGTCGGGGACGCGCTTGTCGGTGAACACCGCGAGCGGCTTGACGCTACCGGCCTTGATGTGCGGCAAAGCCAGCTCGAGCGAGACGATCTCGAAATGCATCAGGTTGGTCATCAGGTCGATCAGCGCCTGTGGTTGGCCCTTGTAGCCGACATTGGTCAGCTTGATTCCGGCGACCTGAAACAATTTCTGCGCGCTGAGGTCGATCGACGATCCCGTGCCGGGATTGCCGAAGTTGAACTCTCCCGGCCGCTTGCGGGCCAGTTCGACGAATTCGCCGATGGTCTTCACCGGCATCGACGGATGCACCAGCGCGACGCTTTGATTCCAGACCGCGAGGCCGACGCATCTGAAATCCTTGGCCGCGTTCCAGCCCGCATCTTTGTAGAGATCGGGGTTGACCAGCAGGGCGGGGCCGGTGACAAGCCAGGTGTAGCCGTCCGGTTCGCTGCGCGCGACTGCGGCGGTGCCGATATTGCTGTTGCCGCCGGGACGCGCCTCCACCACGACGGTCTGCTTCCAGTCGCGGCCGACCTGCTCGGTCACCGCGCGCGCGACGATGTCGACGATGCCGCCGGCGGGGTAGGGCACGATGATGTGGATCGGTCGGCTCGGATAATTGTCCTGTGCCCGAGCGCGAATGCTGCCGCAGAGCGCCGTGACGATGCCCACGAGCAAGGCCATCGCGGTCGTGATGCCACGCATGTCGTCCTCCCCCCATGTGCCGCATCGTTCGCGCGATGCGGACCTTGATGCATGATCTCTGGGAAAGCGCCTCACGCGCTTCCGGATCGTGCCCTAGCTGTTGGCCACCAGCGAGCGGATGCTGCGGGCGAGCCCGAGGATGCGCGGCCCGCATTCGCGCTCGATCTGCTCGGCGCTGAAGCGGAACGAGGGGATGCCGCAATTGACCGACAGGCATTCGCCGGTCGGCGTGCGGTAGAGCGGCGCGGCGACGCCGAAGATCTCGCGCCGCCATTCGCCGAGCGAGACGGCGAAGCCGCGCTCGTTGCAGAGCTCGATGTCCGGCAGCGTGCGCCGCTCGACATAGTCGAGTTCCTCGGGACGTTCGGCCTTCACGCGGGCGACATAGGCGTCGCGTTCGTCCTTGGTGAACAACGACAGTAGGGCGCGCCCGACCGCGGTCGGCGCCAGCGACGAGACGAAACCGACGTCAGGCACGTGCGGCACCGCGTCCGTGGTGCGCAGCGTTTCGACATAGATGAAGTCGAGCCCGAACGGCATCGCGATCGATACCGTGCCACCGGTATACGCAGCGAAGTCGCGCATCAAGGGACGCGCGAGCTGGCGGACCTTGAGCTGCGACAGCACCGGATAGGCGGCGGCGAGCACGCCGAGCCCGAGCACGAAGCGGCCCTTGGCGTCGCGCCTGAGGTAGCCGAGCTGCTCCAGCGTGTAGGTCAGGCGCGAGACGGTCGGCCGCGACAGGCCGGTGTATTCGGCAAGCTCTGCATTCGACAGTGGACCTGCGTGGTTGCGGAAGGTGGCCAACAGGTCGAGCCCGTGCGCCAGGGTGGTCGCAAAGGACGGATCGGTCTGGGGTTCGAGCGAGGACAATGCCGCCATACGAAATAATGGTCGAATCTGCGTTAATCTGTCAAGATATCGAAATGAATTTGCAAATCGTTTCGATATGGGATTATGTCCCGTCCAAAGATGGGAGGCGGCATGGATTTCGGTCTGTCCGAGCGATCGGAGCGTTGGCGGCGCGATCTGCTGGCCTTCTTCGAGCAGGAGGTGCTGCCGCGCCATCGCGCCTGGCTCGACCACGTCCGCGCCCACAACGACACGCCGCCTTTCATGGCCGAGTTGCAGCAGAAGGCCCGCGCGGCGGGACTGTGGAATCTCGGCCTGCCCGAACTTGCCGCCGACGAGCCGGGCACGCGGCTGTCCAATCTCGACTACGCGCCGCTGGCGGAGATCATGGGACGGCTGTTCTGGGCGCCGGAGGTGTTCAACTGCCAGGCACCCGACGTCCCGAACATGATCGCGTTGCAGAATTGCGCGACGCCGGAACAGAAGACGCGCTGGCTGGCGCCGCTGCTCAACGCCGAGACGCGCTCCGCCTTTGGCATGACCGAGCCCGACGTGGCGTCGTCCGATGCCACGAACATCACGACACGGATGGTGCGTGACGGCGATCACTATGTGATCAACGGCCGCAAATGGTTCATCACAGGCGCCGCGCATCCAAGCTGCAGCTTCCTGATCGTCATGGGCGTCACGGATGCCGGCGCCGAGCGTACCAGCCGGCATTCCTGCATCATCGTGCCGATGGATGCGCCCGGCGTGCGGCTGGTGCGGCGGCTGCGCTGGATGGGCTGCGAAGATCATGTCGCGCCGATCGGCGAGCTCGTGTTCGACAATGTCCGGGTGCCCGCGGAAAACCTGCTAGGCGCCGAGGGCGAGGGCTTCAAGGTCGCGCAGGTCCGGCTCGGGCCGGCGCGCATCCACCACTGTATGCGCTCGATCGGTCTCTGCGAGCTCCTGATCGAGCTGATGATGGCGCGCGCCGCGGAGCGCAGCGCGTTCGGCCGTACCGTGATCCAGTACGACACCGTCCAGCGCTGGATCGCCGAAGCTCGCGTCGAGCTGGAGCAGGCGCGGCTGCTTGCCTATCGCTGCGCCTGGCGGCTGGATCAGGCCGGCCATCATGGCGCCTGGCGCGACGTCTCTCTGATCAAGGTCGCGGTGCCGGCGATGCTGCAGAAGATCGCCGACCGCGCCATGCAGGTGTTCGGCGCAATGGGCGGCTCCGACGACACGCCGATCCATCAGGCGCTGGCCTGGGGACGGCTGTTGCGGATCGGCGACGGGCCCGACGAGGTGCATCTGCGGCAGATCTTCCGGATGGAGCCGATGCCGGACTGGTCGATCGCCAACTCGCCCTATCTTGCTGCACATCCCGCCTGAGCGGCGCTACAGTGTCCACCGAATTTCCCAGAACGAGGCGCCTTCCGATGACGATGACCGAGCAAGCCCGTGACGCAAAACCCTCCGCGATCGACAAGGAGCGGCTGCGACGGAAATATCAGGAGGAGCGCAACAAGCGGCTGCGTCCTGACGGCAACGACCAGTATCTCGAGATCAAGGACCAGCTCGCACATTATCTCGAGGATCCCTACACGCCGGTCGTGGCGCGCGCGCCGAAGACCGACCACGTCAACTTCGCTTTCATCGGGGGCGGGTTTGCCGGGCTCGCCACTGCCGCGCGGCTGACCGAGGCCGGGGTCAAGGATGTGCGCATTGTCGAGAAGGGCGGCGATTTCGGCGGCACTTGGTACTGGAACCGATATCCCGGCGCGCAATGCGACACGGCCTCGATGGTCTACATGCCGCTGTTGGAAGAGACCGGCCACATGCCGTCGGAGAAATACGCGCATGCGCCCGAGATCCTGGCGCATTGCCAACGGATCGGCCGGCAGTTCAACCTCTACGACAACGCGCTGTTTCACACTGAGGTGACGAGCCTCGATTGGGACGCCGCGCAATCGCGCTGGATCATCCGCACCACCAGGGGCGACGCCTTCACCGCGCAATATGTCGGCATCGGCACCGGTCCGCTGCATGTGCCGAAGCTGCCCGGCATTCCCGGCATCGAGCGCTTCAAGGGCCACTCGTTCCACACCAGCCGCTGGGATTACGACTACACCGGCGGCGATCCCAAGCGCGGCTTGATGGATAAGCTTGCCGACAAGCGCGTCGGCATCATCGGCACCGGTGCAACGTCGGTACAGTGCATCCCGCACCTCGCGCGCGCCTGCAAGGAGCTCTACGTGTTCCAGCGCACGCCGTCGTCGGTCGATGTGCGCGGCAACGGCCCGATCGATCCCGGCTGGTTTGCCGATATCGCGAAGCCGGGCTGGCAACAGCGCTGGCTGGAGAATTTCACCGCCAACCAGGCCGGTGGATCCGCCGAGGAAGATCTGGTGCAGGACGGCTGGACCGACCTGTCGAAGCGGATCCGCGCCAAGGTCATGCTGCTGCCGCGCGAGCAGCGCACCGTGGAAAACATGCGGGCCGTCTTCGAGGATTCCGACTTCGAAAAGATGGAGGAGATCCGCAACCGCGTCGACACCATCGTCGGCGATCCCAAGACGGCGAAGGATCTCAAGGCCTGGTACGGTCAGCTCTGCAAGCGACCATGCTTCCACGACGCCTATCTTCAGGCGTTCAACACGCCGGGCACGCATCTGGTCGATACCGACGGCAAGGGCGTCGAGGAGATCACCGAGAACGGGATCGTCGTCGCGGGCAAGGAATATCCGCTCGACTGCATCATCTACGCATCCGGCTTCGAGGTCGGCACCGAATACAAGCGCCGGGCAGGTTTCGACGTGACGGGCCAGGACGGCATCAAGCTGTCGGAGCACTGGGCCGAGGGCATGCGCAGCAAGCACGGCATCCATGTGCATGGCTTCCCGAACCTGTTCTTCGTGCAGCCGACGCAGGGCGCCAATTTGATCTCCAACGTGCCGCACAACCTGACCGAAGCGGCGCGCACCATCGCTCTGACGGTCGGTCACGCGCAGCACAACGGCTTCAAGGAAATCGAAGTCAGCAAGGACGCCGAGAACCGCTGGGTCGAATTGCTGCTGACCGCGGTCGGCCGGATGATCGGCGGGCCCGATTGCACGCCCGGCTATTACAACAATGAGGGACGCGAGCCGGGGCCGGCGGCGAAGCTCAATGTCGGCTATCCGGCGGGCGCGCTGGCCTACTTCAAATATATCGACGAGTGGCGCAGCAGCGGCCAGTTCGAAGGCCTGCAGTTCCGCTGAACGATGTGCGATCGAGACTGAGTTTCCGCCAAACGAGGGAGTGCCTGTATATGACCCAGACAACCGCAGGCGAAGCGCCGCACGAAGGTCCGAAGGCGGCATCCGCGCCGGTCATCGCGCAGCACGAGGCCACGCTGAAGGCGCTGCCGTTCGCCGACACCAGGGATTTCGATGACGCCGCGCGCGGCTTCCTCGGCACCATCGAGAATGCGCGCGTCACCTCGGCCCAGGGCAGGGTGGTCTGGAGCCTCGAGCCGTACGGCTTCCTCTCGGACGAGAAGGCACCCGCGACCGTCGATCCGAGCCTGTGGCGGCAGTCGCGGCTCAACATGCATCACGGCCTGTTCGAGGTGGTGCCGGGTGTCTACCAGGTGCGCGGCCTCGACATCGCCAACATGACGCTGATCGAGGGCGACAAGGGCGTCATCGTGGTCGACACGCTGACCTCGATCGAAGGCGCGCGCGCCGCGGTGGAGCTGTACTTCCAGCATCGCGGCAAGCGGCCGGTCGCGGCCGTCATCTTCACCCACACCCACACTGATCATTGGGGCGGCGCACGCGGGGTGCTCGACGACGCCATGCTGGCGGCGGGCGTGCCGATCATCGCGCCGAACTTCTTCATGGAGCACGCGGTCTCCGAGAACATCATCGCGGGACCGGCGATGCTGCGCCGCGCGCAGTACCAGTTCGGGCCGTTCCTCGCCAAGGGCGCGCGCGGCCATGTCGATTGCGGTCTCGGCAAGACCATGGCGGCGGGCGGCGTCGCGCTGCTGCGGCCGACCGATTTGATCATCGCGACCGGCGACACGCGCGTGATCGACGGCGTTGAGTTCGAATTCCAGATGGCGCCGAACAGCGAAGCGCCGGCGGAGATGCACTTCTTCATCCCGCGCTACAGGCTGTTGAACCTCGCCGAGAACTGCACGCACAATTTCCACAATCTGCTGCCGTTCCGCGGCGCCGACGTGCGCGACGCGCTGGCCTGGTCGAAATATCTCGGCGAAGCCCTGCAGATGTGGGGCGGCAAGGCCGAGGCGATGTGCGGCCAGCATCACTGGCCGGTATGGGGACGCGAGCGGATCGACACCATGATCCGCGAGCAGCGCGACCTCTACAAATACGCGCACGACCAGACCATCCGGCTGATGAACCACGGGCTCAATGCGGCCGAGATTGCCGAGACGATCCGCCTGCCGCAAAGCCTGGAGGGCGCCTGGCACGGCCGCGGCTATTACGGCCATATCAGGCACAATGTGAAGGCGATCTATCAGAAGTATCTCGGCTGGTACGACGCCAATCCGGTCAATCTCAATTCCTTGCCGCCGGTCGAGGCCGGCAGGAAATATGTCGAGTATATGGGCGGTGCCGATGCGATCCTGAAACGCGCCGCGGCTGACTTCGCCAAGGGCGAATTCCGCTTCGTGGCGCAGGCCGTCAGCCACCTCGTGTTTGCAGAGCCTGACAACCAGGCGGCCCGCGCATTGCTGGCCGACACGTTCGAGCAGCTCGGCTATGCGGCCGAGAGTTCGACCTGGCGCAACGCCTATCTGTTCGGCGCGCAGGAGCTGCGGCAGGGCATGCCGAAGACGCCGCCGCGTTCGCCGATGCCGCGCGAGACGCTCGCTGCGCTCCGCACCGAGCAGCTCTGGGACGTGCTCGGCGTCCGCCTCAACGGCCCCAAGGCCGAAGGCAAGCGCATTGTGCTGAACTGGAGTTTTACTGACACCGGCGAGACCTTCGTACTCAATCTTGAAAATTCAGCCCTGACCTACGTCACGGGGGCGCAGGCGGCCGACGCGCACGCTAGCTTCACACTGGCGCGCAGCGTGCTCGACGAGGTCATCGCCAAGCTGACCACGTTCCCGGAAGCCGTCGGCGCCGGCAAGGTCAAGGTATCAGGCGATCCGCAGCGGCTCGGCGAATTGATGATGCTGATGGATGAATTCCCGCGGATGTTCGAGATCGTCGAGCCGAAGCGGACGGTGGTGACGTAGTAAGGTTCGTACCGTCTCGCCGGATCGAGCAACTCCGCCACCGTCACCCTGAGGAGCGCGTAGCGCGTATCGAAGGGTCGACGGCCCGGCTGGTGGCCGATTCATCCTTCGAGGCTCGCTCCGCTCGCACCTCCAGCGACAAAGGCGAAGCCTTTGCGCGGGGATGACGGGTGGATAAATTTGGCAAGGCGTCATTGCGAGGAGCGTAGCGACGAAGCAATCCATCTTTCCTCGCCTGGGAGAAGATGGATTGCTTCGCTTCGCTCGCAATGACGGGAGCGGGCGCCTCGATCGCTATCTCAAATCCCGAGATACGCCGCCTGCACCTGCTTGTTGTCGGCAAGCTCTGCACTCGAGCCCTGCATGATCACGTCGCCGCTTTCCAGCACATAGGCGCGCTGCACCAATGACAGCGCGCGGCTGACATTCTGCTCGACCAACAGTATCGCGGTGCCCATCTTGTGGATCTCGCCGATCTTCTCGAAGGTCACGTCGGTCATCACGGGGGCCAGGCCGAGCGAGGGCTCGTCCAGCATCAGCAAACGCGGCTTCAGCATCAGCCCGCGGCCGACCGCGACCATCTGCTGCTCGCCGCCGCTCATGGTGCCGGCGAGCTGCTTCCTGCGGTCGGCGAGCCGCGGGAAGATGCTGTAGACGAGCTCCATCGTGCGCGCCCGATCCGCCTTGGCTTTCGGCGTGTAGGCGCCGATTTCGAGATTTTCCTGCACCGTCATCTCGGGGAATACCTGGCGGCCTTCCGGAACATGCGCGATGCCGAGCTCGGGAATCCGGTACGGCGGCAGCGTGGCGAGGTCGACGCCGTCGAACGTGACCTTGCCGCCGAACAGTTTGACGAGGCCGGAGACGGCGCGCAGCGTCGTGCTCTTGCCGGCGCCGTTGGCCCCGAGCAGGCCGACGGCTTCGCCCTCGCCAATCGAAATGCTGACATCGGTAATGGCGGGGACCGAGCCGTAGCTGGCGCTGACGCCGGAGAGCTCAAGCATGAGCGTCTCCCTGCGCAGTCGGATGCACGTAGGAGCCGAGATAGGCGCGGATCACTTCCGGATTCTCCACGATCTCCTTCGGCGCGCCCTCGGCGATCTTCTGGCCATGGTCGAGCACCACGATGTGACGGGCCACCGCCATGATCGCGCGCATCACATGCTCGACGATCACGATGGTCAGGCCGCTGGCGGAAAGCTTCTTCACCAGCGCCACCGCCTGGTCGATCTCGGCCGGATTGAGCCCGGCCATCACCTCGTCGAGCAGCAGGATCCTTGGCTGCGTCGCAAGCGCGCGGGCCATCTCCAGGCGGCGCTGGTCGATGGTGGTGAGGTCGCGGGCACGGGTCTGCTCCCTGGCGCCGAGGCCGACGAACTCGATCGCCTCGCGCGCCTTCTTTTGCGCGGCGGCGACATGGCGATCGCGCAAGAAGGCGCCGGTCATCACATTGGCGAGCACCGTCATCGCACCGAACGGCTTTGCAACCTGGAAGGTGCGGGCCATGCCGAGCGCGCAGACGTCGTGCGGCTTGAGTCCCACGACCTCCTGGCCGAAAGCGAGCACCGAGCCGGAGTCCGGCCGGTGAAATCCCGTGATCAAGTGAAAGCTCGTGGTCTTGCCGGCGCCGTTCGGCCCGATCAGCGCCACCGTCTCGTTCTCCTGCACGGTGAAGCTGACGTCCTGCACGGCGCGCAGGCCGCCGAAGCGCTTGCTGAGACCCTTGATGACCAGTGCGTCTGCCATCGCGGCGACCTCAGGCGCGTGCCGGCTTGCGCCGGAGGGTGCGGTGATAGACATCGGTCGCGAACCCGATCAGCCCTGTCGGCCTCCACAGGATCACCGCCATCAGGATCAGGCTGTAGACGGTGAGCTGGATGCCGCCCACCGAGCTGCCGAGCCAGCTTTGCAGCAGCGCCGAGGTGGTCTCCAGCAGCACGGTGCCGATCACGGGCCCCCACAGCGTGCCGATGCCGCCGACGATCGAGACCAGCGCCGCCTCGATCGAGACGCTGAAGCTGAACGCGGTCGCGGGATCGATGAAGTAGATGTATTGCGTGTAGAAGGTGCCGGCGAGCGCGGTCAGGAACGCGCTGATCATGTAGATGTCGCGCTTGACCTTCGGCGCGTTGACGCCGATCGCTTCGGCGGCATCTTCATCTTCGCCGATCGCGACGAGGTAGTATCCGATCCAGGATTTCTCGATTTGGTGGGTGATCCACAGCCCGACCACGAGCAGGCCGAGCACGACGTAATAGTACGACGACTTCTCCTCGAACTGCATCATTAGCGGCGCGCTGCCGAGGTTGGGGATCGTGGTGCCTTCGGCGCCCCAGGCGAAGTCGCGGAACTTCAGGAAGATCAGCATCAGCACCTGCGCGGTGGCGATGGTGGCAATGGTGAAATAGGGGCCGCGCAGGCGGAAGCAGAGCCAGCCGATCGGCAGGCTCGCCAGCGTCGCGACCACGCCGCCGGCGATCATCCCGATCCAGGGCGAGATACCGTAGTTCACCTGCATGATGGTCGAGGTGTAGGCGCCGAGCCCGAAATAGGCGGCGTGTCCGAGCGACAGCTGCTTGGCATAGCCGCCCATCAAATTCCAGGCGACGCCGATGAAGGAGAACAGGAGGATGCGGATGAAGATGTCGATCGCGAACGACGAGCTGACGAGCTGGGGCAAAGCCAGCATGACGATTGCCCCGATCGCGAGCCACAGCCATTTCATGTTGCCTGAGGTCTGCATCAGCGGCCCCTCCTGGCGCCGAGGCCGCTCGGCCTGAAGGCGAGCGTCAGCAGCAGCAGCGCGAACACCACGATCAGGCCGGAATCCGCGCCCACGAACTGGATGCCGAGCGATTCCGCGATGCCCATCATCAGGCTCGCGACCAGCGCGCCCATCACATTGCCGAGCGTGCCCATCACGACGGCGACGAACGCCATCAGCACGAACACCTGGCCGACGAATGGATAGGCCGAATAGAACGGCATCAGCAGCGAGCCGGCCGCGCCCGCGAGCGCCAGCGCAGTACCGAACGCAACCGCGAACACGCGGTTCGGATTGATCCCCATCAGCATCGCGACGTCGCGGTTCTGCGACGCCGCCCGCATGGCGCGGCCGAGATCGGTGGTGTGGAGGAACACCCAGAGCAGCCCGCTCAGCGCCATCGCGACCGCGAAGGCGATCAGCTTTGCCACCGGGATGTAGAGTCCGCCGATGTGCCACGCCTCATCCGAATAGGAGGTGTGGACGGTGCGGTAGTTGGCGCTGAACAGCATCAGCGAGAGATTGAGCAGCAATAGCGACAGCGCGAAGGTCAGGAAGATCTGCGGCATGTCGTTCGGCCCGAGCACCCTGCGGATCAGGAAATGCTGGATCAGGACGCCGGCGACGAACAGCACCGGCATCGAGACCACCAGTGAGACCAGCGGATCGATACCGAACTGGGTGGCGAGGAAGAACGAGATATACATGCCGAGCATCACGAACTCGCCCTGGGCGAAATTCACGATCTTGACCACGCCGAAGATCAGCGTGACGCCGATGCTGACAAGCGCATAGATGCCGCCGATGAGCAGGCCGTTGATCACAGCCTGGGCTAGTGTCTCCCACATCTGATCCGACCGCGGCTCAGGTCTTCATCAGCGGGGCGCGGGCGTCTTCCTTGGGGAAGATGCTGGCGAGATCGGCATTCTGCCACTGCACGCCGACCGGACGGCCATAGACGTTCTTGCCGTCGGGGCCGAACTTCACCTTGCCGCCCGGCGCCATCGCCGCATAGCCCGAGGAGACGTCGAGCGTCGACAGCGCCTCGCGCACTTTCTTTGGATCGGCGGAGGCGGCGCGCTCCAGCGCGTCGGCCAGCATGAAGGTCTGCGCCACCAGGCCGCCGGCATATTCGAACGCGAACTCGCCGGTGCGCTTCTTGAATTCGGCGTTGACCTTCTGCGCATCGTCGTTGACGTCGTGGTTCCAGTGCGCGACGCCTTGCAGGCCTTCGGCGGCCTTGCCGACATTCTTGTAGAAGTCCGGCATCACGAAGCCGCCGGAGCCGCCATTGATCGCGATATTGAGCCCGACCTGCTTCACCGTGCGCACGATCAGGATGAGGTCGTTGAGGTAGGACAGCGAGAACAGCGTGTTGGCGCCGGAGGCCTTGACCTTGTTGATCAGCGGGCTCGCATCGGTGAATCCGGCCGAGTAGGGCTCGAACATCACGATCTCGACGCCTTCGCCCGGCGCCAGCTCCTTCAGCCCGTTCGAGGTGGAGGTGCCGAAGGCGGTGTTCTCGAAGATGACGGCGACCTTGGCCTGCTCGCTGACGAGCTTGGCCATCTGCAACTGCGCCTTGGCGAATTGCGAGGCGCGTGCGAACGGCGTGAACGTGTAGCTGCGGCCCTTGTTGAGCTGGTCGGAGCTCGAGCCGGTGATGATCGGAACGCGAGCGCGCTCGCAGACCTCGCTCGCGATCAAGGTCAGCGCGCTGGCGTAGCAGCCATGGATCGCCGACAGCTTGTTGCCCGATATCAGGCGATCGGTCTCGGTGCGCGTCACCGTGGTGTCGCTCTGCACATCGGAGACGATGAGATTGAGCTTGGCGCCGCCGAGCGACTTGATGCCGCCGGCCTCGTTGACCATGTCGACTGCGAGCTTGGCCGCGGCGACGCAACCGACGCCGATTTGCGCCATGCTGCCGGTGCTCGGATAGAGCGCGCCGATGTTGATCGGGTCGGCGGCCCAGCCGCGCAGCGGAACGGCGCCGAACGCGCCGGCCGCGAGCACGCCGCCGGATTTGACCAGGAACCTGCGGCGGTTCAGCTTTTTCTGCGAGGCTTTGGTCGGCACGGCATTATTAATGGCCGACGGCTTGCGGTCCCCTGTCATGGCGTTCCCCCTGTGCGACCGCGGCACGGTTGCTCCGTCCGCTCGCTTATTATTTTTTGCTCAAGCGGAGCACATAAGAGCACGTAATTCGGCAATCGCAAAGGCGATATCGGCCGAACTCAAGGGAGGAGTGTCGCGACTGGTGCGTCGCAACAATCGCGCGGCACGCGCGTCGGGGTTGGCTTTGCCGTGTAGGAGTTGACGCCGAGCCCGGCGGCATTATTGACAATCGAATGACCCAACGGACCGGCACGGACAGTGCCGGCCGGCCCGCCGGATCATTCGATCGGCCGCTGCAACGGCTACTCCGCGCTCGCCACCAGCTTGAAGCGCGGTTTGGCTTCCATCAGGCTGCGATAGGCGGCGAGATAGTCCAGCGCCATCCGGCGCGCGGTGAAGCGCGTCTCGAACTGCTTGCGGATCGCATCGCGATTGAGCGTCGAAAGGCGCCCGACGGAGGAGATCGCGCTGATCTCGTCTTCGACGATGAAGCCGGTCAGGCCATCCTCGATGATCTCGGGCACTGAACCGCGGTTATAGGCGATCACGGGCGTGCCGCAGGCCATCGCTTCGATCATCACGAGGCCGAACGGCTCCGGCCAGTCGATCGGAACCAGGAGCCCGATCGCGCCGCTGAGGAAGTCCGGCTTCTCGCGGTCGCTGATCTCGCCGATGAACTCGACCAGCGGATTGTTCGTGATCTGGGGCTTGATCAGTTCGTCGTAATATTCCTGGTCGGCGCGATCGACCTTGGCCGCGATCTTCAGCGGAATGCCGCAGCGGGTCGCGATCTTGATCGCGCGATCGACGCCTTTCTCCGGCGCGATGCGCCCGAGCACGGCGAGATAGGATTGCCTGGCCGGTTGCGGCGTCAGCAGATTCTCCGGCAGGCCGTGATGGATGGTACGCACCCAGTGCGCCTGCGGCACCGGCCGCCGCTGTGCGTTGGAGATCGAGATCACCGGGATTTTGGAGAAGGTATTGAAGACCGGCTGATGCTCCGGCAGGTCGAGCCGGCCGTGCAGCGTGGTCACGAACGGCGTCGGCTGCCGCGCGAACAGCGACCAAGGATAATAGTCGAGATGGCAGTGCAGGAAGTCGAACTCATCGTCGTCGGCTTTCTGCCGGACGCGTTCCAGCATCACCATGTGCAGCGCATTGGGATCGCGGACGGAGCCGTCGAGGCGCAGTGCCTTCGGCCAGGTCGCATCGAGCTTCGCGGAGGTCTGTGAATCGCCACTGGCGAATAACGTCACGTCATGTCCAAGCGT
Source organism: Bradyrhizobium oropedii (assembly GCF_020889685.1). Taxonomy (GTDB): domain Bacteria; phylum Pseudomonadota; class Alphaproteobacteria; order Rhizobiales; family Xanthobacteraceae; genus Bradyrhizobium; species Bradyrhizobium oropedii. The sequence continues at coordinate 29,618 of NZ_JACMYO010000014.1, forward strand.
TACAAGTTCTTCGGTCAGCCAGTGCACGACCCGTTCGGTGCCGCCGTAGAGCTTGGGGGGAACAGCCTCCGTCAGCGGGGCAACCTGCGCGATGCGCATTTCTCCGTCTCCTTTTTGTGATGTGGAAGAATGAACTAGACCCTCAGCCCTCTGTTGGCACCGACATGCCAAAGACGGGAACGTTCTCGCACGTGCGAGGTTCCTTAGAAGTGGGAGTTCTGCCGCTTCTTTCTTCCATCACACTGTGGTCTTGCTGATGCCATCACGCTCCAACACGTTTTTGCCGACGCCAGCGTTGCAAAATTGTTGCGCAGTGATGGCTGCATCAAGGAATCCCGCCGCCCTTCACGTCATCGTGCACGAGAGCTTCGACTAAAATTTTCTCGTTCACCTTCAACAGCTTTTGCAGGACGTCATGGACCATCTGTCAGGATACGCGCATCGCCCGTTCCCCTTTGTGCTGCGCTATCTGCGCCGGCGGCTGCCGTCGCATGTTGTAATCTTGTCGGCCGTTGTCGTGGCGGTTGCCTGCTCGGTAGGCACGCAGTACGGCGTGAAGAATCTGGTCGACGCGTTGTCGGCCGGGCCGTCGGCCGCGAATGGCGTATGGCTGGCATTCGCTCTGCTCATGTCGCTGATCGCCGCCGACAACTTCATGTGGCGGATCGCGAGCTGGACCGCGAGCTACACCTTTGTCAGCGTCTCCGGCGACCTCCGCCGCGACATGTTCCGCCATCTCACCGGCCACGCGCCGAGCTATTTCACCGACCGGCTGCCGGGCATGCTCACCAGCCGGATCACGGCAACGTCGAACGCGGTGTACACCGTCGAGAACATGTTTGTATGGAACGTGTTGCCGCCTTGCATCGCGACCTTCGCGGCGATCACCCTGGTTGGAACCGTCAGCGTGACAATGTCAGCAGTGCTGATCCTGATCGCGGGAACCATGGTGGTGGCCATGTTCCGCATGGCGGCTGCCGGCCGGCCGCTGCATGACGATTTCGCCAACAGGGCGGCCGCTGTGGACGGCGAAATGGTCGACGTCATCAACAACCTGCCGCTGGTGCGCGCGTTCTGCGGCCTCGGCTACGAGCACGATCGCTTCGATGCGACGGTCAATCGGGAACTCGTCGCGCGCGGCCGTTCCCTGCGTTATCTCGAAAAGCTCCGCCTCGTTCACGCCGGCGTGACTGTTGTCCTGACGATCGCGATGCTGGCCTGGGCGCTCTCGCTCTGGCAGCAGGGCTTGGCCACCACCGGCGATGTCGTGCTGGTGTGCACGCTCGGCATCTCGATCCTCAGCGCCACCCGCGATCTCGCCGTCGCGTTGGTCGACGTCACCCAGCATGTCGCGCGCCTCACCGAGGCGCTGGCGACGTTGTTGCAGCCGCATGAGCTGAAGGACCATCCGGAAGCCGAGGTGCTGGTGAAGAGTGGCGCGGCGATCGCCTTCAACAATGTCTCGTTCCGCTATCCGGGCGGCCTTCAGGTGTTCGAACGCTTCAGCCTGCGCATCCAGCCCGGCCAACGCGTCGGACTGGTCGGCCAGTCCGGTGGTGGCAAGTCAACACTGTTTACCCTTCTGCAGCGCTTCTACGACGTCGAGCAGGGCAACATCACGGTCGATGGCCAGGACATCTCGCGCGTCACCCAACTGAGCCTGCGTGCGGCGATCTCCGTGGTGCCGCAGGATATCTCGCTGTTCCACCGTTCGATCCTGGAGAATATCCGCTATGGCCGGCCCGACGCCACCGACGACGAGGTGCTGCGGGCGGCGATCGCGGCGCGCTGCGACTTCATCGAAACCTTGCCCGAGGGCATGAACACCATCGTCGGCGATCGTGGCGTTAAGGTCTCGGGCGGTCAGCGTCAGCGGATCGCGATCGCACGCGCCTTCCTGAAGGACGCGCCGATCCTGCTGCTCGACGAGGCCACCGCGGCGCTCGATGCGGAATCCGAGGAGGCGATCCGCGAGGCGTTGTCGCGGCTGATGCGCGGGCGTACGGTGGTGGCGATCGCGCACCGCCTCGCGACCTTGCGCAGCTTCGACCGCGTGGTCGTGCTGCAGGGCGGCCGGATCGTCGAGGACGGTCCGCCCGATATCCTCGTGAAGGGAAGGGGTCCCTACCGCGACCTGGTCGCGCGCGAGATGGGCCGCCTCTCCACCAGCGCGGCCTGACCCCGCGTCATCAAGCCTGTTCTTGCGTTCCAGTGCGTTCGTTCGAGTCAGGAAAACGGCCAATAAAAGTCGCCAGAGGTTCAGATGGCAGCTGACGTCGTCACGCAGATCATCACTGCTCGCATCACTGAGCACGTCGCCGAATCGCCGTTCTACATTCCGATGACCGGGCCCGCGGCGCGGCCGCGGCGTTCGCTCAAGCATGACGACACCTTCATCGTGCTCGACAGCCATGGCGATATCGGCGCCTCGGCCGGGGGGCCGGACGGCCTGTTCAACGCCGACACGCGCTACCTCGCACGGCTGGAAATGGTGCTGGAGGACGTGCAGCCGCTGCTGCTCGGTTCCAACATGCGCGACGACAATTCGGCGCTGACCGTCGATCTGACCAATTCCGACGTCTATCGCGACGGCCGGCTGACCCTGCCGAAGGACACCCTGCACATCGTGCGCTCGATCTTCCTGTGGCGCGGCACGGCCTATCAGCGCATCGGCCTGCAGAACCACGGCGATCATGCCGCGAGCTTCGATCTCACGCTCTTGTTCGACAATGACTTTGCCGATCTGTTCGAGGTGCGCGGCGAGCGCCGGCCGCGGCGCGGCATCGGCTCGAGCAAGCTATTGGGGCCGACCGACGTCGTGCTGGAGTATTGCGGCCTCGACGAGCAGACGCGGATCACCGCGCTGCATTTCGATCCGCGGCCGACGCGGCTGTCGGTCAACGCCGCGACCTATCATTTCGACCTCGAGCCCGGGCAGGTGACGTCTCTGTTCGTCGCGGTCTCCTGCAACAAGCCGATCATGCAGAAGCCGGCGCCGTTCTTCCGCGGGCTGCTGGCGCATCGCCGCGAGATGCGCAACTCGTCGGCCGGTGCGGCCTCGATCGAGACCTCGAACAACATCTTCAACGAGGTGCTGTGCCAGGCGATGGCCGACCTCAACATGCTGATGACCGAGACGCCGCAGGGCCGTTACCCCTATGCCGGCATTCCCTGGTACTCGACGACGTTCGGCCGCGACGGGCTGATCACCGCGCTGCAGATGCTGTGGGTCGATCCGCGGATCGCCAAGGGCGTGCTGAAGCGGCTCGCGCTGTTCCAGGCCAAGGCGGTCGATCCGCTGGCCGATGCCGCGCCGGGCAAAATCCTGCACGAGATGCGCGGCGGTGAGATGGCTGCGCTTCGCGAGGTGCCGTTCGCGCATTATTACGGCAGCGTCGATTCGACTCCGCTGTTCGTGCTGCTGGCAGGGCTCTATCTGGAGCGCACCGGCGACGTGGAGACGTTGCGCGAACTGTGGCCGGCGGTGGAGGCCGGATTGCAATGGATCGACGGTCCCGGCGATCCCGATCGCGACGGGTTCGTTGAATATCAGCGCGCGACCGACGAGGGGCTTCGCAATCAAGGCTGGAAGGACTCCTTCGACGCTATCTTCCACGCCGACGGAACGCTCGCCGAAGGCAATATTGCGCTCGCGGAAGTGCAGGGCTACGTGTTCGCGGGCAAGCAGCTTGCGGCGCGTGCGGCGCGCACACTTGGCTTTGCCGATAAGGCTGCCAAGCTGGATGCGGAGGCCGAGCGGCTGCGCGAGCGGTTCGAAGAGGCGTTCTGGTGCGAGGAACTCGGCACCTATGCGCTCGCGCTCGACGGCACCAAGCGGCCGTGCAAGGTGCGCACGTCGAATGCCGGACAGACCTTGTTTTCCGGCATGGTGCGGGAGGACCGCGCACGGCGGGTCGCCGCCGACCTGATGAGCCAGAAATTCTTCTCGGGCTGGGGCATCCGCACCGTCGCCGCGGGCGAGGCGCGCTACAACCCGATGTCCTATCACGACGGCTCGATCTGGCCGCATGACAATGCGCTGATCGCACTCGGGTTTGCCCGCTACGGCCTCAAGCATTCGGTCGCGCATCTGTTCAAGGGCCTGTTCGACGCCGCAAGCTATATGGAGTTGCGGCGGCTGCCCGAGCTGTTCTGCGGCTTCCGTCGCGAACGCCGGCGCGGCCCCGTGCTCTATCCTGTCGCCTGCGCGCCGCAGGCCTGGGCCAGCGCGACGCCGTTCACGCTGCTCGAGGCGGCGCTCGGACTGGAGTTCGACACGACGCGTGGCGAGATACGGCTGCGCGATCCGCGGCTGCCGGAATTCCTCAACGACGTGGTGCTGCGTGATCTCAGGCTCGGCGCGTCCAGCGTCGATCTGAGGCTGCGCCGCCACGGCGACGAGGTGTCGCTCGAAGTGTTGCGCACGCGCGGCCAGATCCAGGTGTCGATCGTGCTGACGCATTGAGCGTCGTCGCGCGGCATGCGCGCCAGGAAAATCGTGGGGAGAGGTACATGCGTCCGAGGATCATGGTTATGCTGGTCGCAGCCGCGCTGCTGACATGCGCGGGTGTCCGTGCCGCCGACGACGCAGCGCCGGCACCGGCGCCATCACCGCCGCCGGTGGCCGAGGCGCCGCCAACAGCTCCTGTACCGCCGCCGGCGCCGAAGGAGCAGGCCAAGGAGCCGTCGCCGCCGCCGTCGGTGACCGTGATCGGAGCGCGCGATGCGCACGGCATTCTCGGGCGCGACGTTCGCAGTTCCGCCAACGAGGACATGGGCCGCATCGTCGACGTCATCGTCGACCGCGACGGCAAGGTCCGCGCCGCGGTGATCGATTTCGGCGGCTTTCTCGGCGTCGGCAGCCGCAAGATCGTGGTCGACTGGAACGCGCTGCGCTTCGCCGGCGTTTCCAGCAAGAGCGACAGCATCACGCTGGACCTCAACAAGCAGCAGGTGAGCGCTGCGCCTGAATACAAGGAAGATACGCCGCTGATCGTGCTGGGCGCGGCCGGCAATCTCCACCCATGGGATTACGAACATTAGGGGGCTGAAGCTGGTCGCGCGTCCGAACCCTTCTTTCGAGACGGTTGGCGACGATCGTGGCGAGCGATCAGCCGGCGGCACCAATATTGTGTCGATCCCCCCTGATCAGCCCAGTCCGGAGGGGCCGCGCGCGCCATCGCGCGAAAGCCAGCGCGGGCTCGACTGGTTCATCTTCTTCCTGGCCGACGTGCAGACCGGCTTCGGCCCGTTTATCGCAGTCTATCTGACGACGCAGAAATGGACCCAGGTCGAGATCGGCTTCGTGCTCTCGATCGGCGGCATCATCGGCCTGCTGGGCCAGATGCCCGGCGGGGCGATCGTCGACGCGGCCCGCTCGGAGAAGGTCGTCGCGGGCTGTGCGGTGGCCGCGATCGGCGCCAGCGCGCTGGCCTACGCGCTGTGGCCGATCTTCCCCCGTGGTGACGCTCGCCGCGGCACTGCACGCGCTCGCAAGCTGCGTGCTCGGTCCGGCAATCGCCGCGATCAGCCTCGGCCTGGTCGGGCCGCTTGCAATCGGCGAACGGCTCGGCCGCAATGCGCGGTTCGCCTCGCTCGGCAGCGGCTCGGCTGCGGCGCTGATGGGCGCCTGCGGCTATTTTCTGTCGAGCCGTTCCGTGTTCCTCGTCACCTTCATCCTGGCGATCCCGACCTTGTTGTCGCTGGCACGGATCCGCGAGCGCGAGATCGACATCGCGCAGGCGCATGGTGAGGTGAAGCGTGAGGTTCCCGACAAGCGCGCCACCAGCGTCTTCACTCTGGTGCGGCACCGGACACTGCTAATCTTTGCCGGCGCGATGATGCTGTTCCAGCTGGCCAATGCCGCGATGCTGCCGCTGATGGCGGGCGTGGTCACGACGCGGTCGAGCCAATGGGCGCCGGTCCTGATTGCGGCATGCATCATCGTGCCGCAGGCGATCGTCGCGTTGTGCTCGCCGTCGGTCGGCCGCAAGGCCCAGGCTGTGGGCCGGCGGCCATTGCTCTTGCTGGCCTTCGCCTCGCTGGCGATCCGCGGCCTGTTGTTCGCAACGGTGCGCGATCCCTATCTGCTGGTCGCGGTGCAGATATTCGACGGCATCACCGCGGCGATCTTCAGCGTGCTGGTGCCGCTGATCGTGGCCGACGTTGCGTTCGGCAGCGGCCATTTCAACCTGGCGCAGGGCATTGTCGGCACTGCGGTCGGCATCGGCGCGTCGCTCAGCACGGTGCTGGCCGGTTATGTCAGCGACAAGCTCGGCAGCGGCACCGCCTTCATGGGCCTGGCCGGCGTCGCAGCCCTCGGGCTGTTCATGATCTGGCTGGTGATGCCGGAGACGCGGCGGACAGCATGACGGCGAGGCGCGGCCGCATTGGCCACCATCTTCCGGATAAGGGATTTCGGCTGTCGCAGGGCGGTTTTGGCCGGGCGGTACCCTTCCTCCTGCATCCGCCGTCATATATGAATGAATAGTCCCCCAGAGCGAGGGTCTGCGGCGTGGAACCGCGGCAGCGATTAATCAATCCAAAATCGTGATCTGGTACGGATCGACTCAGCGCGGGCAGGCATTTCGACCGAGGAATCGCATGGTAAATCGAACGACGACGGCGCAAACCACCGGAGCGATGCGGCGTTGGGGGCATCCCGCCATTGTGACATTCGCGGCGATGGTCACACTTGCGCCACTGACCGGCGGCGCGGCGGCAAAGCAGCAGCGTTCCGCGGCAACCATCGAGGCGACGGCACCGCGTACCGCGGGCGAGCCGATCATGGCGATCGTGTCGATCAAGGCCCAAAAAGTCACGTTCTACGACGCGGATGGCTGGATCTACCGCGCGCCGGTGTCGAGCGGCGTCAAGGGACGCGAGACGCCGGCCGGCATCTTTGCGCTGGTCGAGAAGGACAAGGACCATCACTCAACCATGTACGACGATGCCTGGATGCCGAACATGCAGCGCATCACCTGGAACGGCATTGCGCTGCATGGCGGGCCGCTGCCGGGCTATGCGGCCTCCCATGGCTGCGTCCGGATGCCCTATGACTTTGCCGAGAAGCTGTTCGACAGGACGCGAATCGGAATGCGCGTGATCATCGCGCCGAACGACCCGGAGCCGGTCGATTTCACCCACTCGGCGCTGTTCGTGCCGAACGCACAGGCCATCGCGGCTGCTCCGGCGCGTGCCGAGAAGCTGGCTCGCGAGGCGGCGGATGCCGCCAAGACCGCTGACGAGGCGAAGAAGGCTTCCGCGGTTGCGACGAAGGAAGCGGCACAGTCCACGCCGGCGTCGCTGCGCAAGCTGGAACAGATCAAGACCCGCGCCGATGCTGCGGTTGCGTTCGCCGACAAGACGCTCGCCGCGGCTAAATCCGACCAGGCCAAGGCGCGTGCCGAGGATTTGAAGCAGAAGGCCGCTGCCAAGGCTGCGGAGGCGACCACCCAGTTCGAGGCCGCCCAGGGTGACGCGAAGCCGAAGCTCGATGCCGCAGCCGCCGCGAAGGAAGCCTTCAAGGCGGCCGAGAGCAAGAAGGCCGACACCCAGAAGGCGGCGACCGAGGCCAAGCTCGCGCTGGAGCCGGTCTCGGTCTACATCAGTCGGGCGACGCAGAAGCTCTACGTCCGGCGCAACACCCATAAGCCATGGGCTGACGGCGGCGAGGTGTTCGATTCCAGCATCGAGGTTCCCGTCACGATCCGTGATCCGGACAAGCCGATCGGCACACATATCTTCACGGCGATGGCGCGCAACGACTCCGGCCTGCGCTGGACCGAGGTGACGATCGACGATGGCGACAACGCCAAGGACGCGCTCGACCGCGTCACCATCCCGCAGGATGTGCTGGATCGCATTGCGCCGACCGCCGTGCCGCGCTCCTCGATCATCATTTCGGATGAGCCGTTGAGCGCCGAGACCAACTACCGCACCGAGTTCGTCGCCGTGCTGAGCAACCAGCCCCAGGGTGGTTTCATCACGCGCAAGCCGACGCCGCGGCCGATGGATGAGGATTACCCGGTTGCAAGCAGGGACGAGGATGGTTTCGGCTTCTTCTCTCAGCGCAGCTGGAATCCCCAGTCCGGCACCCAATACGGCTATCCCCAATACGGCAATCCTCAAGGGCCGACCCAGTACGGCAATCCGTATTATGGCAATCCGCAGGCCGCCAATCCGCGCCGGCGCGGCGGCCAGTACTACTGGCAATCGCAGGACTGGTAGCAGGACGCTGACGGCGTAGCCGCCGATCAGGCCAGCACTGAGAACGTTGGACGGCGGTGTGATGCCGCCGTCCAATTGCGTTGTGCAGTTACGGTCGAGCTTCCAGGATCAGGTTGAACGGCGTTTCCGCCGCGCGGCGGAAACGTGAGAAGCCGGCCTGACGCGCGACTTCGCGCAGCCTGGTTTCTCCGGCCTGCGCACCGAGCGCGAGCCCGACTTCCTGATCCAGCGACGCCGGCGTGCAGATCATGGTCGAAGCGGCGTAGTAGATGCGTCCGATCGGGTTGAGGTTGTCCTCCAGCCGGTCGTTGGCGAACGGCTCGATCAACATGCAGGTGCCGTCGTCGGCGAGGGTGGAGCGGGTGTGCTTGAGGGCGCCGACCGGATCTCCCATGTCGTGCAGGCAGTCGAAGAAGCACACCAGGTCATAGTTGTTGGCAGGGAAGTCCTTGGCGGAGTGCGTCTGGAAATGAACGCGGTCCGACAGTCCGGCCTCCCGCGCGGACTGCCGCGCGGCGTGGATCGAGCCCTCGTGATAGTCGAAGCCGTAGAAGGTTGATTTCGGAAATGCCTCCGCCATCAACCGTGTCGAGACGCCGTGCCCGCAGCCGACGTCAGCCACGATGGCGCCTTTCTTCAGCTTGTCGACGACGCCCTCGAGCGCGGGCAGCCATTCCTGGACCAGATAGTGCTTGTAGCTGGTGCGGAAGAAGCGGGCGGTGCCGCAGAACAGGCACTCGCTGCGCCTGTTCCAGCCGACGCCCTTGCCGGTCTTGAACGCATCGGTAATCTTCGGCTCGTCGAGAAAGGTCGCGCCGACAAGGCTCCCCACAGCGCCGAGGAAGACCGGGCTGTCCTCGTTGGCAAGTGCCAGCGCCTGCTCGGGCAGCATCGAGAATTTTCCGGTGGCGCTGTCGTATTCGACGTAGCCGGAAGCTGCCTGCGCCGAGAGCCATTCCTGAACGTAACGTCCGGCTGTTCCCGTTGCCTTGGCCAGGGCCGCGGCGTTCATCGGACCTTGCTCTGCAAGAGTCTTGTAAAGCCCGAGCTTGTCTCCCAGCAGCATCAGCGAGGCGTTCATCGCCGCGCCGACATCGCCAATCATCTTTCCCATGAATGAATTAAGACGCTCCTCGTTGACGTCCATGATGTTCCTCCATCGCAATCGGGTTTTGCAAAAAGTCCATCATTGCCAATTTCATGCTTGCGCGATCGTCCAGGCAAATAGCCGTGGGTGCGGACATGATCGCACGAATGGGCTCGGCGGCGGAGACGGAATGTCACAAACCAGCTGGGATGCCAGAGCGGCCTCCTTCACAAGCTTGCGAGGCGAACGCCTTACGCCGCCGCCCGCGGCATGATGAGCTTTCTGTACAGCGCGCCGTAGCAGGCGGCCGACAGGTCCCAGCTGTAGGACTTGGCCATCGCGCTCGAACGCATGGCGTTGAGGCGATCCTTGGCGCGATAGGCGTCGAAGGCGCGCCTGACACCGCCGAGGAAGGATTCCGCCGAGGGCTGTGCGAACAGGAAGCCGGTCTCGCCGTCGGCGATGGTCTCCGCAAGCCCGCCGGTCTGGTGGCCGATCGGCAGCGAGCCGAAGCGCTGGGCATACATCTGGCTGAGGCCGCAGGGCTCGAAGCGCGACGGCATCAAGGTGAAGTCGCTACCGGCGAAGATCCGGCGCGCCTGCGCGTCGTTGAATCCGATGATGACGCCGATCGCGTCGGGGCGGCGCCGATGGGCGGTCACCAGCGCATCCTCGATCGCGGTTTCGCCGCTGCCGGTGACGACGATCTGCCCGCCGTCCCTGATGATCTCGTCGGCAGCCGACAGCACGAGGTCGACGCCTTTCTGATGCACGAGCCGCGCAACCAGGCCGAAGATCGGCCCGCGCGAGACCGCAAGCCCGAACTGCCGGCGGACATAGTCGGCGTTGGCCTGCTTGCCCTTCCAGTCGCCGGCGCCGAACGGCTGTGCGAGCTGCGCGCAGTGACGCGGGTCCCAGCTCTCGTCGATGCCGTTCAGGATGCCGGTCAGCTGGTCGGCGTCGGAGCGCACCCGTAGCAGGCCCTCCAGCCCGCAGCCGAGTTCAGCCGTGGTGATCTCCTTCGCATAGGTCGCGCTGACCGTGGTCAGATGCGAGGCGTAGACGAGGCCGCCCTTGAGGAAGGAGAGCTTGTCGTAGAACTCCAGCCCATCGATGTGGAATGAGCTCTCCGGTGCGCCGATCCGCCGCAGCGAGTCCTTCGGAAACAGGCCCTGATAGGCGAGATTGTGGATGGTCAGGATCGACGGAATCCGTAGCTGACGCCATGCGAGGTAGGCAGGTGTGAGCGCGGCCTGCCAGTCGTTGGCGTGAACGAGGTCCGCTGCCCAATTCTTGTCCAGCGTTCCGGCTGCAAGTTCGGCAGCGGCGGAGGCAAAGCGGCCGAAGCGGATGTCGTTGTCGGGCCAGTCGCGGCCGGACTCATCGCCATAGGGATTGCCCGGCCGGTCGTAGAGCTCTGGACACAGCAGCACATAGACCGGCAGCCCGTCTTTGGTCGATGCGCGCCCGAGCGTGCAGGCCGGCATCTCCGCAAGTGCTGCGCATTGTCCAACGATTTCAATATGCGTGAACTGTTCGACGACGTCCCGGTAACCGGGAAGCATGATCCGCACGTCGCTCCAGGGCCGAAGCGCCCGGGGAAGTGCAGCGGAAACGGCGCCGAGCCCGCCCACGCGGACGAAATCGTCCATCTCGGTCGTGACGAATAAGACCTTCAACAAGCGCCCTCGTTCCAGCCCGTGACAGGGCCATGCAAGATCGGGTCCAATCTGCCTTTGAGTAAAATGCAAGACGGCCCGCGGCCTCAGTCTGGACGAGACGCTTTCCTGTCAGGGCGGCTCACTTTAGGGTCACACGACGCCGAACAACGAAATGACGAAGCTGGAGGAAGCCTTGGCAACGACAATAGCCGCTGACGATGAGGGGAATTTGACACGGAGCTTTGACGGCCTTCGCGTGCTCGATTTTTCGACCACGATCGCCGGACCTCATTGCACGCGGATGCTCGCCGACATGGGCGCGGAGGTGATCAAGATCGAGCCCGGCGAGGGCGAGACGATGCGGACGCGACCGCCGGTGCGCAACAATTGCTCGACCGCATTCGGCCAGCTCAATATCGGCAAGAACAGTCTGGTGCTCGACCTGAAGTCGCCGGCCGGCGTCGAAGCCGTGCGCCGGCTGATCGCGACCGCCGACGTGCTGGTGGAGAATTTCCGCCCCGGCGTGATGCGGCGGCTCAAGCTCGACTATGCCTCCGTCCGCGACATCAATCCAAAACTGATCTTCTGCTCGATCTCCGGCTACGGCCAGACCGGCCCGTCGGCGGAATTGCCGGCCTATGCGCCGGTGATCCATGCCGCCTCGGGGTATGAGATGGCGCATCTCGCCTACCAGCCGGGCCGCAGCCGGCCGGACTATTGCGGGATCTATCACGCCGACGTCCTGACCGGCGTCTATGCCTTCGGCGCGATCTCGGCGGCGCTCTATCAGCGCGCTGCCAGCGGCAAGGGCCAGCACATCGACGTCTCGATGCTGGAATCGATGCTGAGCCTCACCCTGAACGAAGTGCAGGCGGCGCAGTTCGAGGTGAAGCCGCCGCAGCGGCCGATGTTCGGCCCGATCGAAACCACCGACGGCTACGTCATGGTGGCGATCGCCAGCGAGAAGACGTTCCAGAACCTGATGCAGGTGATCGGCCGGCCCGAATGGGTGTCCGATCCGCGCTTTGCCAAATATTCCGATCGGCGGGACAACTGGGCGGGCCTGATGGAGGGCGTCGAGGCGTGGTCGCGCGCGGTCAGCACGCAAGCCTGTCTTGTTGCGCTCAACGAGTATGGTGTGCCGTCGTCGGCCTATCGCACCGTGCGCGAGGCACTCGCCGATCCGCAAATCGCTCACCGCGGCGCGCTGGCCGAGGTCGAGGACGGCGGCGGCAGCTTCAAGGTGCTCAATTTGCCGTTCCGCATGTCCGGTGCGACGGTCGGTGCGCGCAAGCGGATGTCGACGCTCGGCGAGCACACGCTGTCCTATCTGAAGGAGATCGGCCTCTCCGAGGATCAGATCGCAGGCTTTGCAGCGCAACCGGCGAAAACCGCGCGCAGTTAGAGCACGATCCGGACCCGAAGGGTTGCGTTAGCGCAAAGTGGATGCCGGTTTTCCGAAAGATCATGCTCCAATAAGTAGATGAGGTCACGATGCGAGCTCATGAGATCGCATCGTGATCGCCCTGCGGCTTTTCATCCGTTTTACGGTCTTGTCGCGCGCGGCGATTCCGGACAAGCTGCCGCCCGACATACGACGATCCGGAACACCGGACGTCGCCCATCTGGGAGGGAGCATTGATGAAGCTGGTCGGGCGCGCGCACGCGATGGCGCGTATATTTCTTGTGGCGGGATTAGGTGCGGCTGCATTCGGTGCACCGGCCCATGCGCAGAAGCAGGGCGGCACGCTCACCGTCGGGCAGGAGCTCGACATTCCGGGCTTCGATCCGCTCAAGGTCGGCGTCTACGACACGTCGGCGAACACCGCAGCGGCCGCGATCTTCGACACGCTGACCACGCTCGACGACAAGGGCGAGCCGAAGCCGAAGCTCGCGCTGTCGTGGGAGCATTCCGAAGACTTCAAGACCTGGACCATCAAGCTGCGGCCCGGCGTCAAATTCCATGACGGCACGCCGTTCAACGCGCAGGCGGTGAAGGAGAATTTCGACCGCCAGAAGGATCCGGCCAACAAGTGCCGCTGCGCCTTCTACATCACGAGCATCATCAGCGTGAATGCGGTCGACGACCTGACGGTGGTCTACAATTTCAGCGACCCGTCGGTGAATTTTCCGGCAACCCAGTCGATCCAGAGCTCCAACAACGTGATGCAGTCGCCAACCGCGTGGAAGACCAAGGGCGACGATTACAATCGCAACCCGGTCGGCACCGGTCCCTACGTCCTGAAATCCTGGACCGCCGGCGACCGCATGGTGCTGGAGAAGAACCCGGATTATTGGGACAAGGGCAAGCCCTATCTCGACCGCATCATCCTGAAGCCGCTGCCGGATGCGCAGTCGCGCTTCGCCTCGCTGCAATCGGGTGAGGCCGACATCATCTGGGACGACGAGGCCGACGCCGACAACATCATCAAGGCGCGCAAAGACACGAGTCTGACCGTGCATACCTATCAAGGCTCGGGGGCTTCAGTCGCCGCCTTCAACACCAAGGTCCCACCGCTCGACGACGTGCGTGTGCGCCAGGCGCTGGTGATGGCGCTCGACCGCAACAAGATGTCGCAAGCGATCACCAATGGGCTGGCGCGACCGGCCAGCAATCCCTATGGCGACGGCTCCTGGGTGAAGTGCAAGGACGACGGCGCGTTGCCCTACGATGTCGAAAAGGCCAAGGCGCTGCTCAAGGACTACGGCAAGCCGGTCGAGTTCAAGATGCTGGTCACGGCGACGCCGCGTGGCCGCACCGGCGGTCAGGTGCTGCAGCAATTCTGGAAGCGCATCGGCGCCAATATGGAGATCGAGCAGGTCGATCAGGCGACCATTCCGCCGCGCGCCTTCATGCGCCAGTTCCAGCTGACGCCGTGGCGCATCGTCGATCTCGCCGATCCCGATCCGCAGATGTACGCCAATTTCCACACCGGCAGCCCGGTGGCGCTGGCGAACTACTCCAATCCGGAGCTCGACCGGCTGCTGGAGCATGCGCGAACCACCGCCGACGTCGCCCAACGCACCGACGATTATTGCGCGATCAGCCGCCTGATCAACAAGGAGGCGATCTGGTTCTGGACCTTCCAGAACACCTATTACGCGATCTCGAGCGCGAAGGTGAAGGGCGTTCCGAAGATGTTCAACGGGGTGCTCGACGTCTCCTACGCCTGGAAGGAATAGCCTTTCATGCTGTTCTTCGTCGCGCGCAGGCTCCTTTATCTGGTGCCGGTGCTGATCGCGGTCTCGGTTCTGACCTTCGTGATCGCCTCGCTGTTGCCTGGCGATCTGGCCTACGTGATCCTCGGCGACCAGGCGACGCCGGAGAACGTTGCGGCGCTGCGTCACGACATGGGGCTCGATCAGCCGATCTGGCTGCGCTATCTCGGTTGGCTGTGGCACATCCTGCAGGGTGATTTCGGACGATCCTTCCGCACCGGGCAGACCGTGCTGCAGGCGGTCAGCGAGCGCATCCCGGTCTCGTTCGAGCTGATGATCCTGGCCGAGCTGATCGGGCTTGCGATCGGCGTGCCGCTCGCGATCGCCTGCGCGGCCAAGGCCGGCAGCGCGTTCGACCGTTTGATGACCGGCTCGGCCTTCGGCATGCTGTCGGTGCCGACCTTCCTCTCTGCGATCCTGCTGATCTATCTGTTCGCGGTCGAGCTGCGGCTGTTGCCGGCGACCGGCTATGTGCCGTTCACCGAGGACCCGGTCGCCAATCTGCGTTTCATGGTGCTGCCGGCGCTGACGCTCGGGCTTGCGGAATGGCCGGGCATCATGCGCGTGCTGCGCTCCGACATGATCGCTGCGCTGCAGGAGGACTATATCGCGCTCGCCAAGGCGAAGGGCCTCAAGCCGTCGCGCATCCTGTTCGTACACGCGCTGAAGCCGTCGTCGCTGACGCTCGTCACCATCACCGGCATCAATATCGGCCGCCTGATCGGCGGCGCCGTCATCGTCGAGACGATCTTTGCCTTGCCCGGAATCGGACGTCTGCTGGTTGGCGCGATCCTTACCCGCGACCTCATCATTTTGCAGGGCGTGGTGCTGCTGGTCGCCGCCGGCTTCGTGATCATGAACTTCATCGTCGACATGCTCTACGCCGTGCTCGACCCGAGGATCCGCCATGGCCACGCTTGAGCTCAGTCTCGAGGAAGAGGCCGGTGCGACGCCGGTCCGCCGCCGCCGGCTTGGCATGCTGTTCTGGTTCGCGATCGGCTGGATGGTGCTGGTGTTTGCGGTCGCGATCTTTGCCGACCTGCTGCCGCTGCCGAGCCCGACCGACATGGACATGCTGGAGCGGCGGGCGCCGATCTCGGCCGAGCATTGGCTCGGCACCGACGGTCTCGGCCGTGACGAGCTGTCGCGGCTGATCTACGGCGCGCGGATCTCGCTGATCGTCGGCCTCTGCGCGCCGATGATCGGGGTCACCATCGGCGGCGCGCTGGGCATGCTCGCCGGCTATTTCCGAGGCCGCTTCGAATCCTTCGTGGTCGGCAGCATGGATGTGCTGCTGGCGTTCCCGCCGCTGATCCTGGCGCTCGCGGTCACCGCCTATCTCGGCCAGTCGATCTTCAACCTGACCTACATCCTCGGTGTGCTCGGCATTCCCGCCTTCATGCGGGTGTCGCGGGCAGCGACCCTGACGCTGGCGCGACGCGAATTCGTCATCGCGGCGCAGGCGCTCGGCGCCACGCATGCGCGCATCCTGCTGCGGGAGCTGCTGCCCAACGTGCTGCTGCCGCTGCTCGCCTTCTTCCTGCTCGGCGTCGCCGTCACCATCGTGGTCGAGGGCTCGCTGTCCTTCCTCGGCCTCGGCGTGCCGCCGCCGATCTCGAGCTGGGGCAGCATGATCGGCGAGGGACGTGAAAGCCTTGATGTCGCGCCAATGCTCGCCTTCATTCCGGCGATCGCGATGTTCCTGACCGTGCTCGCGTTCAACCTGATCGGCGACACGATGCGGGCGCTGACCGACCCAAGGCAGGGTGCGCTATGAGCGGTGCATTGCTTTCGGTCGAGGACGCGGTGGTCGACCTGCCGACGCCGCGCGGCAATCTGCGGGCGGTGGATCATGTCGATCTCGCCGTCGGCGCCGGCAAGACGCTCGGCATTGTCGGCGAGTCCGGCTGCGGCAAGACCATGCTGTCGCGGGCGGTCCTGCAACTGCTGCCCAAGAAGGCGAAGCTGTCCGGCCGCGTGATGTTCAACGGGCAGGATCTCACGACCCTGTCGGCTGAGAAATTGCGCAAGCTGCGCGGCCGCTCGCTCGCGGTGGTGTTCCAGGACCCCATGACCTCGCTCAATCCGGTGCTGACCATCGGCACCCAGCTGATCGAGACCATTCAGGAGCATCTCGAGCTCGATCTTGCTCAAGCCAGGCAGCGCAGCATCGAATTGCTGGCGGCGGTCGGCATTCCCGCCCCCGAGCAGCGGCTGGCGCAATATCCGCATCAGCTCTCCGGCGGCATGCGCCAGCGCGTCGCGATCGCTATAGCGCTGTCCTGCGAGCCGCAGCTGCTGATCGCGGACGAGCCGACCACCGCGCTCGACGTCACGATCCAGGCCCAGATCCTCGATCTGCTGGCACGCGAGCAGCAGCGCCGTCATATGGCGATGATCATCATCACGCATGACCTCGGCGTGGTGGCCGGCCGCACCGACGAGGTCGCGG
This sequence comes from Bradyrhizobium oropedii, assembly GCF_020889685.1. Lineage (GTDB taxonomy): Bacteria > Pseudomonadota > Alphaproteobacteria > Rhizobiales > Xanthobacteraceae > Bradyrhizobium > Bradyrhizobium oropedii. The sequence goes on from NZ_JACMYO010000014.1 coordinate 46,266, forward strand.
TGATGTATGCCGGGCGCGTCGTCGAGCGGGCGCCGACGCCTGCCTTGTTCAAGCAAATGCGGATGCCCTACACCGAGGCGCTGCTCGCGGCGTTGCCGAAGCTCGATGTCGCGCCGCATACGCCGCTGCCGGCGATTTCGGGACGTCCGCCCGATCCGACCCGGCCGATGAAGGGCTGCTCGTTCTCGCCGCGCTGCCGTTATTCCGCCGGGCGCTGTACCACCGAAAAGCCGCGGCTCAGCCCTGCTGAGACGCAGGAGCATCTCTATGCCTGCTTCCATCCGATCGCGGCGGGGGTAGGCGCATGATGTTGCAGGCCGCATCCGATCCGCTGATGAAAGTGGAAAACCTCGTCGTCGAATATTCGGTGGGGGGTAAGACCATCCATGCCGTGTCCGATGTCAGCCTCGAGATCGCGCGCGGCGAGACGCTGGGGCTGGTCGGCGAATCCGGCTGCGGCAAGTCGACGCTCGGCCGCGCCGTGCTGCAATTGCGCCAGGCCGTCTCGGGCAAGGTGCTGTTCGACGGGCACGATCTCACCACCCTGAAGGGCGAGCCGCTGCGCAAGATGCGCCGGCGCGTGCAGCTGATCTTTCAGGACCCGATTGCATCGCTCAACCCGCGGCGGCGGATCGGTGATATCGTCGCCGAGCCGCTGGTGATCGCGGGGGTTAGGGATCCCGAGGAACGCGCTCGGCGCGTCAGCGACGTGCTGTCGGCGGTCGGCCTCGATCCGGCGCTGGTGAGCGGGCGGCTGCCGCATGAGTTCTCCGGCGGACAGTGCCAGCGCATCTGCATCGCCCGCTCGCTGGTGCTCAATCCGGAATTCGTGATCTGCGACGAGCCGGTGTCCGCGCTCGACGTTTCAATTCGCGCGCAGATCCTCAATCTGCTGGAGGAGATGAAGGCGCGCTACGGCCTGACCCTGCTGTTTATCGCCCACGACCTAGCCGTGGTGAAGGCGGTCAGCGATCGCGTTGCGGTGATGTATCTCGGCCGGCTTTGCGAGGTCGGTCCGTCGGAGCAACTGTTTGCCCGGCCGGCGCATCCCTATACCGCGCTGCTCATCGAAGCGATCCCGGTGCCAGATCCGGACGTCCGTCCGACCCAGAGCGTGCCGGTCGGCGAGCCGCCGTCGCCGATCGCCCCGCCCTCCGGCTGTCGCTTCCGCACCCGCTGTCCGCGGGCCGACGCGCGCTGTGCCGGCGAGGTGCCGGAACTGCGCGTGGTGGCGCCCGGCCAGTTCGCGGCTTGCCATCACCCACTGATCTGAATAGGCCTTGGCCCTTCGAACGAGCTGCATGGCGGCTTGCTCGAAAATGGGGTCATGAGCGTTTGTCCCGCGCGGGCAGGCGTGGCAAGGTCGGCGCAAGAACAAGCTTCGGGAGAACAGCGATGAAGAGTTTCCAGGTCGTCGATTTCAACGCCCCCTTGAAAGAGGTCGATCATCCGACACCGCGGCCGTCCGGCACGCAGGTCTTGATCAAGGTCAAGGCCGCCGGCGTCTGCCACAGCGACCTGCACATCTGGGAAGGCGGCTATGATCTCGGCCATGGCCGCAAGCCGCTGTCACTGAAGGATCGCGGCGTCTCGCTGCCGCGCACGATGGGCCATGAGACGGTCGGCGAGATCATAGCCTTCGGCCCCGATGTCAAAGATGCCGACAAGGGCGGCCTCAAGGTCGGCGATGTCACATTGGCCTATCCCTGGCTCGGCTGCGGCAAATGTCCGACCTGCGTCGGCGGCGACGAGAACATGTGCGCGATCAAGCCGAATGCGCTCGGCGTCTATTGCGACGGCGGCTACGCCGATCACATGACGGTGCCGCATCCGAAATATCTGCTCGACCTCAAGGGGCTCGATCCGGTCACGGCCGCGCCTTACGCCTGCTCGGGTGTCACGACCTACAGCGCGCTGAAGAAGGTCGAGAAGGACCTCGACACGCCGATCGTGATCTTCGGCGCCGGCGGTCTCGGTCTGATGGCGCTGTCGCTGTTGAAGGCGATGGGCGGCAAGGGCGCGATCGTGGTCGACATCGACGCCAGGAAGCGTGAGGCGGCCGAGGCCGCCGGCGCGCTCGCGACCGTCGACGGCAAGGCGCCCGACGCACTGGAGCAGCTGATCAAGAAGGCGGGCCAGCCGATCCGCGCCGCGATCGATCTGGTCGGCAATGCCCAGACTTCGCAGCTCGGCTTCGACTGCCTGACCAAGGGCGGCAAGCTCGTGATCGTCGGCCTATTCGGCGGTGGCGCGACCTGGGCACTGCCGCTGATCCCGATCAAGGCGGTCACCATCCAGGGCAGCTATGTCGGCAATCTCAGGGAGACGCAGGAGTTGCTCGACCTGGTGCGGACCAAGAAGATTCCGGCGATCCCGGTCACGCCGATGCCGCTGGCCAAGGCGAACGAGGCGCTGACCAATCTGCAGAAGGGCCAGCTCGTCGGGCGCGCCGTGCTGACGCCGTAACTGCCACCGCCGTCATTCCGGGGCACGCGAAGCGTGAACCCGGAATCTCCAGATTCCGGGTTCGATGCTGCGCATCGCCCGGGAATGACGATCATCTTTCGGGAGTCCCCATGTCCGCCAACGACGCACTCCACATCGCAGTTCTCGGTGGCGATGGCATCGGTCCCGAGGTGATGGCGCCGGCGCTCGAAGTGCTGCGCAAGATCGAGGCGTCGGCCGGCCTCAAATTCCGCTTCACCGAGGCGGCGGCCGGCGCTGGCCATTACAGGGAAACCGGCAAGTCGATGCCGGAGAGCACGATCCGGCTGTGCGAGGAGGCCGATGCGATCCTGCTCGGAGCCTGCGGCCTGCCGGCGGTGCGTTACCCCGACAACACCGAGATCGCGCCGCAGATCGAATTGCGCGTGATCTTCGATCTCTATGCCGGCGTGCGGCCCGCGCGATTGATCCCGGGTGTGGCCAGCACGATCGTCGGCGCCGATCAGAAGGGCATCGACCTGGTCGTGATCCGGGAATCGACCGAAGGCCTGTTCGCCTCGATGGGCAAGGGCGTCGTCACCGAGGGCGAGGCGCGCGAGACGATGGTGATCACGCGCCGCACCTCCGAGCGGCTGTTCGAGTTCTCGTTCCGGCTTGCCGAACGCCGCAAGGCGCGCGGCAAGGTCAATGGCGGGCTGACCTGCGTCGACAAGGCAAACGTGTTCAAGGCGTTCGCGTTCTTCCGCAGCATCTTCGACGAGACCGCGAAGCGCCATCCTGACGTCAGGGCCGATCACCTCTACATCGACGCGACCGCGGCCGCGCTGGTGAAGCGTCCCTGGGACTTCGACGTCATGGTGACCGAGAACATGTTCGGCGACATCCTGTCTGATCTCACTGCCGGCCTGATCGGTGGCATGGGCATGGCGCCGTCGGCCGACATCGGTGATCGCTACGCCGTTTTTCAACCGTGTCACGGCACGGCACCCGACATCATGGGGCAGGGCAAGGCCAACCCGACCGCGATGATCCTGTCGGCTGCGATGATGCTGGACTGGCTCGCCGACAAGCACGGTCTCGAAGGCGCAGCGGAAGCCGGCGAGCGAATCGAGCGCGCGGTCGACAAGGTCTACGCCGGCGGCATCAAGCCGTTCGAGTTCGGCGGCAGCAACGGCACCGCCGATGTCGCGAAGGCCGTGCTGGCGGCGCTCTGACGGCGACGAGACCGAGCCCGCCTCGTTCTGCTGCGTTGGCTGACCGGAGCCGTTACGGCAGCAGCGTTGCGTCGCCGTCGAACGGGCCGGCGTACCAGGCGCTCTCATCTTCGAGGGCGCGAGCCAAGCCCTCGTCCGTCGTCTTGTAGACGAGCGGATCGGTCGGGTAAGTCCTGACGTAGGGATTCCATCTCATCAGGATCTGCCTGATATGTCTGGGCACGCCGACCAGCTCGAACAGATGATCGCCCGAAGCGACCGCGTTCGCATAGGCCGCCTCGAGTAGCGCCTCGGTCACATCTGTGTCATCCTGCTCCACCAGGATGTCGGCGAGCATCGACCGTCGCAAACCTGTCTCGCGGTCGACCGCATGCAGCACGACGGCATACCCGGCCAGGCGCTGGAATCGATGGCAGCACAGCACGGCAACCGTCGAAGAGCTTCCAGGAAGCGTGAAGTGCCACCTGAGAGAGGCGGGCCTTCGGTCGGCCAGCAATCGAGGGGCCTCGCCCAATTTGCGTCGCCACAGCGCTTCGAATTCGTCCCCGATGTCCTTCACATCGATTTCCGCTACTTTGCTGGTCAGACGGCCCCGTGGTCCGCGGCGGAGCGAATCCAGACGCATGGCCGACGAGGCAAGGAAAGCTCCGATAGACTCCATTCCGCTCCCGACGTCGAACTTCGCTGCGAGCACCCGCGCGAACTGATGGACATCCAGGATCCAGAACAAGATCTTGTCGTAGTCGGGGTCGGGCAACGACCTCGCATGTAGGGCTTTTGATTGATTGACCACGGACGCCGTCGAGTGCGTGATGACGAAGAGATCGATATCTCGCTGCCGGAAGAACGAAGCGAGCAGTGCGATGCAGCGCGTGCGGTACGCCGGCTCGATCACTAGACCGGCAGCTGTCGCGGCGACCATCGTTCGGCTTTCGAACTGGTAGAGCACGGGAATGTTTCCCTGGTACCCGACAATCCCCTGCGCGGTTTCCAGCACCCACCCCATGCTGGGTTGCGATTTGACGGCGGCCATCGCGGGATTTTGTCGCCAGAGCCGATCCCAGTTCTCCGGGCTGTCTTTCGCAAGCCCCCCGCGTTCTTTCAGCCTCGCGACGCTTTCGAAATCCGCGAACCGGACCTCCCGCTGCTTCGCCGGCGCCAACGCGCTTCCGGAGAGTGGCGCCGATTCGGCTTGAGCGGACGCGGGACGTCGCCGGCTTTTCAGGAACCGAAGCAGGAGGTCGGCGGCGTGATACTTGGAGCGCGGCTGAATTTGCGCCCGCGCACGGGTCCCCACCATCAATCCCTCCCTAGCCGAATGGCGGCAACGACCCGGTCGGACCGTTTTGCGATCGACGCTGCGTCAACTGCGCCGACACGAACCGGCACAGCGGCCCGATCAGCGTCATCTGTTCCGGATCGAGGTTCTCGAAATCGATCTCCCTGTCGAAGTGCTCGCCCGCTGACATCATCATCTCGACGAAGGCCAGCGAATCGAGCGCCCCCGACAGCAGCAGGTCGTAGTCGTCGGGAAGATCACGCAGCGGATGTTGTCCGCGGTCCTCTAGCATCCGGTTGAGGAAGGCTCCGAAGAACGCGCGGACGTCATCCGTGGTAGGACCGTTCATTGGCTGTCTCCCAAAACCGCCGGCATAGCCTTGCGGTCGTATTTTCCGTTGGCGTTGCGTGGCAACCGGCTGCGGACGTGCCATCGTCTCGGGATCATGTAGTCCGGCAGCCGGGCGGCGACCGCCGCGCGAAGCCGGTCGAGATCGACCGGCCCGCCTTCGATGAGCATTTCTATGCCGCCATAGCCGCTCGACGTGATGGGCCAGCCGATCGCCACGACGCCGTCGACGCCCGAGGCCTCGCGCACCACCGCCTCGACCTCGCCGAGTTCGACTCTGTGCCCGAGGATCTTCACCTGGGAATCCATGCGGCCGAGATGGGTCAGGGGACCATCGCCGGCTGGCCGGCGCACGCGGTCGCCGGTGCGGTAGAATATGTCTTTCCGTCCGGGCGGGACCACGAAGGCCGCAGCAGTCTTCTCGGGATCTTTCCAGTAGCCGAGCGACATCTGCGGACCGCTCATCAGTAGTTCGCCGTCGGCGCCCGGCGCGACCTCGTTCAGGTGCTCGTCGACGACGAGCACGTCCATTCCCGGGAATGGCGCGCCGATCGGCACGATGCCCATCTCCGCTTCGGTCGGCGTTCGCTTCGGATCCCACCGGTAGCCGGTGCACGCGATGGTCAACTCGGTGGGGCCGTAGATATTTTCGATGATGCTGTTGGGCGCGGCCATCGTCCAGGCCTCGACGCTGCTGACGGGCAGCGGCTCGCCGCAGAACAGGCTCAGCCTGAGCGAGGGAAACCCTCCCGGCTTCAGCAGGCCGCATTGCTTCATCAGGGCGACCATCGAGGGCACCGAGAACCAGACCGTCAGCCCTTGCTCGCGGATGAATCGTCCCGGATTGAGCAGCGTCTTCTGCGAGGGGCAGCACACGCATGCGCCTCGTTCCCACGCCACGAACATGTCGGATGCCGACAGGTCGAACGTCATGTCGAACGTCTGCGAGACAACGTCGCGCTCCGTGATCGCGAAGCGCTCCGCGGCATGTTCGACATAGGCGGCGACGTTGCGGTGTGTGACCATCACCCCTTTCGGGGTCCCGGTGCTGCCGGAGGTGAACAGCAGATAGGCAATCGCGTCCTCGCGCGCCTCCGGCTCGTGCCAGTCGACGTACCCTTCGAGATCGGCAGCTCTGACGACGGCGTGCCGCGGCCATCCTTCGCGATAGGGGCGCAGGTCCTCGAGACCGGGCGCGATGACGAGCTGCGGTTGGTCCACGCCATCCATGAGCGCGTCCATTTGCGGCAAGGATTCCGCGTCGACGATGATCGATCGGCATTCCGAACAGACCAGCATCGACCTGGTCCGCTCGATCGGGAAGGTGCGGTTCAGCGGCACGTAGCCGTTTCCGGCCAAAAGCGACCCGAGCACGCCGGCGAACGCCGTCGCGCTGCGATGCGCGAACACGGCGGTGAGGGGCGTCGACGACCCTTCGCGATGCGCCTGGATACAGGCTGCGATGCGGACGGCGGCCTCGCATAGCTGTCGATACGACAGCGACGTGCCCCGCGCGACGACGGCAGGGTGGTCGGGAAACAGTCTCGCCGAGCGCAGGAAGCCTGTCCACAATCCCCGCCGTGATCCGTCCGCGCACAACTCCATCGAACGATTGCCTAGTCTGCGAGGCCCTGACGCGCCGGATCGCGAAGCGCTGACGGCATCAGACGCCGGGCCTTCGTCAGCGCCTGTCCGAACACCTCGCCCGTATGGACCAGTTCCTCGCGGGTGGGTGGGATGTCCAGGATGAACGTCCTGTAGCCGGCCGCAGCGTAGCGCGCGAGCTCGTCGGAGACGACCCTGTAGTCGCCGACCAGATACGGGCAGAAGGTCTTGTAGTTTTCGAACGGCACTAGCCAATAGGGCGTGTCGTGCGTGACGGACGTCTGAGCTGCGAGATCGGACATCTGCTTGTGCCACGCCGAGTCCGAGACCTTCATGGCGAGCTTGTGCGCCAGTTGACCCTTCCTGTCGGTCGGGAAGCGTTCGTGCGCGACCCGCCAAGCCTCCTTGGCGCTCGAGCGGGCGATGATGCCGACGCGCACACCCGAGCCGGTGCAGGCGGCGTCCGCGTGCCCGTACTCTACGGCCGGCTTGGGATACTTCACCGGTGTTGCGCCCAGCGCCTTGGCGGCAGCGAGGCCCGCTTCCGAGGAGCCAGACACGAATATGCCGGGCAGCAACTCCCGCGGCAGCGGTGGCGTCATCCTGAGATTGCGGATGACATGCGATTCCCCTTCGCGAGTCACCGGCTCGGCATTCTCGAGCAGCAGCTTGATGATGCCGGTGTACTCGATGAGCCTGGCGTACCGCTTGTCGTGCGGCGTCGCATCGCCAAGCGCCGCGAGCTCGGTTGTGTACCCGCCCGCGACCATGTTCAGATAGAGCCGGCGTCCGTACATATGCGCGAGCGAACTCACCATCTTGGCGACGCTGTACGGATGCATGTAGACCGGCTGCACTGCCACCAGCGGACAGAGCTCCCGGGTGCTTTCCAGGATGATTTGCGAGACGAGCCAGGGATCGACCAGGGAATTCTCTGTGTAGACCAGGATCCCTTTGCAGCCCGCCTCTTCGCTCCAGCGGGCGACGGCCTTCACCCGTTCGACATAGTCCGCCGCCTGCACCGCGCCGGATTGCGGGCACGTGCTGAAGACTTCGAACTGAATGTCGGAAAACGTATCCATCATCCACCTCCATCCAAAAGCGTTGAAACGCCGTGGCTGGTGGAGAACCGGATCATGGTAGCATGATGCGTTCGTGAGCTCCCCCAACGCAAAGGTGGTACTCCGTCAAGCGATGAGAACGGATGGCTGGTCGACTATTCGGGGGCGGCGCACTGCACCTTTTGCGGACCTTTGATTTCTCGGGTTTCTCTGCAACGATGCCGCGAAACCTGCTCGAAAGTCCCTTGAGCGCGATCCGTCCAGGGGTGGTTAATATGGCGAATGTCATCGGCATCAGCGGCTTCGAGAACGCGATCCCGTTCAAGAAGACGCACTGGCCGGGCCTCGACGAACGCGAATACCGGATCTCCCAAGGCCACGATTCCGCTGCGGTGCTGGTGGTCGACGGCAGGATCGTCGCCGGTGCTGCTGAAGAGCGCTTCAGCCGCAAGAAGCACACCGGCGACTTCCCGATCGGCGCGATCAGCTACTGTCTGGAGAGCGCCGGCCTGAAGCCGGCCGACATCGACGCGATCTCTCACGGCTTCGATTATTCGCCTTACAAGGCCGCCTTCATGCTGGATCCGACATCGGCCCGACAATACAGGGAGGTCTTCTCGCGCGAAAAGTTGCTCTCGCAAATTGAGGAGCACCTGCCCGGACTTGCCGCCGGCAAGGTCCACCACGTCAACCATCATCTGTCCCACGCCGCCAGCGCCTACTACACCTCCGGATGGGACGAATGCCTGGTGGTGGTTCTGGACGGCATGGGCGAGGTCCACGCCGTCACCGTCTATCACGCGCATGACAATCAGATCGACAAGCTCGCGGAGATCACCGCCCAGGATTCGATCGGCATCCTCTATTCCACCCTGACGCTGCATCTTGGCTTCGATTTCAACTCCGACGAATACAAGATCATGGGTCTTGCTCCCTACGGTGACCCGGCCCGCTACCGTGCTTTCTTCGAGCGGACCGTGGAGCTGCGCGACGATGGCCTGATCAGGATTCCTTTGCTCCGCCTCAATAGCGAACGCCACGATCGCGAAACCTACGGCGCGACGCGACGCCATCTCGGCGAGCATTTGATCCCGGCCCGCGCGCCGGACGCCGACGTCACCGACGACCATCGCGACGTCGCCGCGGCGCTGCAGGAATGCCTCGACGGGGTCATGCTCCACGTCTGCGGCCATTTCGGCCGCAGCACCGGCCTGCGCAGGCTCGCGATGGCGGGCGGCGTCGCGCTGAACTGCACCGCCAACGGCCGTCTGCTCCAGTCGGGCCTGTTCGACGATATCTACGTTCAGCCGGCCGCCGGCGACGACGGCTCCGCGCTCGGCGCCGCACTCTGGTCGGCATCGCGCGACCGCGGCGTCAAGAACGTCCGGATGCCGGTGCCCTTCCTGGGTCCCGCACATTCGCAGGCCGAGATCGACAGGGCGCTCACCGAGACCGCGGGCCGCATCGAGATCACGCGTTTTCCAGATCTCGACGAGACCTGCGCGGCGGCGGCCAGGCTGATTGCGGCCGGGCGCGTGCTCGGCTGGTACCGCGGCCGCATGGAATTCGGACCCCGCGCGCTCGGCCATCGCAGCATCCTGGCCGATCCCGGTCATCCCGAGATGCGCGACCGCATCAACGCGATGGTCAAGATGCGCGAGGCCTTCCGCCCGTTCGCGCCGGCGGTCAGCCTCGAGCAGGTGCATGACTGGTTCGAGGTGCCGAAGGGGCTAGAGCTTCCCTACATGATCATGACTGCCGACGTGCGCCCCGCGCATCGCGCCGCGCTGCCGGCGATCACGCATGTCAACGGCTCGGCTCGCGTGCAGACGGTCGGCGTCAGGGATAATCGGGAATTCCACGCGTTGCTGCGGGCCGTCGGCCGGGCGACCGGCCGCGAAATGGTGCTGAACACGAGCTTCAATGTGAAGGGGCAGCCGATCGTCAACACCCCGCGCGAAGCCATCGACACTTTCCTCGGCACCGGCATCGAGTATCTGTTCCTCGAGAACGTGCTCGTCCGTCGTGCGGGACAAAAGTAGTCGGCGCTAACGTCTCGGCGACGGAGCATGATCTCTGCGCAAACGCCTCGTGCTTGTTGCTGCGGAAAGCTGCTTCGCACTTATCCGGATCATGCTTGAGCGCGAAAAGGTGAGGGGGCCGAAGCCCCCTCGCTGATGATTAGCGCCGGTGTCCGCCGTGATGCCCGCCGCCATGGTGTCCGCCACCGTGATGACCGCCACCATGATGTCCGCCGTGAGGGCGGTACCCGTGATGATGTCGGGGCTGGAAGTGCGGACGATGATGCCATCCGTGATGGCGCGGTCCATAGCCATAGCCCGGCTGCCAGTAGCAACGGCCCCAGCGATCGCAGACCTGGCGCACCTTGTCGACATTGGACGTTTCGCCTGCGATGTGGCCGGCCTGTGGAAGCCCGTTCGGCATCGCCGATGCCGCACCGGACATCAACGCTGCGCTTCCGAGCGCGGCCAGTCCAATAACGGCAAGCTCGATATTCATTGAGATCTCCTTGGTTGAAGCCTGAAAACGTCCATGCGGCCACTTCGTTGCTGCGACAAAAAAGACGAGCCCGTACACTTGGTTCTGGCGAGGCCGGTTCAACGCAGGAAATGCGGGAGTTGTGAGGTCGCGCCGCGCGCGGGCGACAATTGGCCGCGCGACAGAATGGCGATGCGTCGTGCGCACATGTGCTGATGAGATGTGCAGTCAGGGCGTGGAGCGGAGAAGCCCGCGCTCATGCGCGGCGAACCGCGCGAAGACCAACCTCAACTCGATTTGCGGGATCACGGCGCGATGCCTGCCGTCACCTCGCGACCGTGTATCAGGCGCGGGACTGAAGAAGCCTGGATCACAAATCCTTGAGGGACCGCCGCGGCCAAAGAAAAAGCGCTGCCATCGCGGATGGCAGCGCTTCGACTTCCCGGCCGGACCGGCGCGTGCGCGTAGCGGTCGCGGCGAGCGGCCCAGCGGCCGATCCCTGCTGCGGCGTGGTGGATCGCGTTCGCGGCGTCGCGACCCGTTCCGCGCTCAGTCTTCGTTGGCGGCGATCGATTCCATCAGCGACACCAGCTGGCGCTGCACGGTCTGATCCTTGATCTTGCTGTAGGCGCGCAGCAACCGGAGGCTGAACGCGCTGTCGAGGAACAGCAGGCTCTCGACTTCGCGGGCCTTGTTGTCGCCGTCGTAGAAGAAGGTGACCGGCACATCGAGCGCGGTCGCGATCTGCTGAAGGCGAGCAGCGCCGACGCGGTTGACGCCCTTCTCGTACTTCTGAACCTGCTGGAAGCTGACGCCAAGCTTGTCGCCGAGTTCGGCCTGCGAGATCTTCTGCTCGACACGGCGCAGGCGAATCCGCTTGCCCAACTCAATGTCCGGCTTGCCGGCACTGCGCTGCTTCATCTTCTTTGCTGCTGATCTGTTCATTCTTGTGACCCGTCCTTCAAATCGAGAATCCCTGGCCCGGTCGGGTCAGGGACACGTTGATGATGTACCGCGTTAAGCTCGAGTGGATCGTCAGTTCGTCTGAACTACGAAATCCAAGAAGATCGCGGGATGGTATCCATACGCATTTGCGCGTTGGAAGCACCCTAGTACCGACTCGGTCGACTACCTGAAGTCGACCGCGCCAAGGTGTCTATCGACACCCCGCCCTCTACATTTGGCAAAATATTGACCAAACCACAACTAGCGCGAGTTTGATCGACACAGATTTTGCGCGCATGCTTTCTGGGCGGCAATCACTGTGCCCGTAGTTCTACGGGCGACTTATATTGTACGGGCGTCCTTGCATGGATGCAACCCCAGCTAGTGCAGCCTGAGGTCGCGGAGATGGTCCCCGGTTGCTTGACTGAATCGCCGTCGATGCGAAAAGTTTGACGTAAGTCCAAGTCAGGCTTTCGGAATGTTGCTGGACAATTGCCCAAAAGTTCTCGATCATCTGGAACAAATGTGCGCCTACGAGAAGCCGGCGAACTCTGGCGGGAGAGGCAAATGAAGCGGAAGAGGGAAAGACCTCGACTCTACCTCGCGGCTTCGGGAGTGGAAGATATGCCGGTCGCAAATACGGAAGAACGGTTGCTGGCGCTGCTCGCAACCCTCGAAGAATGTCAGGCCTTTCTGACCGACCGGGCGAACACCGAGACGGCGCGGCTGCTGTCGCTTGCGATCCTCGAGCTTCGGATGGAACTGCATAGAGTGACGGATTCCGAGCTCAAGGCACTGTGCGACATGATCGCGTCGGACGAGCCGGTGCAGGAACCGACCACCCGGCAACTGCCGCCGTATCTGAGGCTGATCAAGTAAGCCCGCGCCCCGCGCCAGGCGCGGGACGCTGTTGTACCTGTGCTGCGTGTGGCTCAGCCCGCAGTCACGTCAACCGCATCGGCACCTTCGAGCACGCGCCGGGCCTTGTCCCGGTCCAGGTCACCTTCCCATGCCGCGACCACGACGGTGGCAACGCAGTTGCCGATCAAATTGCCGACTGCGCGCGCCATGCCGATGAACCAGTCGACCGAGAGCACCAGCACGAGGCCGATCGCCGGGATGCTCGGCACGGCGTTGAGTGTCGCCGCCAGGATGACGATCGCCGAGCCCGGCACGCCATGCGCGCCCTTCGAGGTGATCAGCGATACGCCGAGCACCAGCAGCAAGTCGCCGAACGACAGCGGCGTGTTGGTCGCCTGCGCGATGAACACGACCGCAAGCGTCAGATAGATCGAGAAGGCATCGAGGTTGAAGGAGTAGCCGGTCGGAATCACGAGGCCGACCACCGAATCCTTGACGCCGAAATGCTCCAGCTTGCGCATCACCTGCGGCAGCACCGCGTCGGAGGATGCGGTCGCGACCACGATCATCAGCTCCTCGCGCAGGTAGCCGAGGAATTTGAGGATGTTGATGCCGGCAAACGCCATCACGCCGCCGAGCACGCCGAGCACGAAGATCGCGACCGACACGTAGAACAGCGCGACCAGCGACAGCAGCTGCTTCAACGAACCGACGCCGTATTTTCCGACCGTATATGCGACGGCGCCGAGCACGCCGATCGGCGCGAAGCGCACGATCAGGCCCATGGCGCGGAACAGCACGGTCGAGACCGCGTCGATGAACGAGGTGATTTTCTCGCCCTTCTCGCCGCCGACCAGCGCCAGGCTGACGCCGAAGATGATGGCGAAGAACAACACCTGCAGCACGTCGTTGCGCGACAGCGCGTCGAACGAGGTGGTCGGGATGATGTTGAGCAGGAAGCTGCCGATGCCTTCACCCTTCAGCTTCTGCGCGTTGCTGGCGTAGTTGCCGAGCGCCTTGGCGTCCAGCGTCGAGGTATCGATGTTCATGCCGTGACCAGGCCCGAACAGATAGGCCAGGATCAATCCGACCACGAGCGCGACCGTCGTCATCGCCTCGAAATAGACCAGCGCCTTGACGCCGACGCGTCCGACCTTCTTGAGGTCGCCGGCGCCCGCGATGCCGTGCACCACGACGCAGAACACGATCGGCGCCACGATCATCGAGATCAGCTTCAGGAATGCATCGCTGAAGATCTTCAGTCCGATCGCGAAATCGGGCGCGGCCATGCCTATGACGATGCCGAGCAGCAGCGCGACGAGCACCTGCACGAACAGTGATGTGTAAAGCGGCTTTCGTGCCACGGTGGCTTCCGCTGCGACGGTCGACATGAACTTCCCCCTGTTTCTTGCCGGTGTTCTTGCCGGCCGAACCCGCCCCATCTTAGCAACTTGCGTGCCAAGATGTCGCAGGATCGGGCACCATTTGCCCGGTCACTCGCCGGTTTCGAGGGTGCTGGTCACGGTGTAGACGACGCCATGGGGCAGGAAATCGACCGTGGCCTCGCCGCCGAGCTGGTCGCGGGCGCTGCGCTCGATCAGCCGGGAGCCGAAGCCGCACTGCACCGGCGGCGCCACGGGCGGGCCGCCGGCCTCGGTCCAGATCATCCGGAGCTTCGGTCCGGGGCCTTCCTGCAGGACTTCCCAGTCCAGCGTCACCGTGCCGGTGTCGTTGGACAGCGCGCCATATTTGGCGGCGTTGGTCGCCATCTCATGCAGGAGCATCGACAGCACCAAAGCGAGCCGGGGCGACAGCGGCACGCGCGGCCCGAACATCTTGACCCGTTCGGCCGTGTTGTTCAGCAGATACGGCCGCAGCACCCGGCTGATGACGTCCTGGAGGTCGGAGCCCTGCCATTTCTCGGTCGAGAGCAGGTTATGCGCCTCGGCGAGTGCGCCGAGCCGTCCCTCGAATTTCTCGCGCTCGGCGCGGCTCGCGCTGCGGAAGGTTTGGGTGGCGATCGATTGCAGGATCGCCAGCGTGTTCTTGACGCGGTGGTTGAGCTCCTCGATCAGGAGGTCGTGCAGCATCTCGCCGCGCGCGATCGTGGTCGCCATCCGCACCGCAAAGCCGAGGCCGACCAGCAGCAGAATGCCGCCGATCACGCTGGTGATTGCAAGCGAGCGCCACAGCGGCCCCACCAGCGAGTTCTCGGCGATGCCGGCTGCAACCGTCCAGCCGGTGACGCGCGATCGGGTGAAGCCCGTGATCAGCGCCACGCCTTCGAGCGAGACGGTCGACAGGGTCGCCTCGCTGCTGCGAAACATCTCGGCAAACAGCGACGGCGAGGCGCGCTGCCCGATGGTCGCTTGCGGGTTCGGCACGCGCGCCAGGTTGACGCCGTCGCTGTCGAAGATCGAGATGGTCCAGTCCTGGTTCAGCCGCTGCTTCTCGATGATGGCCTGGAAAACCTCGATCGGCGGGCTGAAGGAGATGTCGTAGAGCACCTCGCCGTCGCGGATCACCGGCACCTCGACGGTGATGATCAGGCGCTGCTTCACCGCGCCGAAGAACAGGTTGGAGTATTGCGGCTGCCGGGTCGTAAACACCTTCTCGAGGATATCGAGATTGTTGCGCGGCGGCAGGCTCGCGGTGTCCGATGTCAGCGAGGAGAACGCTTGCCGTCCTTCACGGTCGGCCACCAGGATCACGCCGTCCTTGCCGTACTGGTCGAGGAAGCCGGCTGCGACGCGGCGGAAATTGCCGAAGTCGCTGTTGCGCAGCGAGTTGGTCAGCGCCAGCACCTGCAGCCCACCGGTCATGCGCTGCATTTCCGCGTCGAGCAGCAGGCGGACACTGCGCGCCGTCTCCAGCACGCGCTGCGTGGCGGCCTGGCGGTCCCGCTGATAATTGTGGAAGACGATACCGACCGCGAAAACGATCAGCGGCAACATCGTTCCCGCGAGCAGAAGCGCGAGACGCACTGGCAATGTCAGTTTCGGCACGAAGTCCCCGGGTCGATGCCCATTTGCTGTGAGCTTAGGGGAGGCGGGAAATGTCCGCCAAAGGAAATAGCTTGAAATCAGAAGGGTTCCGCGGCGCCATGATGCTCAGAGGTGTGCGCCGCGGAATAGCTTGGCCTGAAAGGCCTTGTGGTCAGAGATTGCTCTCGGTGATCGCGGCGTAGACCATGGTGCGCAGCTCGCGCCGCAGCGGATAGGCGCTCGACGGCAGCACCTGGGTCATGAAGATCGTGATCAGCTCTTCCGCCGGATCGATGAAGAACGACGTCGTCGCGGCGCCGCCCCAGTTGAATTCGCCCGGGCTGCCCGCAATTAGCGTCTGCGCCGGGTGCATGGTGACGGCGAAGCCGAGGCCAAAGCCGATGCCGTTATAGGCGGCTTCGGCGAACATCGAGCGCGACATCGCCGGCAGGTCGACGCCGCCGGGCAGATGGTTGGAGGCCATCAGCTTCAGCGTCTTCGGGCCGAGCAGCCTGACGCCGCCGAGCTCGCCGCCATTGAGCAGCGCCCGGCAGAAGGTCAGGTAGTCGGCCGCGGTCGAGCACAGTCCACCGCCGCCCGAGACCAGCGAGGGCGGCGACAGGAACGAGCTGGTGGTCGGATCGTCCTGCAAGGTCAGCGTGCCCTTGCGCTCAGCGGCGAGCGGGTTGAAGCCGCCCTGCGGATCGGCCGAATAGCAGGCGGCAAAGCGGTGCACCTTGTCGGCGGGCACGAAGAAGTCGGTGTCGTTCATGCCGAGCGGGTTGAAGATGCGCTCCTTCAGGAATTGCTCGAACGGCATCCCTGAGATCTTGCCGACGAGATAGCCGAGCACGTCAGTGGAAACCGAGTAATTCCAGGCTTCGCCCGGGGAGAACTCCAGCGGGATCTTCGCCAGATCCTCGATCATGCTGTCGAGCGTGCCGGCCTTGATGACCTCGCCGATCTTCTTCTCGCGATAGGCGGCGTCGACGTTGGAGCGCTGCTGGAAGCCGTAGGTGAGCCCCGAGGTGTGGCGCAACAGGTCGACGATCTGCATCGGCCGGGTGGGCGGTCGGGTCAGGAAGGCCGGTGCGTTGCCGGCGACGAACACGCCGAGGTTCTTCCATTCCGGAATGTATTTGGCGACCGGCTCGTCGAGCGCGACCTTACCTTCCTCGACCAGCGTCATGAAGGCGACCGACGTGATCGGCTTGGTCATCGAATAGATGCGAAAGATGGTGTCGTCCTTGACGCGCACCTTGCGCTCGAGATCGGCAAAGCCCTGGACGGTCGAATGCACGATCTTGCCGCGGCGGTAGATCAGGACCTGCGTGCCGGGAAAGCGGCTGGCATCGATGTAGCGGCTCTTCAGATGCGCTTCGAGGCGGTTGAGGGCGGTGGTCGACATTCCCGCGGATTCGGGCGAGGCAGGCGTGGGGGCTAACATCGGGCATTTTCTCCGGCTGGCGAGGCAGCCTTGATAGCCGAAAAGTGTCCGTTTCACCATTCCGCCGCCGCTTACCGGCACCGGGCCGGTGGTGTACGGTCGCCCCTGCAATCGCGCCCTCGAGGGAAACGCCGAGATGACCCAGTTCAACGAAACCGAGCTCACCACCGCCGTCATCCGCAGCTTCGACCAGACGCCCGATCCGCGGGCCAAGTTCCTGCTGCAGGAACTTGTGAAGTCGCTGCACGACTATGTGCGCAGAACCGATCTCACCTTCGAGGAGTGGGACCACGCGATCGGCTTCCTGACCCGCACCGGGCAGAAGTGCACCGACATCCGCCAGGAATTCATCCTGCTGTCCGACGTGCTCGGCGTGTCGATGCTGGTCGATGCGGTCAATCACAGGGATCGCGACGGCGCGACCGAGACCACGGTGCTCGGCCCGTTCTATGTCGGCGAGCACAAGGTGACGCCGCACGGCACCGACATCTCGGCGAGCCTGCCCGGCGAGCGCATGTTCGTGCAGAGCCGCGTCACCGACCTCGATGGCAAGCCGCTGGCCAATGTGCCGGTCGATATCTGGCACGCGGATGACGACGGGTTCTATGACTCGCAGAAGCCGAGCTATGCCACCGAAGGTCCGTCCTCGCGGGCGCGCTTCATCACCGACGCGGATGGCCGGTTCTTCTTCCGCACCATCGTGCCGTGCAGCTATCCGATCCCGACCGACGGTCCGGTCGGGCAGATGATCACACAGACCAACCGTCATCCGATGCGGCCGGCGCATGTGCACTTCCTGGTCAACGCCAAGGGCTACGAGCCGCTGATCACGCATGTGTTCGTCGAAGGCGACAAGTACATCGACTCCGATGTCGTGTTCGGCGTGAAGAACGAACTGATCGCCAAGGTCGAACGGCGCACCGATCCCGTGATGCCCGACGGGCAGCGATCGGATGGGCCGTGGAGCCTGATGACCTACGAATTCCACGTGAAGCCCGGTGGAGGAATGGCGCCCGCGCCGCTCGGCACCAAGGTCAGCGAGGACGCCTGATCGCTATCGTCCAAACACTCTGCTCAATTCATGTGCGGCGCACAAGAATTGGGCGGAGCACATTTTTTGGCAGCGCACGGAGACACCGTGCGCGCTGCGACAAGTTGCGCAAAACATTGCACTAAAATCGATTTTTGCACTGCGGTAGCTTGGCATGAGGCTTGAATAGCCAAGTGCCGACGCCATTGAAGCCGTCCCTCGAGGCCACCCCATCGGATTTCTGACGCCGCCAGACCGGGCGCATCCCCGGTGCATGCCCTTTTGCGCCCTGCGCGCGTCGCCACCCGATGGACGGTGCTCGACGCAAAGACGCAACGCCGCAACGCAAAGGACGACCGATGACCAAGCCCAGCAACACGCCCCCGAGCCGTGCGATCAGCCGTCGCCGGCTCCTCAACGCAACCGGCGGCGCCGCCGCGCTGCTCGCCGCAGCCAAGCTGAACTTTCCCGCTGGTGCATTCGCGCAAGGCGCGGGCCCGGAAGTGAAGGGCGCCAAGCTCGGCTTCATCGCGCTCACCGATGCCTCGCCGCTGTTCGTCGCCAAGGAGAAGGGCATCTTCGCCAAATACGGCATGCCCGACGTCGAGGTGCAGAAGCAGGCCTCGTGGGGCACCACGCGCGACAATCTCGTGCTCGGCTCCGAGGGCAACGGCATCGACGGCGCGCATATCCTGACCCCGATGCCGTATCTGATCTCGGCCGGCAAGGTGACGCAGAATAATCAGCCGACGCCGATGTACATCATGGCGCGGCTCAATCTGAACGGCCAGTGCATCTCGGTCGCCAAGGAATATGCCGATCTCAAGGTCGGCATCGACACCGCGCCGTTCAAGGCGGCGCTGGACAAGAAGAAGGCCTCGGGCAAGGCGGTGAAGGCTGCGATGACCTTCCCCGGCGGCACGCATGATCTCTGGATTCGGTACTGGCTCGCCGCCGGCGGCATCGATCCCGACAAGGACATCGAGACCATCGTGGTGCCGCCGCCGCAGATGGTGGCCAACATGAAGGTCGGCACGATGGACTGCTTCTGCGTCTGCGAGCCGTGGAATCTGCAGCTGATCCATCAGGACATCGGCTACACCGCGATCACTACAGGCGAGCTCTGGGACAAGCATCCGGAGAAGTCGTTCGGCCTGCGTGCCGCTTGGGTCGACAAGAACCCGAAGGCCGCGAAGGCGCTGCTGATGGCGGTGATGGAGGCCCAGCAGTGGTGCGAGAAGATGGAGAACCGCGAGGAGACCGCGGCGATCTGCGCCAAGCGGCAGTGGATCAACTGTCTGGTCGAGGACATCACCGATCGCATGAAGGGCAAGTTCGACTACGGCACCGGCCACGTGGTCGAGAACTCGCCGCAGCAGATGCGGTTCTGGAGCGACAACGCCTCCTATCCCTATCAGAGCCACGACCTCTGGTTCCTGACCGAGGACATCCGCTGGGGCAAGTATGAGGCCGGCTTCGACACCAAGGCGCTGATCGCCAAGGTCAACCGCGAGGATTTCTGGAAGGAGGCCGCCAAGGAGCTTGGCGTGTCGGACATTCCAACCTCGACCTCGCGCGGCAGGGAGACCTTCTTCGACGGCAAGGTGTTCGATCCCGCCGATCCCGCCGCCTACCTGAAATCCCTGTCCATCAAGCGTGTCGACGTCTGAGCCCCCATAGGGCCGCGCTCTTGCATGGCCCGTTCTTCGACCACGGAGATTGTCTGTCAATGTCGATGCCTGCCATGAAGGCCGAAATGTCGGCGGTCGTGACCCCGCCGGCCGCTACCGCGGCGCCGGTCGTGACCATGACGCCGAAGCGCACGCCGCGCGCCGAGACCTACGCCAGGATGGCGAAGGAGACCGCGGCGCGTGTCGTGCCGCCGCTGATCGTGATCGCGCTGCTGCTGGTGGTGTGGGAGTTGATCTGCCGGCGCGCCGGCTCCAGCCTGCCGCCGCCGTCAAAGGTGTTCAAGGACACCAGGGAGCTGATCCTCGATCCGTTCTTCGACCATGGTGGCATCGACAAGGGCCTGTTCTGGCACCTCTCCGCCAGTCTGCAGCGTGTCGCCTACGGCTTCTCGCTGGCGGCGGTCGCCGGCATCGCGCTCGGCACGCTGGTGGGCCAGTCGGTCTGGGCGATGCGCGGGCTCGATCCGCTGTTCCAGGTATTGCGCACGATTCCGCCGCTCGCCTGGCTGCCGTTGTCGCTCGCCGCGTTCCGCGACGGCCAGCCCTCGGCGATCTTCGTCATCTTCATCACCTCGGTGTGGCCGATCATCATCAACACCGCGGTCGGCATCCGCAACATTCCGCAGGACTACCGCAACGTCGCCGCCGTCGTGCAGCTCAATCCGCTGGAGTTCTTCACCAAGATCATGATCCCGGCGGCCGCGCCCTACATGTTCACCGGCCTGCGCATCGGCATCGGCCTGTCCTGGCTCGCGATCGTCGCCGCGGAAATGCTGATCGGCGGCGTCGGCATCGGCTTCTTCATCTGGGACGCGTGGAATTCCTCGCATATCAGCGAAATCATCCTGGCGCTGTTCTATGTCGGCATCATCGGCTTCGTGCTCGACCGGCTCATTGCGGGCCTCGGCAAGGTCGTGACCCGCGGCACGGCTGCGAACTGAGGGACAAGTCATGCAGGCCTATCTGAAGCTCGACCACATCGACAAGGTCTTCACCCGCGGCAACGCCACCACCGAGGTCCTGAAGGACATCAACCTGACGATCGAGAAGGGCGAATACGTCTCGATCATCGGCCATTCCGGTTGCGGCAAGTCGACCCTGCTCAACATCGTCGCCGGCCTCACCGGCGCCACCAATGGCGGCGTGCTGCTGGAGAACCGCGAGGTCAATTCGCCGGGGCCGGATCGCGCCGTGGTGTTCCAGAACCACAGCCTGCTGCCATGGCTGACCGTCTACGAGAACGTCAAGCTCGGCGTCGACAAGGTGTTTGCAAGAACCAAGAGCAGGGCAGAGCGCGACGCCTGGGTGATGCACAATCTCAGCCTGGTGCAGATGGCGCATGCCAAGGACAAGCGGCCAAGCGAGATTTCGGGCGGCATGAAGCAGCGTGTCGGCATCGCGCGTGCGCTGGCGATGGAGCCGAAGGTGCTGCTGCTCGACGAGCCGTTCGGCGCGCTCGACGCGCTGACCCGGGCGCATCTGCAGGACTCGGCGATGGCGCTGCACCAGAAGCTCGGCAACACCATCCTGATGATCACTCACGACGTCGACGAGGCCGTGCTGCTGTCGGACCGCATCGTGATGATGACCAACGGCCCGAGCGCGCGGATCGGCGAGGTGCTCGAGGTGCCCTTGGCGCGTCCGCGCAAGCGGCTCGAGCTCGCGACCAACCCCGGCTACCTGAAGTGCCGGCAGCGCGTGCTCGAATTCCTCTACGAGCGCCACAGCTTCGTCGAGGCGGCATGAGCGGGCCGTCGCTCACGTGAAGGGCTTTTTCTGTCTCGCCGCAATGGCGCGGCGAGAAAGCGTGCACGGAGGCACACATGACGGAAGACCAGGTCAAGCTCGTCCAGCAGACCTTCGCCAAGGTCGCGCCGATCTCGGAGCAGGCGGCGGTCATCTTCTATGACCGCCTGTTCGAGGTCGCGCCGGCCGTGAAGGCGATGTTTCCCTCTGACATGACCGAGCAGCGCAAGAAGCTGATGGGAACGCTTGCCGTCGTCGTCAACGGATTGAGCAATCTATCGTCAGTGCTTCCCGCCGCGAGTGCGCTCGCCAAGCGCCATGTCGGCTATGGCGCCAGGCCCGAGCATTATCCGGTGGTCGGCGGCGCATTGCTGTGGACCTTGGAGAAGGGCCTCGGCGAAGCCTGGACGCCTGACGTCGCCGCCGCATGGACCGCGGCCTACGGCACGCTGTCCGGCTACATGATTTCGGAAGCCTATGGCAGCGCGCAGGCGGCGGAGTAGGGCGACGATCATCGGCCCACGCCGCGCGAAATCAGTTCCGCTAGGAACTGAACGTCCATCCACGTCATTGCGAGCGTAGCGAAGCAATCCATACCTCCGCTGGCCGAGAGATGGATTGCTTCGTCGCTATCGCTCCTCGCAATGACGAAAGGATCGATCTAAGGTCCACCCCGTTCCGCCAACGGGTGAACCAACAATGATGTTCCTGGAAACGCCGCCAAAACTGATCCCGACCGAGATCTTCTCCGCCGTGCCCGCCGAATTCCGCCGCAAGGTGGCGAGCGAATGGGCCGACGCCAACCGGCCGGGCGCGGTGACCGATTGCTTCATCGAGGGGCCGTCGTTCGACGCCGACGGCAATCTCTACATCGTCGACATTCCGTTCGGCCGCATCTTCAGGATCGCACCGGACAAGTCATGGTCGCAGGTCGCCGAATACGACGGCTGGCCGAACGGGCTGAAGATCGATCCGATGGGCCGCATCCTGATCGCCGATTATCGGCACGGGTTGATGGAGCTCGATGCCGGGTCCGGCGAGGTCACGCCGTTGCTGCGTTCGCGCAATTCGGAATCGTTCCGCGGCTGCAACGACCTGCACATCGCCTCGAACGGCGACGTCTATTTCACGGATCAAGGCCAGACCGGCCTGCACGATCCGACCGGCCGCGTCTATCGGCTGCGCGTCAATGGCGCGCTCGACTGCCTGATCGACACCGGCATCAGCCCGAACGGCCTGGTGCTCGATCCGCACGAGGCGGTGCTGTTCGTCGCCATGACGCGTGACAATGCGGTCTGGCGCGCGCCGTTCATGAAGGACGGCAGCGTCTCCAAGGTCGGGCGCTTCTGCTCGCTGTTCGGCCCGAGCGGGCCCGACGGCATGACGATGGACAAAGCCGGGCGGCTGTTCGTCGCGCACGCCTCGCTCGGCCATGTCTTCGTGTTCGCACCGAACGGCGAGTGCATCGCGCGGATCAAGTCCTGCGCGGGACAGAGCTGCACCAATGTCGCGATCAGCGGCGCCAACCGCGATCGTCCCTACATCACGGAATCGGTGACGGGTTCGGTGCTGGTCGCCGATATCAGCGGGCTCGGCTAGGCCGCGGCGCGTGGCCGTTCAGGGAAACGGCGAGCCGTACAGCCAGGCCAGTCTGTCGCAGAACTGCTCGAGGCTGGTCTCGCGCATGAACTGATTGCGCAGCAGCGCGTGCACGCCGGCCGGATGATAGACGTGGGTGCCGAGCTCGCGCGCCTGAAGCTGGACCCGCGCCGTGCGCAGCAGCCGAACCTGCCGGTACTTTTCCAGCGCCTGCTCGACGGCGTCGGGCGTATCGCCGAGCAGTTCCGCAAGCCAGACCGCATCCTCCAGCGCCATGCAGGCGCCTTGTGCAAAGTATTGCAGCATCGGATGCGCGGCGTCGCCGAGCAGGACGGCGCGCCCGTCGACCCATCGCTCGATGGGATCGCGGTCGCAGGTCACCCACGCCTTCCAGTCCTTGCCGTGATGAATGATCGCCTTGGCGCGTGGATGGACGTCGCGAAAGCCTTCCAGCACCTCATCATGGGTGACCGGTCTGGCGGCAAAGGCTTCCGCCGGGTCGGTGGTTATGGGTCGCTGCTTTCGCAGGGACGACGATGTGGAGACATGATCGTCGCTTTCCTCTATCGTTGTGTGGGGCGAGACACGAACGAGGCGATTGTGCAGACAAAAAAATTCGGCAACAACGGCCCGCAGGTCTCGGTGATCGGGCAGGGCACCTGGTATCTCGATCGCGGGGACCGCAAGGCGGCCGTTGCTGCGCTGAAGCGCGGCATCGATGCCGGCATGACGCACATTGACACCGCCGAGATGTATGGCGACGCCGAGCTCGTGATCGCCGATGCCATCACCGGCCGCCGCGACGGGCTGTTCCTGGTTTCGAAAGTTCTGCCGAGCAACGCCTCGCGGCGCGGCACCATCACCGCCTGCGAGCGGTCGCTGAAGCGGCTGAAGACCGATCGGCTCGATTGCTATCTGCTGCACTGGCGCGGAACCACTCCGCTCGCCGAGACTGTCGCGGCGTTCGACGAATTGATCGCGGCCGGCAAGATCCGCTCCTGGGGCGTCAGCAATTTCGACGCCGACGATCTCGACGAACTGCGCGATGTCGCGGGCGAGGGCAACATCGCCTGCAACCAGGTGCTCTACCATCTGCAGGAGCGCGCCATCGAGCACGCCGTGATTCCGTGGTGCGAGCGACATGGCGTCGCCGTCGTCGCCTACTCGCCGTTCGGCCACAATGATTTTCCGTTAGCGTCGACGAAGGCCGGCACGGTGCTGCAATCGATCGCGGAGAAGCACAAGGCGACGCCGCGCCAGGTCGCGCTGAGCTTCCTCACGCGGCTGCCGTCGGTGCTCGCGATTCCGAAGGGGTCGAACGCCGAGCACGCGGCGGAGAATGCGGTCGCAGGCACGCTCAAGCTCAGCGCCGACGAGCTCGCTGCGCTCGATGCGGCGTTCCCGCGCGGGCCGAAGCCACGCTCGCTGCCGATGCTCTAATTCGCGGATTCACAGCCCCGCTCCACACAGTTCTTAACAAACTGTTGCAGTTGCGGCCGCACACAGGCTGCGACGGGCGGTCGCGCGCGCTGGTGCATATCGGAGTCCCGTTTTCGGGCATTGTTCTCGCGGCGGAATTGGCGTTCTCTACGAACAGCAGATTCCCCTTTATTTCGCCTTCGAGATTGCCGTGACACCGCCCCCCGCCGCCGTAGCCGCCAGGCTGGACAGCGTTCCCCTTTCATTGCCCGCCAAGACGGCGCCCTCAACGACAAGCGTCGCACGCAGCAAGGCGCCGGCCCGCACCGACCGGCCGTTCAAGGGCATTGCGCTGATCCTGCTGTCGACGGTGTTCCTGGGCACATCGGACGTCACCGCAAAATATCTCTCGTCGACGCTGCCTTCGATCGAGATCGCCTGGATCCGCTTCCTTGTGTTCGCGCTGATCATGACGCCGGCGATGCTGCCGGGAACGCCGTTGTTCGCGCTGCGCAGCAGCCGGCCGGGCCTGCATGTGCTGCGCGGCGCCGCGCTGCTCGGTTCGTCGCTGATCTTCATCACGGGGTTGGGCTTCCTGCCGATCGCCGAGGCCTCGGCCACCAGCTTCGTCTCGCCGCTGTTCGTCACCGCGCTGTCGATCGCCTTCCTCGGCGAGAAGGTCGGCATGCGCCGCTGGATCGCGACCGCGGTCGGTCTCATGGGCGTGTTCATCATCCTGCGGCCGGGTACCAGCGCGTTCCATCCTGCCGCGATCTTCCCGATCGTCTCGGCGCTGGCCTGGGCCGGCACGCTGATCCTGACCCGCATGATGAGCGGCAGCGAGCGCCCGATCACGGTGATGACCTATTCGTCCATCGTCGGTGTCGCGATCGTCAGTGCGCTGGTGCCGTTCGTCTGGGTCACGCCGAGCTGGCACGACATCATGTTCGGCATCCTGATCGGCGTTGCCTCCACGGTCGGACAGTGGATCGTGGTGCTGGCGTTCCGCTACGGCGATGCCTCGGTGCTGGCGCCGTTCTCCTACACCCAACTGCTGTGGGTCAGCATCCTCGGCTTTCTGATCTTCGGTGAAGTGCCCGACCACTGGACCATCCTCGGCGCCGGCTTCATCGTCGCCTCCGGCCTCTACACCGCGCATCGCGAGCGCATGCGGCGCTCGCAATTGCTGGCGGTGGCCAGCGAGCCTTCGCCAAACGCCTGACGGCGCGTATCAATTTTACAACAACCGCCCTTTATCCGTGCAAATACCGGCCGGGCGCCATAACCGTGCACGGCCTGAGAAGACGCGCCCCTCGCGAATTGCAAGATAGACCATTCGGGTTAAGCCGCGTCCGCGCGGCACTATCGATTTGGGGCTGGGGCAATGCCGGTGTGGGGCTGGGCGCGAATCCGTCTGCAAGGCTGCTTGACGGCCGCGATCATCTTTTCAACCGCTCTGCTCGCCGGGCCGGTCCTCGCGCAAAACGGCGGCGTGGGCGGCGAGGGTGATTATCAGTCGACGGGACAATATGGCGGTGCCGGCGGCGTTCCTGATGTCAACAGCGGCGTCGGTGGCGACGGCGGCGCTCCGAGCCGGTCGTGCGTCTGCACCGGCGGTGGTG
>NZ_JACMYO010000015.1 GCF_020889685.1 Bradyrhizobium oropedii
GGCTTGCGCTCGATCTCGCGAAGGGCAAGGCCGCCGATCGCGTCAGCGCGCGCGCGACGCTCGATCTCGACACGCCGCAGCTCAAGGGCAGCACAGTGATCTCGGCGACGCCGCAGGTCGCCGCGATCCGCGCGCTGGATTTCGACACCCTTCGCCGCAACGACGTGACAGCCGAGGCAAAGCTCTCGGCCGGCGAGGGCAACGCGTTGCTGGCGCTGCTCGGGCTTGACCGCGTGGTCGCGGCCGGTCCCGGCCCGACGCAGTTCGAGGGTACCGTGACCGGCGCATGGCACGCGCCGCTGCGGCTGAAGGCGAGGCTGTGGGGCGCGGGGCTCGACGCGGACGCGGAAGGCGCCGCCGAGCCTTGGACCCCTTCGACCAAGGACGGCGCCAGCGAGAGCAAATCGAGCGTCAGTCTTCGTGTCCGCAGCGCCGACATCAGTCCGCTGCTCAATCTCAAATCATCCGATCCGGCCGCAAATATCCGCCTGTCATCGAAGTTGACGCTGGTCGGTGACAGGCTGACCTTCGACGATCTCGACAGCATCGTCGCCGGGTCGCGGCTGCGCGGCCGTCTCGCGGTGACGCTTGCCGATCAGAAGAGCATCGAGGGCGAAGTCGGCCTCGATCAGATCACGCTGGCACCGATTTTCGCGGCTGCGATCGGCGCGGTTGGTCGTGATGCGTCGGAGCCGCTCGGCCAGGGGCTGACAAGCGCCTGGCGCGGCAAGGTCACGTTCGAAGCGCTGCACGGTCTGCTGCCGGGTGGTGCCGAGCTGCAGCCGGTCAACGGCACCATCAGGTCTGACGGGCAGTCGCTGACCTTCGACGGCATCAAGGGCAAGATCGGCGGCGGCGAGGCGAGGGCCTCGATCGATGCGCGACAGGGCGTCAATGGACTTGCGCTCAACGCCAATGTGCAGCTGTCTGATGTCGACGGTTCAGCCTTGCGCTATCGCAGTCTCGCGATGCCCAAGGCGCGGACCTCGATGCAGATGACGTTGTTGACGCAGGGCCGCAGCGCCTCGGCGCTGATCGGCGCGTTGTCCGGCAGCGGCGTCGTGACGCTGGAGGGGCTGAACCTTCCAGGCCTCGATCCGCGTGCGTTCGACGTTGCGATCCGCGCCAGCGACTCCGGGCAGGCGACCGACGACATCAGGCTGAAGCAGATCGTCGAGCCGGCGCTCGCCGCCGGCGGGCTGTCGATCGCTTCGGCGCAAATACCCTTCAACATCCGAGACGGCCGCATCCGGGTCGGTGCCACCACGCTCGCGGCGAACGGAGCCAACGCGATCGTGTCCGGCGGCTACGACATTCCGGCCGACCAGGCCGACATCCGCGCCGCACTGGCGTCGACGCAGGTGGGCACCGCCAGCAGCCGCCCGGAAATCCAGCTGCTTGCCATCGGCACGCCCGACGGGCTGTCCCGCAGCATCGACATTGCGGCGTTGTCGTCTTGGCTTGCAGTGCGCGCGATCGACCGGGAGACCAAGCGGCTCGATGCGATCGAGCGCGGTGAACCGCCGCCGCCAACCCCGGCGGCCCTTCCGCCTCCTGCCGCGCCGGCGCCTGATGCGTCCAACTCAAATTCGGCGGGGGTACCTTCCGCCAACTTGCCGGTGCCCGGTCCCGATCCGCGCCGCGTGCCGGCGAAGCCGAAGGTCGTGGCACCACGGCCGCCGATCGTCCCGCCGGTTGCCACTGCGCCGGCCGTCGTGCCGCCTGCGCCGATTGCGAGCCAGCCGCAGGTCGCGCCGCTGCCGCCGCCGATCGAGGTCAAGCCGGTGCCCGGCGCGGCCAGGTCGCGGCCGCTGCGACCACCACTGTCGCTGACGCCGCAGGTCGCCAATCCGCCGCCGCGGCCGGCGGTGCAGAACTAAAAGCGTTTTCAAGCGAAGTGGGTACCGGTTCGCGTCAAGAAAACGCGTCAAAGCAAGAATCTGGAGATCTGGTCCGATTCAATCGGACCAGATCTCCAGAATTCAGCTCAGGATTAGTGCTGGAGAATATTGATCAGCCGGCCGAAGGGATCGCGGACGAAGAAGCGCCGCACACCCCACGGCTCGTCCGCCGGACCGTATTCGATCGCGATGCGGGCTGCCTTCATCCGGCGCAGCGCTTCGTCGAGGTCGTCGACCTCGATCGAGAGATCGGGCACCGGCGTACCGGATCCGCCTTCGGTTGCGAAGCTGATTTGAGCTTGCATCGTTTCGGATGAGCCGTAAGTCGCAACCCAACCGAAATCCATCAGCGGCGCGAGGCCGAGGATATCCTGATAGAACGACTTCGCTGCCGCCATGTTTGATGCGGCAACGTTCGCGACGATGCGATTGACCTTCATGCTGAAGACCGCGCGGCGGAACGACCGTCTTTTGAAGCGACGGTCGGAGAGGGCCGTCAGGCCTGCTGGCGCGTGTCGACCTGTTGCGGCCGGACATCCGTCGGCACGGCCGGCGTCGCGCGCGACCGGAAGTAGTCGAGCACGAACAACCGAATCGCGGAGGACAAATTGCCCTGCTGACGGTTGTTGTCGATCTCGCCGACCAATTCCGACAGCGTCATGTTCCGCAGACCGGAAATCTCTTTCATGCCGTTCCAGAAGGCTTCTTCCAGGCTGACACTGGTCTTGTGTCCGGCGACGACGATCGAACGCTTAACGACGGGAGACTTCATGATGCGTCTCCACTTTCGATACGATGCTGATCGAGTTGACGAGCGTTGCGCTCGCCGAGAAATTCGTCGCGCGCCCGTTCGGATTTGGTGCGACCGAATAGCGCACGATTGGCTTCGGCCTGCTTCGCTGCTTGTTCGCGCTCACCGCGCTTCTTGAATCGTTTCAAGTTGACCACGTCGCCCATGCTCGTCGTCCTCATCGTCCCCAGAGCAGAATTGGTGATGCATCGTGACGAAAGCAAGAGCGATTGCGCTGCGCGCCCGGCTCGATATCCATCCCGAATCCCCATCTGATGCTCGTGATAGCATCAAAGAATCCGTTTCGCTCTGCGAAAACTAGACGTCTGTACCATGCGCCAACGCAGAGCTGATAGGTAACTCGCCTTAGTCTTTAGGAGTTATGATCCATAATTATATCACGCGCGGTGACCGTAATTATCCGGACATTGCGCGTCGCTCGATCAGCCGGGGTGTGTCATTTTGTCCGGCTGCACGAGGCGGTCAAATTCATCCGCTGACACAAATCCAAGCCGCAAAGCCTCTTCCTTCAACGTCGTTCCGTGCGCGTGCGCCGACTTGGCGACCTTGGCGGCGTTGTCGTAACCGATCTTCGGCGCGAGCGCGGTCACCAGCATCAGTGAGCGCTGCATCAGTTCGTTGATGCGCTTTTCGTCGGCGCGTATGCCGACAACGCAATGCTCGGTAAATGAGCGGACAACGTCAGACAGCAACTGAATGGAATTTATCATACAATATGCCAATACGGGCTTGTACACGTTCAGCTCGAAATGGCCCTGGCTGCCGGCGACGGTGATCGTGGTCTGATTGCCGAACACCTGGCAGCAGACCATGGTCATGGCTTCGCACTGGGTCGGGTTGACCTTGCCCGGCATGATCGACGAGCCCGGCTCGTTCTCCGGCAGGATCAATTCGCCGAGACCCGAGCGCGGGCCGGATCCGAGGAAGCGAATGTCGTTGGCGATCTTGAACAGGCCGGTCGCCACCGAATTGATCGCGCCGTGCACCAGCACATAGGCGTCGTTGGAAGCCAGCGCCTCGAACTTGTTTGCCGCGCTGGTGAACGGCAATTTGGTGAGCTCTGCAACGTGCCTGGCGAAGGCGCTCGCGAATTCCGGCTTCGAGTTGAGGCCGGTGCCGATAGCGGTGCCGCCCTGCGCGAGCGGAAACAGCTCCTTCACCGCAATTTGCAGCCGCGCGATGCCGCTCTCGACCTGCGCCGCGTAGCCGGAGAATTCCTGGCCGAGCGTCAGCGGTGTCGCGTCCTGCGTATGCGTGCGTCCGATCTTCACGATCTTGGCAAACGCCTCCTGCTTCTGGTGCAGCGCCTGATGCAACTCGGTGAGGGAGGGGATCAGGTCGGCGATGATGCGGCCCGCTGCCGCAATATGCATCGCGGTCGGAAACGAGTCGTTCGACGACTGGCTCATGTTGACATGATCGTTCGGATGGATCGGCTGCTTGGCGCCGAGCTCGCCGCCGAGCATCTGGTTGGCGCGATTGGCGATCACCTCGTTCACGTTCATGTTGGTCTGCGTGCCGGAGCCGGTCTGCCAGACCACGAGCGGAAAATGATCGTCGAGCTTGCCTTCGATCACTTCCCTGGCGGCGCTGACGATGGCGTCGGCGCGGCGTGCATCGAGCTGGCCGAGTTCGCGATTGGTCTCTGCTGCCGCGAGCTTGACGACGCCGAGTGCGTGGATGATCGCGATCGGCATCCGGTCGTGGCCGATCTTGAAATTCTGTCGCGAGCGTTCGGTCTGCGCGCCCCAGTAGCGATCGGCGGGGACGTCGATCGGACCGAAGCTGTCGGTCTCGCTGCGGGTAGCGGCGTTGGATGGTGTCGTCGATTGAGCCATGGATGCTCTCCGTTGCGTCGTCAGAACGTGAACCGGCATGGCGTCGGACTCTCCGGCGCGACAACGCGAAAGCGTCCGCGCAAGAAGCACGTTCATGCAGAAGATAGTCCGGGATGACGATCTGTCATCCCGAACCTCTCAAGCATCCTACAAGGTCGCGGAGTGATCTGTGTTAGATTACTTCTTGCGGAAGCGGTCGAGCCGGACGACCTCGGCACCTTCGCTGGGCTTGGCAGGCTCCTGCTCGGTCTCGGCCGTCTCGGTCTCCACCGCGGCGCGGGCGGCCGGTGCGGGAAGCGGAGAGGCCGGCGCGGTGGCGGGAGGAGCATCCTCGGACAGCGCGTCCGAGACGTCGAACCGCAGATCAAACGGCGCCGACGGGTCGAGGAAGCGCGTCACCGCGGCGAACGGCACATTCAGCCGCTCGGGAATCCCGCCGAACGACAGGCCGACCTCGAACCGGTCCTCGGTCACCACCAGGTCCCAGAACTGGTGCTGCAGGATGATGGTCATCTCTTCCGGATACTGCGCGAGCAGTCGTGGTGACAGCTTCACGCCGTCGCCGTGCGACAGGAAGGTGATGTAGAAATGGTGCTCACCCGGCAAGCCATGTTCGGCGGCGTCGGACAACACCCGGCGCAGCACCCCGCGCAGCGCATCGCGCGCCAGCACGTCATATCGGATGTGATCGGTCGCCATGGTGATCCTGTCGCTTCGAAAAATGGCCGGCACGGCGTCGTCGGACCCGTCCGACTCGCCCTTTTGGCCATGCTACCCCGCCGGGAGCCGGAAATCAGCAGGGCTGGTAGCGGATAATGCGGGCGGACGCCCGATCGGAAATAAAGTGGAGGCTTCTGTTGCCAGGTGCCTCCGAACCCCGCCTAACGGAGCTTAACCCGTTAGGACTTTA
Organism: Bradyrhizobium oropedii; assembly: GCF_020889685.1. Classification (GTDB taxonomy): domain Bacteria; phylum Pseudomonadota; class Alphaproteobacteria; order Rhizobiales; family Xanthobacteraceae; genus Bradyrhizobium; species Bradyrhizobium oropedii. The sequence goes on from NZ_JACMYO010000015.1 coordinate 5,461, forward strand.
AGATGGTCTTTCAAACTGCGTTACGCAGCCTGAGCAACCGGAGCAAAGTTGTCGTTGGCAACTATTGCATTAGCCCGATAACGGCGGAACCATACCGAGAAAAAACACGCCCTTTACGCCCTCGTCGATCCTATTTCGCCCCCGCCGAAAGCCACCGCGAAGGATGGGTTCTGGTGGAGGCGCCGGGTACCGCCCCCGGGTCCGAATGGTTTATTGCGACGGCCATTTATTTCCATAGCCGGCGAACCGGCACCCCCAATATAGCGGCAACGCCGTAGAAAAACAGAGCCGATTCAGGCCCTTTCAGTTGTGAAAACACACCAATTTGGCTTGGCCGGCGTCCTGACGCCGTTCTAGATTTTGCCCATGCCCCCGGAATCCCCGCCGGTTGCCGCCCCGGCGCCGGATGCCTCCGCACCGTCGCCGCCCCATCAGCCGGGCCTGCTCGAGCTGTTCCTGGCCTTTGCCAAGATGTCGCTGGCCGGCTTTGGCGGGGTCCTGGTCTGGGCCCGGCGGTCGATCGTCGAGCAGCACCGCTGGATGACGGCCGAGGAGTTCAACGAGACCTTCGCGCTGTGCCATTTCCTGCCAGGTCCGAACATCGTCAACCTGTCGGTCGTGTTCGGTTCGCGCTTTCGCGGCGTCGCGGGTGGGCTGGCGGCCTTCGCCGGGCTGGTCGGGCCGCCGATGGTGATCGCGACTGTCCTTGCCGCGCTCTATGCCCGCTACGGCGATATCGACGTCCTGCGCCGGACCCTCGCAGGGGTGGCCTGCGCCGCGGTCGGGCTGCTGTTCGCCGTCGTCTTCAAGATGATGATGCCGCTCCTGAAGCGGCGTGATGTCACAGGCCTCGTCATTCTGGCCGCGGTCTTCGTCGCGATCGGACTGATCCGGTGGCCGCTCCAGATCGTGCTGCTGGTGGCAATCCCGCTCAGCCTTGCGGTCACGATCCTGACGCGCCGCATGGTGAAGGCATGAGCTCGGACTCCAACCCGGTCGCGGCGCTGGTCTGGACCTTCGGCCTGATGTCGCTGTTTGCGGTCGGCGGCGCCAATTCGGCGATCCCCGAAATGCACCGCGCCGCGGTCGACGTGCATCACTGGCTGACCGACAAGCAGTTCGCCGACGTGTTCGCGATCTCGCAGCTCTCGCCGGGGCCGAACGTGCTGATCGTGACGCTGATAGGCTATTCTGTCGCAGGCGTCGCCGGGGCGCTGGCCGCGACGGTTGCGATGTGCGGACCGACCGCGCTGCTTGCTTATTATGTAAGCCGCTTCCTCGATCGCTCGCGCGACGCGCGCTGGCCGGCGATCATTCAAGCCGCATTGGTTCCGCTGTCGATCGGTCTGATGGCCGCCTCCGGGCTGATCGTGGCGCAGACATCAGACCAAAGTTGGATCGCGGTGCTGATCACCATTGTCGCAGCCGCGCTTGCTTTTGCGACGCGGATCAATCCCTTGTGGGTGTTGCTTGCCGGAGGTCTCTTGGGTTTTGCTGGCGTTGTCTGACGAAAATCGCTAGCAAGGCTTTCGGTCAACGCACCACAAAGCCAAGCCATTCAATCAAAGCGGGCGGGACAGCCCTGACGGGGGAAGCGAAGTCATGAGCGACACGCCGAGCGAGGCGCCGGTCAAATCGATCTTGCCGGAATGGGTACGCGGTCCGCAGGACTTCATCGGCGGGCTCGCCATGGTGGCGGTCGCGCTGTTTGCCTTGTGGGCCTCGAGCGATCTGCAAGGCATGCACGGATTTTCGTTCGGCGCCGGAACCGCGCCGCGCATGTTTGCCGTGCTGCTGCTGTTGCTCGGCGCTGCCGTTGCGCTGATGGGCGTTCTCAAGGACGGCCCGAATATCGCGGCCTATTCCTGGCGCGGCCCGTTGTTCGTGTCCGCGGCCATCGTGTTCTTCGCAGTCGGGATCCGGCCGTTCGGCCTCGTCGTCTCCGCCTTTGCGGCCTTCCTGATCGCCGCACTCGGCTCGCATGAGACCAAATGGATCGAAGCCATCATTGTCGGTGCCTGCCTGACGCTCGGCTGCGCGCTGCTGTTTCCTTATGTGCTGGGACTTCCGATGCCGATGTTCCCGCGTTTCCTGATCCAGTGAGGGCGTGATGGAACTGTTTGCCAATCTCGCCCACGGTTTCGCGGTCGCGTTCTCGCCGATCAACCTTCTGATGTGCCTGATCGGTGCGCTGGTCGGCACGCTGGTCGGCGTGCTGCCCGGCATCGGCACCATTGCCACCGTCGCGATGCTGCTGCCGATCACCTTCGGTTTGCCGCCGGTCGGTGCGCTGATCATGCTCGCCGGCATCTATTACGGTGCGCAATATGGCGGGTCGACCACCTCGATCCTGGTCAATATTCCGGGTGAGGCGACCTCCGTGGTCACCGCGCTCGACGGCCATCAGATGGCCAAGCAGGGCCGCGCCGGCCCGGCGCTGGCGATCGCCGCGATCGGCTCGTTCTTTGCCGGCTGCGTCGCAACCGTGCTGATCGCCGTGCTCGGCGCGCCGCTGACCAAGCTCGCTCTGGCGTTCGGCCCGGCCGAATATTTCTCGCTGATGGTGCTCGGCCTGATCTTCGCGGTGGTGCTGGCCAAGGGCTCGGTGCTGAAGGCGGTCGCGATGATCGTGTTCGGCCTGTTGTTGTCGATGGTCGGCTCCGACATCGAGACCGGTGCCTCGCGCATGGCCTTCAACATCCCCGAGCTTGCCGACGGTCTTGGCTTCGCCACCGTGGCGATGGGCGTGTTCGGCTTCGCGGAGATCATTCGCAACCTCGACCACGGCGCGGAGATGGACCGCAATCTGGTGCAGCAGAAGATCACCGGCCTGATGCCGACCAGGAAGGATCTGGTGGATTCCACGCCTGCGATCCTGCGCGGCACCGTGCTCGGCTCGATCCTCGGCATTCTGCCGGGCGGCGGCGCCGTGATCGCCTCGTTCGCGGCCTATACGCTGGAGAAGAAGCTGGCGAAAGATCCGTCGCGGTTCGGCCGCGGCGCGATCGAGGGCGTCGCGTCGCCGGAAAGCGCCAACAACGCCGCGGCGCAGACCTCGTTCATCCCGCTGCTCACGCTCGGCATCCCGCCGAATGCGGTGATGGCGCTGATGGTCGGCGCGATGACCATTCATGGCATCGTGCCGGGTCCGCAGGTGATGCAGAAGCAGCCCGATTTGGTCTGGGGCATGATCGCCTCGATGTGGATCGGCAATCTGATGCTGATCATCATCAACCTGCCGCTGGTCGGCATCTGGGTTCGTCTGTTGCGCGTGCCGTACCGGCTGATGTTCCCCTCGATCGTGGTGTTCTGCGCGATCGGCATCTACTCGGTGAACAACGCGCCGGTCGACGTCGTTCTCGCAGGCGCGTTCGGCCTGGTCGGCTACTGGCTCATCAAGCACGATTTCGAGCCGGCACCGCTGCTGCTCGGCATGGTGCTGGGTCCGCTGATGGAGGAGAACCTGCGTCGCGCACTGCTGATCTCGCGCGGTGACTGGAGCGTGTTCCTCTCGCGGCCGCTGTCGGCGGTGCTGCTGGCGATCGCGGCGGGTCTGCTGGTGCTCGCCGTGCTGCCGGCGTTGCGTGCGAAGCGCGACGAGGTGTTCGTCGAGTCCGAGGGCTGAGTTCTCTCCAGGTCCTGCGTCGGCGCGCCGCAGGCGGAAGTCGAATCGACACTCGATGTCGTCTCGTGAAATGAAAATGCCGGCCGATTTGGCCGGCATTTTTATTGGTCAAACGTTCCCGGGAGGAATCGAGATGATGTCCATTCGCTCGCTTGCGGGCGCATGCCTGTCGGCATTTGCCGCGCTGAGCGCATTCGCCGCGCCGGCGTCTGCGCAAAACTATCCGACGCGCACCATCACCATGATCGTGCCGTTCGCAGCCGGCGGTCCGACCGACGTCATCTCGCGCATCGTCACCGCCCACATGGCGCAAACGCTTGGACAAAGCATCGTCATCGAGAACGTGGTCGGCGCCGGCGGCACCACCGCGACGACGCGCGCCGCACGCGCCGCCAATGACGGCTACACGCTGATTACCGGACACATGGGCACGCACGCGGCGTCCGTGCCGCTCTACCCGAAGCTTGCGTATCATCCGGAAAAGGATTTCGAGCCGGTTGCGCTGCTCGCGGGTACGCCGATCCTGATCCTTGCCCGCAAGGATTTCCCGCCGAAGGATCTGAAGGAATTCGTCGCCTACGTGAAGGCCAATGCCGAGAAGGTCAACGCCGCGCATGCCGGCATCGGCTCAGTCTCGCACGCGTCCTGCGAGCTGTTGAACTCGATCCTCGACGTCAAGCCGGTCGGCGTGCCGTTCAACGGTACCGGCCCGGCGATGAACGCGCTGGTCGCCGGCCAGGTCGATTACATGTGCGACCAGATCGTCAACGCGGTGCCGCAGATCAACGCCGGCACCATCAAGGCCTATGCGGTCGCGACCCCCGAGCGCAATCCGTCGCTCCCCAATGTCCCGACCACGACGGAGGCCGGCCTGCCGGCGTTCCAGGCTCAGGCCTGGAATGCGGTGTTCGCGCCGAAGGGAACTTCGCCCGCCATCATCGCGACGCTGAATGCTGCGGCGATCAAGGCGCTCGACGACGAGAACGTCCGCAAGCGCCTGCTCGAGCTCGGCAGCGTAATCCCGGCGCCCGCCAACCGCACGCCGGAGGCGCTCGCGACCCTCGTCAAGAACGAGATCGCGAAATGGACGCCGGTGCTGAAGCCGGCGAGTTAAGCCAGCGTGATCAAGTGGATAGGCGAGGGGCGGGACGCGAGTTCCGCCCCTTGCCGTTTGGCGCAGGAGTGTTCATTTTTCAGGGTATAATCGGTGCGTTCAGCCGAATCGGCGTGTCGACTAGCGGTCTTGGCCGCTACATTCGCCGCTCCCTCGGAAGCCCGAAACAGACGCCAAGAATCAGTCATGAACCAGTATCACGACCTGCTCGAACGCATCCTCGCCGACGGCGCGGAGAAGCACGATCGCACCGGCACCGGCACGCTGTCGATCTTCGGCCATCAGATGCGCTTCAACCTCTCGGCCGGCTTCCCAATGCTGACCACCAAGCGGCTGCCGCTGAAGGCGATCGTCCACGAGCTGCTCTGGTTCCTGGCCGGGGACACCAACATCAAATATCTCAACGACAACGGCGTCACGATCTGGGACGAGTGGGCCGACGCCAACGGCGATCTCGGTCCGGTCTACGGCTCGCAATGGCGCTCCTGGCCGGCGCCCGATGGCCGCAGCATCGACCAGATCACGAACGTGATCGAGATGATCAAGCGCAACCCGGACTCGCGGCGGCTGATCGTCAGCGCCTGGAATCCGGCCGAAGTCGACAAGATGGCGCTGCCGCCGTGCCACTGCCTGTTCCAATTCTATGTCGCGAACGGCAAATTGTCCTGTCAGCTCTATCAGCGCTCAGGTGACGTCTTCCTCGGTGTGCCCTTCAATATCGCCTCCTACGCGCTCTTGACCATGATGGTGGCGCAGGTGACCGGGCTGAAGCCCGGCGATTTCGTGCACTCGCTCGGCGACGCGCATCTCTACTCGAACCATCTCGAGCAGGCGCGCCTGCAGTTGACGCGCCCGACGCGGCCGCTGCCGACGATGGCGATCAACCCTGATGTGAAGGACATCTTCGCGTTCCGTTACGAAGACTTCAAACTCGAAGGTTACGACCCGCATCCGCACATCAAGGCCGAAGTCGCAGTCTGATGTCGCTGACGATCCGCCGCGCGCGGCCCGATGAGGCCGGACTGGTGTTCTCGCTGGTCCGCGAGCTCGCCGAATACGAAAAGCTCCTGCACGAGGTCCACGCCAGCGAGGCCGATATCGCCGAGGCGCTGTTCGGCGCCAACCCGCGGCTCTTTTGCGACATCGCGGAATGGAACGGCGAGCCCGCCGGCTTCGCGGTCTGGTTCGTCAACTTCTCGACCTTCGCCGGCCGCCACGGCATCTATCTCGAGGATCTCTTCGTGCGCCCGGCGCTGCGCGGCAAGGGCATCGGCAAGGCGCTGCTGGTGCATCTGGCGAAGCAATGCCTCGCCAATGGCTGGTCGCGGCTGCAATGGGCGGTGCTCGACTGGAACGCGCCGTCGATTGCATTCTACAAATCGCTCGGCGCCGAGATGATGGACGAATGGACGATCTGCCGCGTCTCCGGCGAGGCGCTGTCGGCGCTTGCGGACGGGGCTCGCTGATGGAGATCGTACTCGTCGTCGCGGTCGCCGAGAACGGTGTGATCGGAAATGCCAACGCAATTCCATGGCGGCTGAAGACCGATCAGCAGCGCTTCAAGGCGCTCACCCTGAACCGGCCCGTCGTGATGGGACGCAAGACGTTCGAATCCCTGCGCAGGCCGCTGCCGGGTCGCACCAACATCGTGGTGACGCGCGATGCGAACTACCGCGCGCGTGGTGCGATCGTCACGACGTCGTTCGAAAACGCCCGCGCAATTGCGCTTGGTGACGCGCTGCGGCGTTTCGCCACTGAAATTGCCGTCATCGGTGGCGCGGAAATCTATGCGCAATGGATGGGCACGGCCGATCGCCTGGAGATCACCGAGGTTCACGCCCGGCCGGACGGCGATACACGGTTCGACAAAATCGACGCCAAGGAGTGGGACGAGGTCGCGCGCGTGCGGAATCCGGCTGGTCCGGACGACAACGCCGACTTCTCCTATGTGACATATCGTCGGCGCGGCCGGGGTTAACCAATGTTTGCATTGACAATTTTGCCCCGGCGCATAGCTCGTCCGGCCAGGAAGCTTGCGTTGTAAGGGCCCTGACGGTCCCCTATAACCGGGCCGGACATTCGAGGCCGGGCGTCCCGTCCGGACTTGCCGAGGAGATGTTTGATGCCGTGGAAAAATCAGGGCGGGGGGCCATGGGGCTCGGGTCCGAAAGGGCCGTGGGGCACAGGTCCGCAGTCGGCCGGGCCAAGGCCGCCGGATCTTGAGGATCTGCTGCGGCGCGGCCAGGACCGGCTGCAGCAGTGGCTGCCCGGCGGCCATTTCAGCAGCATGGGCATCGTGCTGGTGCTGGTCGCAGCGCTCGCGATCTGGTTTGCGACCGGAATCTTCCGTGTCCAGTCCGAAGAGCTCGGCGTCGTGCTGCGCTTCGGCAAATATGACCGCGATGCCCAGCCGGGCCTGCGCTATCACCTGCCGTATCCGATCGAAACGGTGCTGCTGCCGAAGGCGCTGCGCGTCAACACGATCTCGATCGGCATGACCCTGATCGACGATCCCGCACGGCGCGGCCGCACCATGCGCGACGTGCCGGAAGAGAGCCTGATGCTGACCGGCGACGAGAACATCGTCGACGTCGACTTCACCGTGTTGTGGCGCATCAAGCCCGGCGGGGCCGGCGCCTACCTGTTCAACATCCAGAATCCCGAAGGCACCGTGAAGGCGGTCGCCGAAAGCGCGATGCGTGAGGTGATCGGCCGCTCGCAGATCCAGCCGATCCTGACCGGGGCGCGCAACGTCACCGAGCAGAACGTCCAGGAGCTGATGCAGAAGACGCTCGACAACTACAGCGCGGGCATCCAGATCACCCAGGTGCAGATGCAGAAGGTCGATCCGCCGGCGCAGGTGATCGACGCATTCCGCGACGTGCAGGCGGCGCGCTCCGACCTCGAGCGCAAGCAGAACGAGGCGCAGACCTACGCCAACCGGATCGTGCCGGAAGCGCGTGGTCGGTCCGCGCAGATCCTGCAGGCCGCCGAGGGCTACAAGGAGCAGGCGGTCGCCGAGGCCAAGGGCCAGAGCGCACGCTTCCTGAAAGTCTATGATGAATACAAGAAGGCACCCGAAGTGACGCGCGAGCGCATCTATCTCGAGACCATGGAACGCGTGCTCGGTAGCTCCGAGAAGCTGGTCTATGACGGCGGCCAGGGCCAGAACGTCGTGCCCTATCTTCCGCTCGGCGAACTGACGCCGCGGCGTCCGGCAGCAGCGCCGGCCACGACCGGCCAGCAGCAGGGAGCCACCCGATGAGGTCCCCTGTCACCGGCATTGTGTCCCTGGTTCTCCTCTTCATCGTTCTCGCCGTCGGCTACAGCTCGGTGTTCACCGTGCAGCAGACCGAGCAGACGATCGTCTTGCGGTTCGGCGAGCCGGTCGATGTCGTCACCGATCCCGGCCTGCACTTCAAGGCGCCGTGGAATTCGGTGATCAACGTCGACAAGCGCATCCTCGATCTCGAAAACCCGTCGCAGGAGGTGATCGCCTCCGACCAGAAGCGGCTGGTGGTCGACGCCTTCGCGCGCTATCGCATCAAGAATGCGCTGCGCTACTACACCAGCGTCGGCTCTATCCAGGCCGCCAACCTGCAGCTGACCACGCTGCTCAACGCGGCGCTGCGCCGCGTGCTCGGCGAGGTCACCTTCATCACGGTGGTGCGTGACGAGCGCGAGAAGCTGATGGCACGGATTCGCGAGCAGCTCGACAAGGAGGCCGACGGCTACGGCATCGAAGTCGTCGACGTCCGGATCCGCCGCGCCGACCTGCCGGAGCAGAACAGCCAGGCGGTGTACGACCGGATGAAGTCCGAGCGTCAGCGCGAAGCGGCCGAGTTCCGTGCCCAGGGCGACCAGAAGGCGCAGGAGATCCGCTCCAAGGCCGACCGCGAAGCAACGGTGATTGTCGCCGAGGCGAACTCGACCGCGGAGCAAACCCGCGGTGCTGGTGATGCCGAGCGCAACCGCCTGTTCGCCGAGGCCTATGGCAAGGACAAGGACTTCTTCGCGTTCTATCGCTCGATGACGGCCTATGAGAATAGTCTGCGCTCCGGCGACACACGTTTCCTGTTGCGGCCGGACTCGGAATTCTTCAGATACTTCGGCAATGCGAACGGCAAGGCGCCTGAGGCGGCCGCCGCGCCGAAACAGTAACGTCAAGACCTGAACATCACGACTTGAACATCACGACCTGGCGGCGATGCGGATCACGCGTCGCCGCCACTCAACAACAATAAGCATCGAGCGGGAGGCTGCCATCCGATGAAGTCCATAGCGTTCGGCGACTTCCTCATCGGGTTGGGAATCCTGTTCGTGCTCGAAGGTATCCTGTTTGCGGCAAGCCCCGCCTGGATGCGCCGGGCGATGAAGAGCGCGCTGGCCACGCCCGATAACATCCTGCGCATTGTCGGCATCGGTTCGGCGGTTGCGGGACTGATCCTGATCTGGCTGGTGCGGCGCTGATCATTGCCTGTTCCACCGCGCAGATCGCGCCAGAATGAACATAATCGTGAGCCTCTCGCAGCCGGTTTTTCGCCGAAATGCCGGGGTGAGATGCTTGCGCCATATGCCCGTTCGGGCGCACTCTGTGATCACGGGCGCATACTGCGACCAGCTAATTTGAACCCGTTTGCCTGGAGAAACTCCGACATGATCGCTGCCAGACCAGCCCTGAGCCGTCGCCTCCGCATGATGGGAGCTGCGATCTCGATCGGTGCTGCGAGCATGCTGAGCTCCGTGCCGGCGTTCGCACGCGGCCCCGAGGGTATCGCCGACATCGCCGAGAAGGTGATCGACGCCGTCGTCAACATCTCGACGTCGCAGACGATCGAGGCCAAGGACCGGACGATGCCGCAATTGCCGCCCGGCTCGCCGTTTGAGGAGTTCTTCGACGACTTCTTCAAGAACCGCCGCGGGCCGCCCGGCAAGGGCGGCGACAAGAGTGGCGAGTTCCAGCCGCGCAAGACCAACTCGCTCGGCTCGGGCTTCATCGTCGATACCGCAGGTATCGTCGTCACCAACAACCACGTCATCGCCGACGCCGACGAGATCAACGTCATCCTCAACGACGGCACCAAGATCAAGGCCGAGCTGGTCGGCGTCGACAAGAAGACCGACCTCGCGGTCCTCAAGTTCAAGCCGCCGAAGCCGCTCACCGCGGTCAAGTTCGGCGACAGCGACAAGATCCGCCTCGGCGACTGGGTGGTCGCGATCGGCAACCCGTTCAGCCTCGGCGGCACGGTGACCGCAGGCATCGTCTCGGCCAAGAACCGCGACATCAGCCAGGGCCCGTATGACAGCTACATCCAGACCGACGCCGCCATCAACCGCGGCAATTCCGGCGGTCCGCTGTTCAACCTCGATGGCGAGGTGATCGGCGTCAACACGCTGATCATCTCCCCGACCGGCGGCTCGATCGGCCTCGGTTTCGCCGTGCCGTCGAAGACGGTGGCCGGCGTCGTCGACCAGCTGCAGAAGTTCGGCGAGCTGCGCCGCGGCTGGCTCGGCGTTCGCATCCAGCAGGTCACCGACGAGATCGCCGACAGCCTCAACATCAAGCCGGCGCGCGGCGCGCTGGTTGCCGGCGTCGACGACAAGGGCCCGGCCAGGCCGGCCGGCATCGAGCCCGGCGACGTCGTCGTCAAGTTCGACGGCAAGGACGTCAAGGACCCGAAGGATCTGTCGCGCGTCGTCGCCGATACTGCGGTCGGCAAGGAAGTCGACGTCGTCATCATCCGCAAGGGCAATGAGGAGACCCGCAAGGTCACGCTCGGCCGGCTCGAGGACAACGAGAAGGTCCAGCAGGCCAACGCCAAGCCGAAGGACGACGCCGCCGAGAAGCCGGTGACCCAGAAGGCGCTCGGTCTCGACCTTGCGGCGCTGAGCAAGGATCTGCGCACCAAGTACAAGATCAAGGACAGCGTGAAGGGTGTCATTGTCACCGGCGTCGACAACGCCTCCGATGCCGCCGAGAAGCGGCTGTCGGCCGGCGACGTCATCGTCGAGGTGGCGCAAGAGGCGGTGTCCAGCGCCGCCGACATCAAGAAGCGCGTCGATCAGCTGAAGAAGGACGGCAAGAAGTCCGTGCTGCTGCTGGTCTCCAATGGCGACGGCGAACTCCGCTTCGTCGCGCTCGGCGTGCAGTAGAATGTCGTCCCGGCGAAAGCCGGGACCCATACGCCGTGGCCGTTCTTGTTGAGGAACTGGGCGACGGCTTTTCTAGGTAATTGGCATCGGTGGTTATGGGTCCCGGCTTTCGCCGGGACGACGGCAAGGTTCACCCCGCCACGAACTCGTCCCGGCGATAGCCCTGCGCATACAGCAGCGCAGTGAGGTCGCCGTGGTCGATCCGCACCGCCGCGGCGGCCGCGACCGCCGGCTTGGCGTGATAGGCGACGCCGAGGCCTGCGGCCTGGATCATGCCGAGATCGTTGGCGCCGTCACCCACCACCAGCGTGTCGATGTCGTCGAGGTCGAAGGATTCGGTCAGCTCGATCAGGGTGGCGAGCTTGGTGGCGCGGCCGAGGATCGGCTCGACCACTTCGCCGGTCAGCTTGCCGTCCGCGACCTGCAACTGATTGGCGCGGTTCTCCTGGAAGCCGACCTTCGCCGCGACCACCTTGGTGAACAAGGTGAAGCCGCCCGAGATCAGGCAGGTATAGGCGCCCTGCGCGCGCATGGTCATGACCAGCTCGCGCCCGCCCGGTGTCAGCGTGATGCGCTTGTCGAGCACCTCGTCGACGACGCCGACCGGCAGGCCCTTCAGCAACGCCACGCGCTCGCGCAGCGCCGACTCGAACTCGATCTCGCCGCGCATCGCGCGCTCGGTGATGGCGGCAACATGGGCCTTCAGCCCGGCGAAATCGGCGAGCTCGTCGATGCATTCCTGTCCGATCATGGTGGAATCCATGTCGGCCAGAAAAAGCTTCTTGCGCCTGATGATCCGAGGCTGCACGACAATGTCGATCGGCAGGTCGCCGCGGGCCTGGCGCAGGCGTTCCTCGATCGCCTTGATGTCGTCCTTGCCGGTGTTCTGGCTCTCGAAGGGAATATCGACGGCGACTTCGTTGAACAGCCACTGCGCCGGGCCGGGTGAGGGCAGCACGGCCCGCGCGCCCTCGACGATGGTGGAGTCGAGCGCGGGGCTTGCAGGATTGCAGATCAGCGTGGCAACGAGGGACATGCAGGCGCATTCGGGATTGTTGGACAAGGCAGTGCTTATCGCAGGGCCGACCGCCAGCGGCAAGTCGGCGCTGGCGCTCGCGCTCGCGCAGCGCACCGGCGGGATCGTGATCAACACCGACTCCATGCAGGTCTATCGCGATCTGCGGATCATCACGGCGCGGCCGACTGCCGGCGAGGAGGCGCTGGTTCCGCATCGGCTGTACGGCCATGTCGACGCCGCCGTGAATTTCTCGGCCGGCGCCTGGGTGGCGGATGCGGCCAATGTGCTGGGCGAGGCGCGTGCGCAGGGCCGGCTGCCGATCTTCATCGGTGGCTCCGGCCTGTATTTCAAGGCGCTGACGCGCGGCCTGTCGGCGGTGCCGCCGATCCCCCCCGATGTGCGCGACGGCGTGCGCGCAAGGCTGGAGCAGCACGGCGTTGAGGCGCTGCATGCCGAGCTCGTGCAGCGCGATCCGGTGTCGGCAGAACGGCTGAAGCCGCGCGACCGCACCCGCATCGCGCGGGCGCTCGAGGTCGTCGAGGCCACCGGTCGCCCGCTGCCGGACTGGCATCGCGATGGCCTGCCGCCGTTGCTGCCACCGGGCCAATTCCATGCGCTGTTTCTCGCGCCGGAGCGCGAGCAGCTTTATGCGCGGATCGACGCGCGGTTCGGCGCGATGCTCGATGCCGGCGCGCGCGACGAGGTCGCTGCATTGGCGGCGCGCGGGCTCGACCCACTGCTGCCGGCGATGAAGGCCCATGGCGTGCCGGCGCTGATCCGGCACCTCAAGGGAGAGATCAGCCGGGAGGAAGCCGCCGAAATCGGCCGGGCCGACACCCGCCATTATGCCAAGCGCCAGTTTACCTGGTTTCGCCACCAGCTCCCGGAATTCGAATGGGTGGCCCCGGAGGCTGGCAGGGAGTGGCTGGAGAGCCGGATCCCGTAGACCGGATGGAGCGAAGCGCACCGATGCCGCCGCGCGCCCGTCAGCCATGCGTGTTCGCCAGCGCAAAAGCACTCGCCGAACGGGCGGAACCCCGTTAGAGTACGTAAATCGCGAAAGTGCTTGCCTTGCCTTGACATTCAGGCTTTGGCCGCTATGTTCGCGCAACCTTTGGGAAGACTGGGTCGTCTCGTGCGCAACATTATTACCAAACTCCTTATCGCCGTCGTACCCAGGCACACCGCCGGGGATGGCTAGCGGCCATCCAAATTCGGGCGGTGTGCATGGGGCCTCTGGGGCCCCTTTTTATTGCCCGAAGCAGAACTGACGAGAACTGACAAAAGCCGCGCAAAAACAAGCGCATCCGGAGCGAACCATGACCGACAAGAGCCACGATCCCAATCAGATGACCGGCGCCGCGATGATCGTGCGCGCGCTCATCGATCACGGCGTGCAGCATGTCTTCGGCTATCCCGGCGGTGCGGTGCTTCCGATCTACGACGAGATTTTCCAGCAGAGCGAGGTCGAGCATATCCTGGTCCGCCACGAGCAGGGCGCCGGCCACGCCGCCGAAGGCTATGCGCGCTCGACCGGCAAGCCCGGCGTGGTGCTGGTGACGTCGGGCCCCGGCGCCACCAACATGGTGACGCCGCTGACCGACGCGCTGATGGATTCGATCCCGCTGGTCTGCATCACCGGCCAGGTGCCGACCCATCTGATCGGCAACGACGCCTTCCAGGAATGCGACACCGTCGGCATCACGCGGCCCGCCACCAAGCACAACTGGCTGGTGCGCGACGTCAACGACCTCGCCAGGGTGCTGCACGAGGCCTTCTATGTCGCCACCACCGGCCGGCCGGGTCCGGTCGTGGTCGACGTGCCGAAGGACGTGCAGTTCGCCACCGGCACCTATCATCCGCAGCGCAAGTCCGACGTGCACGTCTCCTACACGCCGCGCGTGAAGGGCGACGCGACCCAGATCCGCAAGGCGGTGGCGTTGCTCGCCAATGCCAAGCGTCCGGTGATCTATTCCGGCGGCGGCGTGATCAATTCCGGTCCCGAGGCCTCGCAGCTGCTGCGCCAGCTGGTGGAAGCAACCGGCTTTCCGATCACCTCGACCCTGATGGGTCTGGGCGCCTATCCCGCGTCGGGGCCGAACTGGCTCGGCATGCTGGGGATGCACGGCACCTACGAAGCCAACATGACCATGCATGATTGCGACGTCATGCTGTGCGTCGGCGCGCGCTTCGACGACCGCATCACCGGCCGCACCGACGCGTTCTCGCCGGGCTCGAAGAAGATCCACATCGACATCGATCCGTCCTCGATCAACAAGAACATCCGCGTCGACGTGCCGATCATCGGTGATTGCGGCAACGTGCTCGGCGACTTGCTGCAGGTGTTCAAGGCGGAAGCCAAGAAGCCGGACATCAAGGCGTGGTGGCAGCAGATCGCGCAATGGCGCGCGCGCAACTCGCTGTCCTACCGCAAGAACAACGATGTCATCCTGCCGCAATACGCGATCCAGCGCCTGTTCGAGCTGACCCGAGGCAAGGACACCTACATCACGACCGAAGTCGGTCAGCACCAGATGTGGGCGGCGCAGTTCTTCGGCTTCGAGGAGCCACACCGCTGGATGACCTCGGGCGCCTCGGCACCATGGGCTACGGCCTGCCGGCCGCGGTCGGCGTGCAGGTGGCGCATCCGGACAGCCTGGTGATCGACATCGCCGGCGACGCCTCGGTGCAGATGACGATCCAGGAGATGTCGACGGCGGTCCAGTTCGAGCTGCCGATCAAGATCTTCATCCTGAACAACCAGTACATGGGCATGGTGCGGCAGTGGCAGCAGCTGCTGCACGGCAACCGGCTGTCGCATTCGTACTCGGAAGCGCTGCCGGACTTCGTCAAGCTCGCCGACGCCTATGGCTGCGTCGGCCTGCAGGCGCACAAGCCCGCCGATCTCGACGGCGCGATCAAGGAGATGATCTCGATCAAGCGCCCGGTGCTGTTCGACTGCCGCGTCGCCGCGCTGGAGAACTGCTTCCCGATGATCCCGTCGGGCAAGGCGCATAACGAGATGCTGCTGCCGGAAGAAGCGACCGATGAGGCCACCGCGAAGGCCTTCTCCGGCGGCAAGGCGCTGGTGTGATGATGTTCGATCGTGGCGCACTCTCTCTTCACCTCGCCCCGCTTGCGGGGAGAGGTCGGATTGCGCGCGAGCGCAATCCGGGTGAGGGGGAGTCTCCGCGAGTCCTTCTCTCACCGCTTTCTTGGAGGCAGCCCCTCACCCCAACCCTCTCAGAGCGAGCGAAGCTCGTCTCGGCCCCGCGAAGAGCGGGGCGAGGCGGTCTATCGCGTGCTCGGATGGAAGGCGGCTCTCATGTTTGATCTCAACGAGCTCGAGCGCGCGCACAGGATCGTCGGCACCGCGGTGCCGGCGACGCCGGCGTATGCCTGGCCGTTGCTGGCCGAGCGGCTCGGTACCGAGGTCGTGGTCAAGCATGAGAACCACACGCCGACCGGCGCCTTCAAGGTGCGCGGCGGCCTGGTCTATCTCGAGCGGCTGAAGCGCGAGCGGCCTGATGTGCCCGGCATCATCTCGGCGACGCGCGGCAATCACGGCCAGAGCCTGGCCTTCGCCGCGGGCCGTCATGGCGTGCCGGCGACGATCTATGTTCCCCGCGGCAACTCGGTCGAGAAGAACCGCGCCATGCGTGCGTTCGGCGCCGAGCTCGTCGAGCACGGCGAGGACTTCCAGGCCGCGCGGGAGGAGGCCGGGCGCCGCGCCCAGTTCGCCGGCCTGCACATGGTGCCGTCGTTCCATCCGGACCTGGTGCTGGGTGTTGCGACCTATGCGCTCGAACTGTTTCGGTCAGCGCCCGATCTCGACATCCTCTATGTGCCGATCGGGCAGGGCTCCGGCATCTCCGGCTGCATCATGGCGCGCGATCTGCTCGGCCTGAAGACCGAGATCGTCGGCGTGCAGTCGACCGAGGCGCCGTCCTACGCGCTGTCGTTTGCGGCCGGAAAGATCGTGACCACCGAGACCAGCAACACGCTCGCCGACGGCATGGCGACGCGGATTCCGGACGCGGATGCGCTCGCCCTGATCCGCAAGGGCGCCTCGCGCATCGTGCAGGTCACCGACGACGAGGTCGCCCAGGCGATCCGCGCCTACTGGACCGATACCCATAATCTCGCCGAGGGCGCGGGCGCTGCGGCGCTCGCGGCCGCGCTGCAGGAAAAGAGCAAGCTCGCCGGCAAGCGGGTCGGCCTGATCTTGAGCGGCGGCAATATCGATTTCGATCTGTTCCGGACCTGGATCGGGACGGATGCTGCGCCGGCCGCCCAGCGGGCGGTGGCGTGACAAGAATGTAAGGGGACGACCATGAACCAGCCCGCATCCGCCTACTTCCTCGAAGAGCGTCACGATCCGAACGAGACGCATACGCTGTCTGTCCTCGTGCAGAACGAGCCCGGCGTGCTCGCGCGCGTGATCGGCCTGTTCTCCGGCCGTGGCTACAACATCGACAGTCTCACCGTCTCGGAGACCGAGAACCAGAAACATCTCTCGCGGATCACGATCGTCACCACGGGCACGCCGATGGTGATCCAGCAGATCAAGCATCAGCTCGACCGCATGATCCCGGTCTACCGCGTCGTCGACATGACGCTGACCGGCAGCTCGATCGAGCGCGAGCTTGCGATGGTCAAGGTGAGGGGTGGTGGCGATCACCGCGTCGAGGCGCTGCGGCTGGCGGATGCGTTCCGCGCCCGGGTGATCGACGCCACGACCGAGAGCTTCGTGTTCGAGATCACGGGCAACTCGTCCAAGATCAGTCAGTTCATCGACCTGATGCGCCCGCTGGGCCTGGTCGAGGTGTCACGAACCGGGGTGGCCGCGATCACGCGTGGGCCGGAAGGGATGTGAGTCATGTTGGCGCGCGACTGGTATTACACGCAACGGCGGCAGGTCGGTCTCGATACCGCGGTTGCCTCGATCTATGACGTCAGCGAGGACAGCGATGTCCGGGCCCGTCAGGCGCTGACCATGCTCGGCGTCAAGCCGGGCTGGCGCATCGCCGACATCGGCTGCGGCAACGGTGTGCTGGCGACCGAGGCGGCGCTGATAGGCGCCGAGGTCGACGCCATCGACATCTCGCCGGCGATGATCGGGCTTGCCGAGATCTATGCGCGCGACCGCAAGGCGAAGATCCGGACCCAGCCGGCCGGCCTATTGTCCTTCGCCTATCAGCCGAACTCCTACGATCTGATCGTCAGCGAATTCACGCTGCATCATCTGCCGGACTTCTGGAAGGCCGTGGCGCTGTCGCGGATCTTCAACGCGCTGAAGCCGGGCGCGAACTTCTATCTGCGCGACATGGTGTTCGTCAGCATGCCCGACGGCGTCGACCGTGATGTCGAGGGTTGGGCCGATTTCTCGATCAAGAATCACGATTTCGAACGCGAGAGCGTGATGACCCATATGCGCGACGAATACTCGACCTTCGGCTGGGTGATGGAGCGCATGCTGACCGAGACCGGCTTCACGCTGGTCGCGGCCGACTACCACGCACCGCTGCACGGCACCTATCTGCTGCGCAAACCTAAGCCGGATGAACAGATCTAGATCCCGACCGTCGTAACGGAAGCAAAAGAAGAACAACAATGAAGCCGGCCGATGTTGGCATCGCCGTCATGGTCGCGGTGATCTGGGGGCTTGCGTTCGTCGCAAGCCGGATCGCGCTCAATGAGTTCTCGCCGGAGCTGATGACGACGCTGCGCTTCGCCATCGCCGCGCTGCCGTGCCTGTTCCTGCGCAAGCCCGACGTCTCCTGGCCGCTGCTGATCGGGATCAGCTCAACGCTGTTCCTCGGCCAGTTCCTGGCGCAGGCCTTTGCGATCGCGCACGGCGTCCCGGTCGGGCTTTCGAGCGTCATCGTGCAGAGCCAGGCGCTGTTCACCATCGCCTTCGCCGCCGTGATCTTCGGGGAGATGCCGACGCGGACCCAGGCGATCGGGATCGCGATCGCCGCGCTCGGCCTGCTGATGATCTGCGGGACAGTCGGTTACGACTTCAGCGTCGCCGCGTTTGCAATCATCATGATCTGTCCGATCAGCTTTGCGATCGGCAATCTGCTGCTGCGGCGGGCACAGGACGTACCGATGTTCGACCTGTTCGCCTGGCTGTGCCTGTCTGCCGCGGTACCGCTCGCGCTGCTGACCTTGATCAGCAACGGGCCGCAGCCGACCTGGCAGGCGCTGAGCCACATGTCGCTGACCGGGCTCGTCTGTGTGCTCTGCCTCGGCGGCATCTCCACCAGCATCGCCTACTGGCTGTGGGGCCGGCTGCTCAGGGATTATCCGGCGGCACAGGTGGTGCCGTTCGCGCTACTGGTGCCGTTCGTCGGCTCCGCCGCCTCCAGCATCGTGTTCGGCGAGACATTCGGGCCGCTGCGGCTGACCGGCATGGTCACGGTCATCGCCGGCATCGCCGTGATGCTGCTGTCGAAGCGTCCAAAAGCTCTGCCGAAAGTCGCGTGAGGGCACGATGTCGAATTCGCTGCTGTTTGCCTTTGTCGTATTCGCCGTCGTGATGTTCTTCACGCCCGGCCCCAACAACATCATGCTGCTGTCGTCGGGGCTGACCTACGGCTTCCGCCGCACGGTGCCCCACATCGCCGGCATCACGATCGGCTTCGCCTTCATGGTCGGCGCGGTCGGCGTCGGCCTCGGCGCCGTCTTCATCGCCTATCCGGTGCTGCAGACGATCCTGAAATATGGCGGCGTCGCCTACCTGATCTACCTCGCCGCCGTCATCGCCATGGCCGAGCCGCCCTCGGCGGACAAGGACGACAAGCCCGGCCGCGGCCCGATGACCTTCTGGGGCGCGGCCATGTTCCAGTGGATCAACGCCAAAGGCTGGGTGATGGTGATCGGCACCATCACGGCCTATGCGGCGATTGCCGCCTTTCCCTGGAACATCGCGATTCAGGTCGGCCTGAGCCTGGTGCTGGGAACGGTGTCCTGCATCGTCTGGGCGCTGTTCGGCACCGCCCTGCGGCCGATCCTGACCTCGCCCCGGGCGATCCGTGTCTTCAACGTCGTCATGGCCATCCTGCTGCTGGCCTCGCTCTACCCGGTCTTCATGGACGCATGATGCCGCACCGCGCCATGCGAGATGAGGGTTTCCCCTGAGGGTGAAAATGCTCTAGACAACGCCGGAAATTCGCGGGCGCCCGGCGGTTCTGACCTTCCGAAAGCCTGATTCATCGGCCGATTTTGGCCCCCTTCAAACGAGGAAACCACGATGCGAGTTTACTACGATCGCGATGCCGACCTGAACCTGATCAAGGGCAAAAAGGTCGCCATCGTCGGCTACGGCAGCCAGGGCCACGCCCACGCGCTCAACCTGAAGGATTCGGGCGTCAAGGAAGTGGCGATCGCGCTGCGCAAGGGTTCGGCCTCGGCCAAGAAGGCCGAGAACGCCGGCTTCAAGGTGATGGAAGTCGCCGAAGCCGCCAAGTGGGCCGACCTCGTCATGATGCTGACCCCGGACGAGCTGCAGGGCGACATCTATCGCGAGCACCTGCACGACAACATGAAGAAGGGCGCGGCGCTCGTGTTCGCCCACGGCCTCAACGTGCACTTCAACCTGCTCGATCCGCGCGCCGACCTCGACGTGCTGATGATCGCGCCGAAGGGCCCCGGCCACACCGTGCGCTCGGAATATCAGCGCGGCGGCGGCGTGCCCTGCCTGATCGCGATCGCCAAGGATTCGTCGGGCAATGCGCACGACCTCGGCCTCAGCTACGCCTCGGCGATCGGCGGCGGCCGCGCCGGCATCATCGAGACCACCTTCAAGGAAGAGTGCGAGACCGACCTGTTCGGCGAGCAGGTGGTGCTCTGCGGCGGCCTGGTCGAGCTGATCAAGGGTGGCTACGAGACCCTGGTCGAGGCCGGCTACGCGCCCGAGATGGCCTATTTCGAGTGCCTGCACGAAGTGAAGCTGATCGTCGACCTGATCTATGAAGGCGGCATCGCCAACATGAACTACTCGATCTCCAACACCGCCGAATACGGCGAGTACGTCACCGGTCCGCGCATCGTCACGGCCGAGACCAAGGCGGAGATGAAGCGCGTGCTCGCCGACATCCAGGGCGGCAAGTTCGCCCGCGACTGGATGCTGGAGAACAAGGTCAACCAGACCTCGTTCAAGGCAACCCGCGCCAAGCTCGCCCAGCATCCGATCGAGGAAGTCGGCGCCAAGCTGCGCGACATGATGCCCTGGATCAAGAAGGGCGCGCTGGTCGACAAGAGCAAGAACTAAGGCTGAATTTGCAGGGCGAGCGCGTGTCGCTTGCCCTGCACACCAAAAGCAAAAAGGGTGGGCGCGTTGCCCACCCTTTTTCTTTGTCGCGAAACGCGAGCGGCGGCTAGCCGGCTGCCATCGGCTGCTTCTCGATCCTGTTGTGCAGCTGCCAGAACCGCACCGTGCGCTGCGCGGTCTCCAGCGACAGCCGCCGGTAATCGCGGTGCGCGATCTCGAGCGTCGCATGGTCGATGGTATGCGGCAGCGGCCGTTTGCGCAGGATGGTTTCGACCGTCGGCCAGTTGAGCCGGGCCGAGCGGCACGGGATCAGGAGCAGGTCGGAACGGAGGCCGAGCATCAGGCGTTCGATCATCGCGATCGGCATGTCGTTGAGAACGGCGAGCGCGACCGTGACCTCGTCGAATTTGCCGTCCTCGGCGAATTTGTAGACGGCCGCATCGTCGAGCTCGTTGAGCTGCTTCATCAGCTTGACCAGCTCTTCGGCGATACCGTAGTTGCGGCGCGGGGCGGCTGCCTCTTCCTGCGCGATGTCGTTCAGCACCTGGCTGATCTCCTCGCGCGCCCGGGGCGATGCGATCGCGAGCAGGCGGGCGCGCACGGTTTCCTTGGCGCGTTGCAGCAGTTCGCGCAGCAGCTTGGCCGGAATGTCGATGCGCAACCCGAGGATCTCGACCAGCTCGTCGTCACCTTCGGCGCGGGCGACGATGATCGAGTAGCCGTTGTCGGAGAACTGCGCGCCGGCGTTCTTGGCGAGGCGCCGGATCACCTTGTCCTCGCCGCGATCGATGATCACGTCGGTGACCGAGGCGGGCAGGTTTTCCCGCGCCGAGATCGCGAACAGATGATCCTGGCCCTTGGTGCTGGCGATCTCGCGCAGCGCGGCGTTCGAGAGGCGGCTGGAGTGGGTCAGGACCTCGCCTGCGACGCCAATGTCGTCGTCCCAGGCGAGGTGCTGAATCACCTCAAACGGCGCATAGTCGAGCGGCGCGAGCCGCTTGCTGAGCTCGGCCCGCGCACGCGTCTCGACGCGCGCGACGAGCAGGCAGAGCACGTCGTCAAATACCTTGACCTGTTCGTCGTTGAGGCGGTCGCCGTCGTTCAGGAACAGATCGGTGACCTGCCGCAGCGTTTGCACGCGCTTGGCAGACGTCCCGTCCCGGACCGCATCCTCGAGTTCGGCAATAATCGATTGTGACGCCTGTTGCGGCATCGATGGGCAACCTTGTTTTTGTTGAATGACACCTGTCCGCGCACCATGCAGGGCGCGGTCTTACACCTGCGTTAAGGCGGAACCCGGTGCAAATACGAGACGCACCGCATCGTTAACGGAGCGCGACCGGACAAGATTCAATTTGCGCTTTGGGCGCGATCGCAAGTCTGGCCGGTGCTTTTAAGAGATTGTTTAGGACGATCCGCGCCGGGCGACGGCGAAGATGTCGATCGACGCGGCGCGCCCGCGCAACTGCGTCGAGCCGAGCGGCTCGATGATGAAATCCCGATCCGGGGGAAGCAGGCGAAGCAGCTCTCCCGATATCAGCAGCGGCCGGCCGGCCTCCTTGCAATGCGCCTGCAGCCGTGCCGTGACGTTCACAGTGTCGCCGAAATAGGCAATCTGCCGCCGCGAGACCCCGCATTCGCTGACCACGACCGGACCGGCGTGCATTCCGGCCCGAAACGTCGGCACCACGCCGAACTCCTTGCGATAGTGATCGGCCCGCTTGGCAAGACGGTCCTCGATCGCGAACACGCAGTCGAGATAACCGCGCGACGGCTGGCTGGCGCCGGCCGGCCAGGTCACGATGACCTCGTCGCCGACATAGGCGTGAACCTCGCCGCCATGCGCCACGATCGGCTCGTCGATATCGCAGAAGAAGCGGGTCAACAGTTCCTGCACGCGCAGCTCGCCCATCGTCTCCGCCAGCGTCGTCGAGCCGACCAGGTCGAGGAACAGCAGCACGCGTTCCTCGCGCACCGGCTGGCGGTAGCGTCCCAGCACGATGCCGAGCAGCGTATGCCCGCCGATCATCCGGACCAGCTCGTAGATCGTCGTGATCGGGATCGACAGCAGCAGGCCGACACCAATGATCTTGAAGAACGTTTCGCGAATCCACTTGGCCTCGAGCCCATGCCCGTAGAGCACGATCTCCAGCACAATCGCGGCAACCGCAACGATGACGGCGAGGATCACGGAGCGGACGATCAGCTCGACAATGAGCGGCTGCCGCCGCAGCCAGCCGCCGCGCGCGGCCAGATAGAGGTGTGCCGCCCAGACGATAAGGGTGAGGGCGGCGCCGTCGAGGGCGCTGCGCACATAGTTCGCGACGGAGGCTTCATTCAGTTCATCGAAGGCATAGCGAAACAGCCCACCGACAAGCAGGCCGAACACGGCCAGAACGATCACGGGCGTCACGCGCGCCGCATGGTTCCTCCACAGCCATGAAATATCCTGCGCAGATCGGGAACGCCAGCCGCAGTGCGACCGATATGAACGGGATCGGCAGCGGCCGCACTAACATATGGTCCGACTATTGGATTGATCGGAAGAGGAAGGCGGCATGAAATCTGCCCTGACGACAGGCGGGTGCAGGCGCGGGACCCTGGTTGCGGCTGCTTTGATCATCGCCACCTCATCGGCCTGGGCGGGCGATCAGGGCGATCCCGAACAATCCTGCGATGGCAGCACCTACCAGATGGTCGAGTGCCTCAAGGCCAAGACTGCGCAGTGGGACAAGCGGATGAACGTTGCCTATCAACAGGCGCTGAAGGATGCCGTAGGCGACAAGCAGCGCGAGCAGTTGCGCACCGCGCAACGGCTGTGGATCCAGTACCGCGACGCCAACTGCCTGTACTACGACCTCGGCGAGGGCACCATCGCCCGGCTCGATGCCGGCGAATGCATACGCAGCATGACGGAGACCCGCGCCAAGGAACTGGAGAATCTCGGCCATCAGTGAGCCATCTTCCGGAGTCAGGACCGCTGTCATGACTGACGGAAAGAGCCAGGACGAACTGACCCAGCTTGCGGAGGAGGCTCTGCGCGCCCAGCCCGGCTGCGAGACCGCGCGCGTGCCGGCGGTCGCCGCGCTGCCCGACGCGCAGATCGGGCGCAACTGGGAGATACCCAATGTCGTGCTCGGCGACAGCCTGATCAGCGACGTCGATCGCGCGGTGCTGTCGGTACATCGCCGGCTCGGCCGCAAGTTTCACCTTGTATGATCCAATCTGATCTCGGTGCGTCTCAGCCTGCCTGCGCCTGACGCGGCGCAGCCCGTGCAGCCATGCTGATCATCCTGAGCGCGAATACGGCCGCGAGCGGCACGAGGAACAGCGCGTAGGGCGGCATCTCGGGAATCCGCTTGCCGAACGAGGCGGTGAACTGCAGCAGCAGATAGTAGCCGCCGATGAGATGCAGTCTGCGCCAGGCGCGCTGGCCCAGCATCGCAGCCGTGCGATCGAACGAGGTCGCGGTCAGCGCGATGATCACGAGATAGCCGATGCCGCCGAAGATGTAGGAGACAACCGAAGTTGCGGCTGCGAAGCCCAGCGGATCGAGCATTGCGAATGCGGTGATTGCGACCGCATGGATGGCGTGCGAGGCCGCGAAGGTGACGCCGAGATAGCGGCGGTTGCGACGCTGCCAGTGCGTCCAGGCGTTCGGCCAGAGCCGCGCCAGCGCCGCGGCGGAGAAGGCGAGGCAGAAGAACAGCAGCGAGGTCCGTGCCGTGAAGCGGATCACCATCCGCACGCCCTCGACCTCGAACTGCCGCATCGCCGCGATCCAGATCGAAAGCCCGATCAGGGTCAATGTGAGCAGGCCGAACAGCCGCCAGCCCTCGAACCAGTTACGACGCGTCGCCATGACCTGCCTCCCATTGTTGATGTAATCGCCAGTTACATCTTGCGATCGGGTGCGGTCAATTCGTGTAATCGGTGCTTACATTCACAAGCGAGTGATGCTAGAGCGTGCGTCATGCGCCGTCCCGCCAAGACATCCGAAAAGAGCCCGCCTGCCGGACGCCGGCCCGCCAAGCCGCGTCCAGCGCGCGCGCCGGCGGCCAAGCCGTATCACCACGGCGACCTCCGTCGGGTCCTGATCGATGCCGCCATGCAGTTGGTCGGGGAGGGCGGGCCGGACGCGGTCAGCGTGCGCGAGGCCGCCCGCCGCGCCGGGGTTTCGCCCGGCGCGCCGTTCCGGCATTTCCCGAGCCGGGATGCCCTGATGAATGCGGTGGCTGAGGAGGCGCAGCGCCGCTTCCGCGCCGAGATCGAGGCGGCGCTGGCCGATGCACCATCAGGCGATCCGCTCGGTCGTTTCCGTTGTCTCGGGATCGCCTATCTGCGCTGGGCCATGAAGAACCCGACCCATTTCGAGATCATCTCCAGCCGCCGGTTCTTCGACCACGACCGCTCGGCCGGGGTTTCCAGCGACAATGCGGAGTTGATCGGCCTGACCGAGCGCACGCTGGCGGAGGCATTTTCGGCCGGTCAGCTGGGGAGGCGCGATCTCAAGCAGGTCCAGATCGCCGGCCGTTCGCTGGTCTACGGATTTGCGCGGATGCACATCGACGGCCATTTGCCGCGCTGGGGCGTCGCCGCCGCTGAGGCCGAGCGGATGGCCGCCGACATCCTCGACCTCTTCATTGCGGGCATCGGAGCGGGTGTGGCGCCGGCGGCCAAAGCCTGAGGGCGTGCCGTGCCGGCCCGGCGTGCTCCGGGCGGGCAAATTCATTGCGCGTTCATGACGATTCAATTACGATTTTGTGACACGGCGCAGACACCGGCTGTGCCGTATGCCTCCTGGCCGTTGCCAGTCAAGGCCGTGGCATTGCGCCGGGTTGTATTGCGTCCCGCCCATGGCGCCCGCGCCTCAGCAAAACTCCTCGGTTGCCGCGCTGGCCGGCGGTCTCGTCGCGATCGGCATCTGGCGGTTGATGGCGGTCGCCGCGCCGCATCTCGGCGCGCTGATCCTGATGCTGCGGACCGAGACCGACTTCGGCTCACGGCTCTGCTTCCTGCTCACCTGGGGAATCCTGAACTTCCTGTTCATCGCGCTGCTGCGCCGGCCGGCATTGTCGGGCGCGCTGTCGCTGACGCTGGTCGTGGTGCTGGTGCTGCTGTCGCGCTTCAAGCACGACGTGGTGCAGATGACCGCGAACTTCGTCGACCTGATGGTGATCGATCGCGACACCGCGGCGTTCCTGCTCACGATCTTTCCGAACCTGCGCTGGTCGATCATCGGCGCCGGCCTCGTCACGCTGCCCTTGATGTACGCGCTGTGGTGGCTCGATCCGTTCCGGATCCGCCGTCTGCCGGCCGCTGCCGCCTGCCTGGCCTGCGCCGCCGCGCTCTCGGGCTATGCGTTCGCCTGGCCGGATGAAGCCTGGCGCGGCTATTACGACGACGGCTATCTCTCGAAATTCGCGCGCTCCGGCGTGACCGCGGTATCCGACTTCGTTGCCTATGGCTTCATGGAGTCGGATCCGAGCGCGAGCGACCAGCTCAAGATCCCCGCGGTCGACGCCTGTCATCCCGCCGGGCGGCGGCCGAACATCATCATGATCCATGATGAATCGAGTTTCGACATCCGCGCTGCTTCCGGCGTCAAGGTTCCGCCGGGCTATGGCAGCCAGTTCAAGTCCTACGACGGTGTCGAACGCAAATTCCTCGCCGAGAGCAATGGCGGGCCGAGCTGGTTCACCGAGTACAACGTGCTTGCGGGTTTGTCGTCGCGCTCGTTCGGCCGGTTCGCCTATTTCGTCACCCGGATCGCATCGGGCCGGGTCGCGCGCGGCTTGCCGCTGGCGCTGCGCCGCTGCGGCTACGATACGCTGTCGCTCTATCCGGCGTTCGGTGCCTTCATGAGCGCGCGCAACTTCCAGACCACGACCGGCATCCAGCAATTCCACGACGCGCATGATTTGCATGCGAAGGACGTCGAGCCCGACAGCTTCTTCTACGACAAGGCGTTGAAGCTGATGGCCGAACAGAAGGCATCAGGCACGCCGTTGTTCACCTTCGTCTATCTCGCCGCCAATCATTTCCCGTGGGAGACGAAGTTCCGTCCCGAGTTGCTGCCGTCGTGGAAGCGGCCGGGCAATACGCCGTCGGTCGACGAATATCTGCGCCGGCAGACCTTGAGCGCCAATGACTATGCCGGCTTCGTCGCGGCGCTGAAGAAGAGGTTTCCCGCGCAGCCGTTCCTGATCGTGCGCTACGGCGATCATCAGCCGGAGTTCTCGCCGCAGCTGCTCGACCCCGATCTCGACGAGGCCGGCATCGGCAAGAAGCTGATGGACTACGATCAGCGCTATTACGCGACCTACTACGCGATCGATGCGGTCAACTTCGATCCGGTGAAGAGCCCGACCGTGATGAACACGATCGACGCTGCCTATCTGCCGCTGGTGATTCAGGAGGCCGCCGGTATTCCGCTCGATCCGTCATTCGAGGAGCAGAAAGCCATCATGCTTCGCTGCAACGGTGCGTTCTATTCCTGCAAGGACGGCGCAGAAGCGCGCCGCTTCAATCGGCTGTTGATCGACGCGGGGATCATCAAGGGACTTTGAGGCGCCGTCATTGCGAGGAGCGCAGCGACGAAGCAATCCATCTCTCCTCGTATGCAAAGAGGTGGATTGCTGCGCTTCGCTCGCAATGACGGTGAGAGATTATCTGATCCCGATCTTCTCCCACAGCCAGCGCGCGACGGCATCGGGCGACGATGATGCATCGTTGCCCGATGCGCGCAGGTTCGCCTCGCGCATCTCGGCGATGTCGATCCTGCCGAGCAGCGGCCGCAGCGCCGCCTCGAAGGCCTCGTCGTCGCGCCGCTTCGGCGACAGCAGCACGATCGCGTCATAGGGCGGGATCGCGTGCCTGTCGTCCGCGAGCGCAACCAGGTCGTATTTCGCGATCAGCCCGTCGCTGGTGTAGCCGGCGATGACATCGACCTCGCCGGAGGCGACCGCGGCATACATGAAGTCCGGCTGCATCTGGCGCTGGGCGCGGAATGTCAGCCCATAGGCCTTCTGGATACCGGCCCATTCCGGACGCGAGAAGAATTCATAATCGCCTGCGATCGACATGGTCGCGGCGTGCGATGCGAGGTCGGCGACGGAATGGATGCCGAGCTCATCGGCGCGCTTCCTCGGTATCACCAGCGCATAGGCATTCTCGAAGCCGAGCTCGCCGAACAGCGTGATGTTCTGCTTCGCCAGCGTCGTCTTCAGCTCGCTCAGCAGCTCGGCGCGGGGCCTGATGTCGGTGTGGTGGAACTGGTTGGCCCACAGCGTGCCGGAATAGTCGACATAGACGTCGATATCGCCCGATGCGAGTGCGTCGAAGATCACGTTGGAGCCGAGGCCTGCGCGGATCGTGGCCGACAGTTCGGCCGCTTGCAGCCGCTGCGCGATCAATGCCGACAGCACATATTGCTCGGTGAACGTCTTGGCGCCGACCACATAGCGCGCGTGCGGCCGCGCGATCGCGGGCACCAGCGTCGCCGCAATCAGGGCGGCAATGCCGAGCCCACCGAGTGCGGTCCGAATGCTGCTGCGATTGCGCAGGCCATTCTCGATCAGCGCCAGCAACTGGTCGACGACGAGCGCGAGCACCGCGGCGGCGAAGCAGCCGAACAGCACGAACACCCAGTTCTGGGTCTGCAATCCTGCGAAGATATAGTTGCCGAGGCTGGTCTGGCCGATCGGCGTCGACAGCGTCGCGGTGCCGATCACCCAGACCGCGGCGGTGCGGATCCCTGCCATCATCACCGGCAGCGCCAGCGGCAACTCGACCATGGTCAGCGATTGCTGCGGCGTCATGCCGACGCCCTGGGCGGCCTCCAGCACCGCGGGATCGACGCCCGACAGCCCGGTGATGGTGTTGCGCAACACCGGCAGCATCGAATAGAGCGCGAGCGCCAGCACCGCGGGCAGGAATCCGAATGCGGAGAAGCTGAAGCCGAGCCACGCCGCGGTCACGGCCGCGAGCGCCAGCAACAATGGATAGAACAGCGCAAGCAATGCGAGACCGGGCACCGTCTGCACGATGCTGGCAAGCCCGAGCAGCGCTGTGCGCAGCACCGGCCGGTTGCGGGCGACGATCGCGAGCGGCAGGCTGATCAGGAGTCCGAGCGCCAGCGCTGACACGCTGACCCGCACATGACTGCCGAGATAATCCGGCAGATGTGAAAACGCCTCGCTCCAGCGTGGATCGGCTGACGGGCTCATGCCGCGCCGTCCCGCGGCAGCAATGCGCCGAGGCGTTCCGCCTGTCGCCGCGGCGTGCGCAGGAGTTCGCCGACATAGGCATCGGTGCTGGCCGAGAGGTCCGCCGGCGTGCCCTGCGCCAGCAACCTGCCGCCGTGCATGACAGCGACACGATCGGCCAGCAGCAACGCCTCGGTCATGTCGTGGGTGATCATGACCGTGGTCAGGCCGAGCTCGCGGTGCAGCGTGCGATAATCGTCGCCGAGCGCGTCACGGGTGAGCGGATCGAGCGCACCGAACGGCTCGTCCATCAGCACGATGCGCGGCTTCGCAGCCAGCGCACGCGCGACGCCGACGCGTTGGCGCTGACCGCCGGAGAGCTCGTGCGGCAGACGGTCGCGATATTGTGAGCGGTCGAGCCGCACGAGGTCGAGCAATTCGTCGACCCGCGCCGAGATCTCCGCCGGTGGCCAGCCCAGCAGCTTTGGCGTGATGCCGATATTGCCGGCGACGGTGAGATGCGGAAACAGCCCGCCACTCTGGAAGACATAGCCGATGCGGCGGCGCAGCAGGATCGGGTCGATCCGGCTGACATCTTCGCCCTCGACGGCGATCCGGCCCCGGTCGGCCTCGATCAGGCGGTTGGCGAGCCTGAGCAGCGTCGTCTTGCCCGAGCCCGAGCCACCGACAACAGCCAGGAATTCGCCTTCGGCCACGTCGAGCGAGACGTCGTCGACCGCCACCACGCGACCATCGTCAAAACTCTTGCCGACATGCGCGTAGGCAATCAGCGGCGTTGCAGGCATTCTTGAGCCATTCCTGGGCGACCTCACGTCTCACCATCATGAGCCACAGTGATAGCCCATAAAATGGACTTTGACTCGAGGTGCACGCGCCTGCATCACGCGTTTCGCAGGCTGTTCCAGTTGGGCACGCGAAGCGCGTCAGCCCCTTCCGGGGCTGTGAGCACACATCACACTTCGTTCTTGGGTACGTATTTGCCCATGATGCACTTGTAGCTCTGCAAGTGCCAGTCGTGATACGGGCCCTTGGAGAGCCAATCGGCGATGCCGATCTGGGCACTCACAGCGCAGGCGCCCATGGTGATGCCGGATTGGTCGCTGTTGGTGACGACCTTTTCCATGCAGAGCTGAGCATTGCAAAGGATGGCGACGAGCGTAACGAGCATGATGGTCTTTGTCCGTAGGATTGACCCGGTCTGAACCGAATCATGCACGGTTCATGCCATTATCAGCGGCTTTGGTGTCGCAACCGGCAAGACCGGGAAAGTACGGCTGAACGAATCACACGCTTGTCAGCGCGTAGCCGCACGCCCGCAGATACGCTATAGTTGCCGCCCAACTACGACGTGAGATCGGGGCGAGCGAGGAACGTTGCGCGGTCGGGGGCTGCATCGATGATGACGTTACCTGAGTTGGCGGCAGGCGCTTTGGAGAAGTTTCTCGCCACCCATGTCAGCCGCACCTTCGGAGCTTCGCAGGCGCGCTTTGGCGAGCTCTTGCCGGCTGCCGCGCGCATCGCGCTGGAATGCATCGGCAACAGCGATGCGCTCTACCACAATGTCGAGCATACGATGCTGGTCACGCTCGCGGGGCATGACATCATCCGCGGCCGCGCGCTGCACACCCACGTCACCGCGGAGGATTACACCCATACGATCATCGCCTGCCTGACGCATGACATCGGCTATGTGCGGGGTCTGCTGAAGGGCGATGGGCCGGATGGTTACATCATCGATGCCTCCGGTAACAAGGTGGTGCTGCCGCGCGGCTCGTCGGATGCCGGCTTGATGCCGTATCATGTCGACCGCTCGAAGCTGTATGTGCTCGACAGGCTCGAGGCCGTGCTTCCGCTCGATCGCGAGCGCGTCGCGCGCAACATCGAGGGCACGCGGTTTCCGGCGCCCGAAGGCCAGCAATATGACGATGAGGCGGCGATCGTCCGTGCGGCCGATTTCATCGGGCAACTCGGCGATCCCAACTACATCAGGAAAGCCAACGCGCTCTATCACGAGTTTGAGGAAGTCGGCATCAACCGCCAGCTCGGTTATGAATCGCCGGCCGACATCGTCGATCGCTATCCGCAGTTCTACTGGAATATGGTCGCGCCGCACATCCAGGGCGCCATCAATTGCCTGAACATGACGGCGAGCGGTCGTCAGTGGATCGCGAATCTCTACAGCAACGTCTTCCGCGCCGAGCGCGAGGTGACCTTGTCCGGCCCGCAAATCTGACGCAAGACGTCAGCCCGCGGCCTTTCAGCACGGACTGTGGTGCGTTCCCCGCTCGTTTGCGGGGCCTCCACATTTCGGCCTGCTTCATCGTTGCACAGTCCGTGGAAATCAGCGACGTTGCGCCATGGACCTCCCGATTGACCGTGTTTTCGGCCGTTTCAGCATGATCTCCCGTTTCGCTCAATTGATTGCGGCTGCCATCGTCTGCTGGCCTGCGTTCGCAAGTGCCGCCGGTCCGGTCTATGACGTCGATCTGTACGCGTTGATGTCGGGTACCTGCCGCAACGTCACCGTCGCCGGCCGCAGCTATACGTGCAAGGCGGTGGCCTACTTCCACACCCTGCGCGGCCGATCGGAGTTCACCGTGGTGCTCGACGATCCCGCCGACAAGAGCCACATCGTCTCGTTCTCCGGCGAGAGCACCGAGCGCACCCAGGACAACCTGTTCGAGCTCGCGGTCGACCGCATGTTGTTGAAGTCCAGCGACCGCCCGCGCGTCGACGGCCTGCCGGTGCCGCTGGTCGAGATGTCGACAGGCTCGTGCCGTCAGGTCGGCAGTTTCATCACGCGGCAGGTGTCCAGCATCACCTGCGCCGCCACCGACCAAAGCGGCAAGAAGTACGAGCTGAGCTTCGAGTCGGACGGCTCGCCGATGACGCTGCGCCGGTTGCGCCAATCGACGCTGCCGTCGGAACGGCAGCGGGCGCGCCAGATCGCGCAGCTCGAATGCCGTCTCAAGGCGCGCGCCGCGCAGGTCCTGCCGCGGGACACGACGGCCTTCATGATCCGTTGTCTCGGAGAGGGCGACGGCAAGCCGGCCGACGAGCAGCGATAACCGCGCGCGGGGGCGTCTCGGATCAAGCTTGAGGAGAACGCGATGCGCTTGAAATTCGTGTTGGTCGCCGCCGTCGGCGGTTGTCTCGCCGGGCCCGCCGCCGCGCAAATGTACGATCCGAATTATCCGGTGTGCCTGGAAGTCTATGGCGGCAGGCTGACGCCGGAATACATCGATTGCAGCTACACGTCGCTTCCGCAGTGCCAGGCGACGGCCTCGGGTCGCTCGGCGACATGCTCGGTCAATCCGTTCTACAAAGGTCCGAAAAAGCCGCCAAAGCAACGGGGGCAGCGACAACGCCAGTCCGCCAACTAGCGCGCTCAGGCTTGCGTGTGGTCGTCGTGTCGCCAGTGCGGTTGACTAACTCCGGCAGTTGTGAGGAAAGGGTCCGAGCAATAAGGAGAATCCGATGCGCCTGAAACTTTTCGCGATCGCTGCGTTCGCGGTCGCGCTGGCCCGACCTGCCGCCGGACAGGCCTATGATCCGAACTATCCGGTCTGTTTGCATCTCTATAACGGGCCGATGGCAGGAGACCACATCGATTGCAGCTACACCTCGATCCCGCAGTGTCAGGCGACCGCATCGGGTCTCTCGGCGATGTGCATCGTCAACCCCTTCTTCGCTCCTCCGCCTCCACCCCCGGAACGTCCGGTGCGCCGTGGACGCCATCCCGTTCAGTGAGGCTGGCCTGCGAAGCTCGTCCCGTCAAAGCGGCACACGCAAGGCGTCGTAGGTGAACAACCAGTCATAGCGCTCGCGCACGCGCTCCGGCTGCCATTCGCGCGCGACATAGGCGTCGGCGCCTTCGGCGTCGGCGAGCGCCGGATTGTGGAAGCGCCGGGCATTCTCGGCCGACTTCGTCACGATCGTATTCGTCCGCGTCAGCCGCGCGGCCTGATAGCGCCGCAGCGCCTCTTCGGGCGGAAAGCCTTCAAGGCAGCGCGCCAGCACCATGCCGTCCTCGATCGCCATGTTGGCGCCCTGCGCCAGGAACGGCAGCGTCGGATGCGCGGCGTCGCCGAGCACGCAGGCGCGCCCGACGACGAAGCGATCGAGCGGGTCGCGGCCCAGCAGCGCCCATTTATAGGGAATGTCGAGGCTATCGATGATGGTGTGGATCTCCGGATTCCATCCGGCGAAGGCGCCGCTGCACGCTTCTCGCGTGCCGCGTTCGGTCCACGACTCGACCGACCAGCTCTCGCCCTCGAAGATGCCGACGAAATTCAACAGCTCGCCACGGCGAACCGGATAGGTGATGACGTGGCCGCCGGGGCCGACCCAGTTGGTGCCGACGTCGCGCCTGAGACTGCCGGTAGCCGTTCCATCGGCACCAGGCCGCGCCAGGCCGCGACGCCCGCGAAGAACGGCTTCGTGTCGCCGCCGATCTGCCGGCGAATTTCAGAGTGCACGCCGTCGGCACCGACCACGATGTCGCCGCGGTGTCGCTCGCCATTGGCCAGCCGAAGCCAGATGCCGTCGGCGTCCTGATCAAAGCCGGCGCAGCGGCTGTCGAGATGGAGCCGCCCGGGGGCGCGCGCATTGAACGCGTCGACCAGCACGCGGTGAAAGTCGCCGCGATGCACCATCCAGTAGGGCGCGCCATAGATCGCGCGCGACGAGGCGCCGAGGTCGAACAGCTTCCAGGTCCGCCCGGTGCTGAACAGCCTGATCTCCTTGCCCGATGGCTCGCAGGCAATCGTCTGCATCTGCTGGTCGAGACCGAGCGCGATGAGGACGCTTGTGCCGTTGGCGCTGAGCTGGACACCGGCACCGAGCTCGTGCAACTCGGACGCCTGCTCGAAGATATCGACCTCGATGCCCCGTTGCAGCAGCGACAACGCCGCGACGAGGCCGCCGATCCCGGCGCCGGCAATCAGGACTCTTGGCTTGTGCTGTGAGTTCACGCGATATGCCCGCCGCTATCTGCGCGTGATCAGGAAGTCGTCGGTGAACTCCCCGCGCGACACTTTCACCGGGATCTCGCCCTCGCTGCCGATCTCGACGATTTCCGAGCCGGACTTGTTATTCTCTGATGTCAGCAGCTCGATGCGCGCGGCGATCCGTTCCGCCTGCCAGTCCGTCAGCTTCCAGGCAAACCGCCCGCCGAGATCGCGCATGCCGAATTCGTCGTCGGCGGATGTCAGCACCAGCTCGTCGCGCGAAACGGTGCCGGGAATCCGCTCCACCACGGCGATCGTTTGCGGGTTCTCGGCAAAGTGCCGCAGCAGCTTGGCCAGCGCGGCGAGATCGGCGGCTTCGCCGAGGAACAAAAACAGCGGATGGAAATCGCTCGGCATGTACTCAAATCGCAGCATGATCGTTGGTCCGTTGGCCGGAACTATTCGCTGAGCACCTTGATGACGTCCTGCGCATGGCACAGTTCCACGGTGCCGACGTCACCGGGTCGGGCAGGGCACTCCAGATAGCGCACCTGCAGCCACTGGCCGTCGTCCATGTTCTCCACCACCTCGGCCACGACGCCGGCTTCCAGCTTCAGCCGTGTGCCTACCTTGATCGCCATCACGTCAATCATCGCACCACACCTTGCTCAGAAGAACGTGGTAAGATTTTTGGCCAGCAGGATATTCTGTTCAAGCAATATCTCGCGCCGCGCGATCTTCCAGCCAGTGTCGGTCAGGCGCAGCGTGTCGTTGCGGCGGCCGACAAAGATGTAGGTCTCGTACTCGACGCGGTTTTGGTAGACGAGGAAGCGACTGGTGACATCGAGCTCGCGCGCTGTGCCGATATCCGGCCGTGCCTCCTTGATCTGAACATTGCTGACCATGTGCGTGATCCGCGAAAGGGGCTCCTCTGCGTAATGCACGCCGGTCAGGATCTGCTCGACCCGCTTGGTCAGCGTCCACTTGTCCTCGTCGAACCAGCTGATGCCTTCGCCGCGCTTGGTGTTCTCGCGTGCGACCTGCTGGCCGAACTTCACATTGCGCCGGATCGGCATGAAATAGCTGACGTCCTCGGTGAGCAGCTCAAGCCAGTCGCGGAAGCGCCGGTCGTCGAGCAGGTCGGCCTCGTGGTAGTAGAAATCCTCGACATCGGCCTTGAGCCGGTAATAGGCCGCCGATCGTTCGATCGCGGCGTTCGTCGCCGACTGTCTGTCCTGATCCCCAACGGTCGTCGTCATCTCTATCTCCTTAATCAGGCATCTCGGGTTGTCAGAGCGCCGGCTTGGGCGGGATCGGCCCGCCCTGCTGGGCGAAGCAGCCGACATCGATCACGGTGCCGGACAGCGTTTCCGCTTCCGGCGACAGCAGGAAGGCCACGACGTTGGCGATGTCGTCGCCGCTAGCGACGCGCCCCGCGGCGGTGCCGGGCGCGCTATTGCCGAGGCGCGCCGCATCGCCGCCGACACGGCCGAGGCTCATGCCGCTGACGATGCCGCCGCCACCGGGGATCACGGTGTTGACGCGAATGCGCTGGTGGAAGAAGTCGTAGGCCATCGCCGCGCTGAGCGCGACAACGCCGCCCTTGCTCGCGCTGTAGACCGCCATGTTCGGCTTGCCCCAGCCGGCGCCGGAGCCGATGTTGACGATCGACCCGCCGCCTTGCGCGATCATGTGCGGGATCGCGGCGCGGCTGGTCAGATACGGCCCCTTCAGGTTGACGGCGATGATGCGATCGAACAGCGTCTCGTCGGTGTCGAGCACGGTGCCGAGCGGGCCGATCGCGGCATTGTTGACGACGCCGTCGATGCGGCCGAATCGCGCCACGGCGTGCGCGACCACCCGCGCAACGTCGCTCGCTTTCGACACGTCGGCTTCCACCAGTTCGGCCGAGAGGCCTTCGCGCTCGAGCTCATCGCGCAGGGCCGGAATGGCGTGCTGCGCGATGCTCGAGACCTGCGGCGCCTCGAGACCGAATGCCACCACGGCATGGCCGCGCCGCGCGAGCCCGAGCGTGATCGCGCGGCCGATGCCGAAGGTGCCCCCGCTGACGAGGACCGTTTTTTGGGTTGCGCTCATTCTGCGGCCTGCCTGTTGCCTGCGGGCGATCCGAGCAGCTCGTGCCAGTCGCCGCCCTGCATGTAGGTGGTCCAGCGGCGGTAGAAGCCGCGTGCGATCTGCTCGGTGACTTGCTTGGAGACATCGCCGCCGAGCGGATGGTCGGTCACGTAGGCGCCCATCGACTGCTGATAGTTGAAGGGGTAGCGCCGCGCGACCGTGCCGGTGCTCGCCGCGGTCGCATAAAGCCAGTTCTCCATGTCGTCCTGCTCGGTCATGCCGGCCGGGCCGGAGTAGCGCATGTAGTAGCGGCGCAGATATTCCTTGGCTTCCTTCGGCGCGTCCTTGTCGACCAGGAAGAAGCGCCAGCCTTCGGTCGAGGTCGGGCTGTGCGGATGCCAGGCGCAAAGTCCGCGCGGCTGGCGGCCGTGATAGGACGTGTTCGGGAAGATCGTTCCGACGAACGGCAGCAGCCGCGCGCCTTCGCCGAGCCGTCGCTTGCGCTCCTCGAAGCAGTGCCGGAAGTATTTTTCGAGGATTGGGTTGTCGAGGAAAGACTCGGTATATTCGTTGGCCTCCGGCTGGATCGCGCTGTGCACGCCATGGCCTGCCGGAAAGCTGATCCAGACGTGCTCGGCCTTCTCGAGCTCGTCGTCGCGGCGGCCCTTCTTGCCGGCGGCAGCGCTCGGGCCGATGCCGATCAAGTCGACCGAGCGGTGACTCGGGTTGTGATAGGTGTCGCCCAGGAAATTCTCGGCGGCGAATTTCCAGTTGGCGGGGAACACCCATTTGTGGACACCGATCACCTCGGAGCCGCCCTCGCGACCGTCGCGGCAGTCGAGCGCCTGGTCGAGATGGATCTTGGCGTCGCCGAGATAGGTGAGGAAGTCGGGCGCGTCCTTGTCCCAGGTCGCCCAGATCGAGCCCTTGTAATTGCAGAGCTTGGCGACCGAGACCAGCGAGTTGGCCTCGCGGTCGAGCACGCCGTCATACAGCGTCCGATGCAGCGGAACGCCCTGCAGCTTGCCGTCGGTGGTGTAGGTCCAACTGTGATAGGGGCAGGTGAACAGCGACGTGTTGCCTTGCTCGTAGCGGCACACCTTCATGCCGCGATGCCGGCACGAATTGAGGAAGACGTGGATCTCGCCCTTCTTGTCGCGGCAGAGGATCACGGATTCCTCGCCCATCCGCGAGGTGTAGAAGTCGCCGGGATTGGGCACCAGGCTTTCGTGACCGACCAGCAGCCACGCGCGGGTAAAGACCTTGTCGAGTTCCTGCCGGTAGATATCGGCATCGACGAAGATCTCGCGGCTGATGAAACCACCCTTGACGTCAACAAGCTGATCGAAATCATTGCGAAGCGGCATCGGCTCCTCCTTGTTCTTCCCTGCGCGACCGTGCGTCGCGGTGAATGATGGTCCGTCCTATTTGTCGAGCTTGCAGCCGCCCGTCCCCTCGGGGCGGAACGCCTTGTCGCCGGGGATCACCGCGATCTTCTGGTAGTAGTCCCAGGGATATTTGCTCTCCTCCGGCTTCTTCACGCGGTAGAGCGAGAGATCGTAGACGACGCGGCCGTCTTTCCGGATGTGCGCGGGGCGGCCGAAGAAATCGACCGGCAACTTGCGCATTTCGGCATTGACGGCCTTCGCCTCGTCGCTGCCGCCGGCCTCGATCGCTTTCAGATAATGCCGCACGGCGGCGTAGGTCGCGGCCTGCAATTTGGTCGGCTCGCGCTTCTCGATCTCGATGAAGCGCTTGGCGAAGGTGCGGGTGCCGTCGTCGTCATCCCAATAATATTGGGACGCGATGTACATGCCCTGCGCGTCGCGCAGGCCGATCGAATGAACGTCGGAGATGAAGGTCAGCATGCCGACGATGGTCTGCCCGCCCTGTTGCAGGCCGAATTCGTGGGTCTGCTTCACGGCATTGACGGTGTCGGCGCCGGTGCCGGCCAGCGCCACCACCTTGGCGCCGGAGTTTTGGGCGGCCAGCAGGAAGGACGAGAAGTCGGTGGTGTTGAAGGGATAGCGCACCGCGCCGATCACCTTGCCACCATTATCGGTCACCGCACGCGAGGCGTCCTTCACCATCGCCGTGCCGAACGAATAGTCGACCGCGACAAAGAACCATTCCTTGCCGACGCGGCGGCTCAGCTCACCGACCAGGCCGGCCGATAGTGCGTAGGTGTCGTCTGCCCAATGCGTGATGACGGGCGAGCATTTGTCGCCGGTAAGGTCTGACGTCGCCGCGCCCGAGACCAGCGCGGTCCGGTTGCTCTGTGTCGCGAGCCCGGCGACGGCAAGACCCACTGAGCTCACCGCAAGGTCGGTCACCGCGTCGACATGGTCGACGTCAAACCATTGCCGCGCGATCCCGACCGCGACGTCGGGCTTGTTCTGATGGTCGGCTGAGATGATCTCGATCGGCTTGCCCAGCACCTTGTTGTGAAAATCTTCGGCGGCAAGCTTGGCGGCGGTCACCGAGCCCGGCCCGCCGAGATCGCGGCCGCTGCCGTAATCGCCGAGGACCGCAATCCGCACCACGCCGTCCGAAATGCCCGAGCCGTCGGGCGCAGCGTGCACCAGCGGCGTCGAGAGCATCACCGCGGCGATCGTGGCGGTGGTCCATCTGCGCGAGGCGTCTGTCTGAAGCAAATCCAATCCTCCCGTCGCCATTATGTGTCCATCTGGTGGACATCATTCTCATAATATGAGATAGTATCCGGGCGGGCCGATTGGTCAAGCGCGCTGGATGCAGCGCGCCCTGCCGAATTTGCGGATGTGGACGGATGGCGAAGAAGCCGAAGGCGGAAACTCAGGACGCCGAGCAGGGGGCGTCTGGTGTGCGGGCGGTCGATCGCGCGATCGCGATCCTGCAATGCTTCACGCCGGATCAGCCGGCGATGAGCGTGATCGAGATTCAGAAGCGTGTCGGGCTGAGCCGGCCGACGCTCTATCGTCTGCTGCAGACTCTGTCGCAGCGCGACCTGATCCAGGCCGAAGGCGACCCGCAGCGCTTTCGGCTGTCGCATGGCGTGATGAAGCTGTCCCATGTCTGGCTGAAGGGACTGGAAATCGTCGCGGTCGCGCGCCCGATCGTCGAAGGCCTGCGCGAGGCGACCGGCGAAACTGCCGCATTGTTCCGCGAGCAGGACGATCGCGGCATCTGCATCCTCGAATGCGAGAGCCGTCATGTGCTCTCGATCAGCCGCGGTGTCGGCCACAGCCTGAGCCTGACCCAGGGATCGTCCTGCAAGGCGATGTTGGCGTTCATGGATCCGGCGCGACAGGCCGCACTTATCTCAGCTACCGTACCGAGCACCGAGCGCGCGCGGATCGAGGAAGCCCTGACCTTTGCACGGCACAACGGCTATGCGACCAGTCACAGCGAGATCTTCGCCGGCGCGGCCGCGGTCTCCGCGCCGTGTTTCGATCATCGCGGCAATGTCGTCGGTTCGGTTGGTCTCTACGGGCCGACCGCGCGCATCGATGAGCAGAAGCTGTTGGAATATTCCGGGCTGGTGCGCGAGGCGGGCCGGCAAATTTCAGTCTTGCTGGGATTTCAGGGCACCGAGCCGGCCGTTGCGGGACCCGTGTGAACTGACGGGCACGGGCGATGCCCAGCTGGCGCGGGCGAAGCTCTGTTGGGAACCCGGACGATCGAAGGCCGGTCCGGTGCAGGAACCCCGGTGCGGCTGTCGGGCGCCTGCCGCAATCCCGGGGCGGTGGGTGACGCATCAGGCAGACATTAAGGAATCTTCACGATAATGCGGCTTCTTTCACAGTCGGCAGTGTCCGGTAAGATCGACACATGCCCCGAATTCGGTCACAACTAACGCGATAGTAACGCATTTTATTGCCGGATTTGTCTCGATAGGACGCAGGCAACCTCGTCCAAGACCGGCTTGGTCGACGGCAACCAGATCGCGTCAAGACTTACGAAGGCTTCCATGACTGCAAGTTGGGTCAATTCGCTTGTCGACAGTGGCATCAAGTCCGACATGCTCAACTTTGCGGCGGACGGCGATTTCACCGACGCCGAAGCTATTCAGTTGCTGGCGGATGTCGCCAATCGCGGGAGCGTCACTGCGAATGAGTTGAACTCGCTGCAGGTGATTGCGGCCAATCTGAACAGCGGTCTCTCCACATCGAGCTACGTCTTCCATCTTTTCGTCCAGCTCGTCGACGGCAATCCGGCGAATGCCACCTGGACGGGGGGCAGCACGACGTCGGTCGCGCTCGGCAATCTGCAGGTTGGCACGACATCAACGCAGATGTCCGAACTGATCGGAAAGTGGTTCCAGGGGACCGATCTTCCGGATCCGACTTTGCCGCCCGATGCGGCCTCGAGCGGCTGGACATTGCAGGGCTATAGCGCTGTTGTCGGACCGTTGTACTCTTCGGCGGGTGCGGCCACCGTCAACGATGTCTGTCAGGGAGCAAGCGGCGATTGCGAGCTGATGTCGGGCTTGATCGACCTCGTCGTCTTTCATCCCCAGGTCATGAGCTCCATGATCGTGGACAATGGAAACGGTACCTATGGCGTACGCTTCTATGTCAATGGTCAGGAGACATGGGAGACCGTCAACGACGAGTTTCCGGTCGTCAGTGGAACCGAACTTGATTACGGTCACAACTACAATGAGCAGCCCACCGCAATGTGGGTTGCCTTGGTGGAAAAGGCCTACGCCCAACTCAGTTCGACGGGACAGATCGGGCACCCGGCCGTCAATAGCTACAACAACATCTCCGCCGATCCCCCGACGAATGTCTTCGAGAATCTGACCGATGCGACGAGCGTCAACTATTATCTGAGCACCGCGTCCTATTGGTACAGTGACAAGTCGATCTACACCGCTGCGCTCGCCGCCGGCGACGATGTCATCCTCGAGATCCCTTCGACGTCTCCGTACACCTACGACAGTGCGGGAAATATCCAGCTGGTCCCGGACCATGCTTTCGCAGTCATCGGATATGACAGCGCGACGGGCAATTTCATCGTTCGCAATCCGTGGGGAAACAGTTATCCCGGCCAGAACTGGGACGTGCAGTTCGAGGTTTCGCTCACGCAGATCGCCAATGAGCAAGGCGACTTCGTCATCGACAATTCCGGCGCCGTCGACGTCGCGCCGAATGTGGTCGTGTCCAATGTAACCGGCCGGGCGCAGACTTCGATCAGCGCATCGTCCATGTTCTACGTGACGAGCGGTGGCCTGCCCCTGACCGAGTATGCGCTCTGGGACACCGGCGGCAATGGCCATTTCACCGTGAACGGGGTGGCGCAGGCGGCCGGGGTCGAGATCGACGTCGCCGCTTCGCAATGGTCCCAAATTGGCTATCAGTTCGGTGCCGCGAGCGATCAGCTGTGGGTGCGCGCGTATAACGGCGTATTCTGGAGCGCCTGGGCCTCGTTTACCGCGACGCCGGAAGGGCCCGTCGTGACGGTCTCGAACGTCACGGCATCGCATGGCCAGAGCTTTGTCGCGTCATCGCTGTTCACTTACACTGATCCATTCGGCTTCGCGGCCTCCGAATACGATGTCTGGAACGCCGGCATCGGTGGCGCGCACTTCGTTCTGAACGGGGTGGCGCTTCCCACCAATCAGCACAATTACGTCACGGCCGCCCAGCTGTCGTCGCTGAGCTATCAATCCGGTTCCGGCATCGACACACTCTGGATCCGCGCCAACGACGGCACGGCTTGGGGACAGTGGTCGAACGCGTTCACCGTCAACGCTCCGGTCGACACCGGTCCTGTTGAAGCCGTCTCGAACATCAATGCGTCTCACGGACAGAGCTATTCGGCCACGTCCCTGTTCACCTACGGCGATCCGTTCGGTAGCGCTGCGACCGAATATGACGTTTGGGACAGCGGCACCGTTGGCGGGTCCTTCGTCCTGAACGGGGTGGCGCTGCCGGCCAAGCAGGACAATTACATCACGGCGGCCCAACTGACCTCGCTCAGCTATCAGTCCGGGTCCGGCGTCGACACACTTTGGATCCGCGCAAACGACGGAACTGTTTGGGGGGCATGGTCGAACGCGTTCACCGTCAATGCACCGGTCGACACCGGTCCTGTTGAAGCCGTCTCGAACATCAATGCGTCTCACGGGCAGAGCTATGCGGCCACGTCCCTGTTCACCTACGGCGATCCGTTCAATAGCGCTGCGACCCAGTATGATGTCTGGGATACGGGCGCTGGCGGCGGGCACTTCGTTCTGAACGGGGTGGCGCTTTCGCCCAACCAGGACAATTACATCACGGCGGCGCAACTGGCCTCGCTGAGCTACCAATCCGGCTCGGGCATCGACACGCTTTGGATCCGCGCCAATGACGGCACGGTTTGGGGGAAGTGGTCGAACAGCTTCACGGTCAACGCTCCCGTCGACACCGGTCCTGTTGAAACCGTCTCGAACATCAATGCGTCTCACGGGCAGAGCTATGCGGCGACGTCCCTGTTCACCTACGGCGATCCGTTCAACAGCGCTGCGACCCAGTATGACGTCTGGGACACGGGCGCCGGCGGCGGGCACTTCGTTCTGAACGGGGTGGCGCTTTCGCCCAACCAGGACAATTACATCACGGCGGCGCAACTGGGCTCGCTGAGCTATCAATCCGGCTCGGGCGTCGACACATTGTGGGTCCGCGCGAACGACGGCACCGTCTGGGGATCATGGTCAAGCGCTTTCACCGTGAACGCACCGATCGACACCGGCCCGGTCGTGAGTCCGACCAATTCAAGCACGCTGTCCGTTCAAGGCCAGACGTTCGCGGTGTCCTCACTCTTCACCTATGCGGATCCGTTCGGCAGTTCCGCGACATCTTATGATGTCTGGAACACCGGAAGCGGGAACGGCTACTTCACGCTGAACGGCACGACGCTCGGAGCAAATCAGGACAACATCGTCGCGGCCTCGCAGCTCTCCCAGCTTGCGTATCATGTCGGCTCGGGCACAGACACGCTCTGGATAAAAGCCAATGACGGGACCGTGTGGGGCGCCTGGTCCAGTGCCTTCACGGTCAACGATCCCTCGATCATTCCAGTCGGACAGACCCTCGAGCTTCCATCAGCAAGCTCGGCTCAAATCTCCTTTGCATCAGGCTCCGGCACGCTGAAGCTTGATGATCCCGCCGGTTTCTCCGGCACCGTCGCCGGCATGACGGGAGCCGACGCGATCGATTTCGCCAACATCAATTTTGCGGCCGGCCAAACCGTGGCCTTTGCCGGCAACACGTCGGGCGGATCGCTGACGATCTCGGACGGCGTCCACGCCGCCAGCATCGCCTTGCTCGGAAACTACATGGCATCCACCTTCGTCGCCGCGAGCGATGGGCACAACGGCACGACGATCACGGTGCATCCCGATCAGGTCGCCACGCTTGCCCCGCCGCAGCATGCCTGAGCGGCCGCCGCCGCCCAACGCGCGGCCGTCACGTTCGACGGCCGCGCGGGGGCTGCGCGATCTTCCTGCGCTGATAGGCACTCGGGCCCGAACGCAAAATTCCAGCCGATCCCGGCGGATGCGCTCTACGCCGGTGTCCCCATGACGTAGGGCTTCAGCACCGCATAGAGCATGGCGTGCGTCGGCGTCGGGACGCCGAGCTTGCGGCCGAGCTCGACCACCTTGCCGCTCAGCCAGGGCAGTTCGAGCCGGTTGCCGCGCTCGAGATCGAGCGCCATCGAGGCCTTCATTGCCGGCGGCGCGTGCCCGATGAAATCGAGCACCTTCGCGAGCGGGTCCGGCGGCAGCTTGATGCCGCTGGCGTGGGCGATGGCGATGATCTCCTCGCAGGCCGACACGAAGAACGGACGCAGGTCGGGATCGTCGCGCAGTCTGCCGATCGGCTGGCGCGTGACCGCGGTCATGCCGGCATTGGTGGCGAGGCCGACGAACTTCATCCAGAGCTCGGTGTTGATTTGTTCGCTCAGCGTCGCATCGAACCCGGCCTTCAGGCAGAGCTCGAGCAGCGCCCTGCCGCGCGGCGTGATGCGGCCGTCGAGCTCGCCGAAGATCATGCGCATGAAGGTGCCGACCTGGTTGATCACGCCGGGCTTGATGATCGAGGCCGAGATCTGCGCCACTCCGCCCATCACGGCGTTGCGACCCAGGATCGGGATCAGCCGATCCGGCGCATCGATGCCGTTCTGCAGCGGGATCACCGCGGTGTCTGGGCCGACCATCGGCTTGATGTGCGCCCCGGCACTTTCGACGTCCCACAGCTTGACGCAGAACAGCACGATATCGACCGGGCCGACGTTTGCGGGATCGTCGGTCGCCTGGGTCGGGACCAGATGGGTTTCGCCGCGGCCGCCCTGAACCTTCAGCCCCTCGCTGCGCATGGCCGCCAGATGGGCGCCGCGCGCGATAAAGGTGACGTCGGCTCCGGCATGTGCGAGCGCCGCACCAAAGCCGCCCCCGACGCCTCCAGCGCCCACCACTGCGATCCGCATGATTGTCTCCTTGTCCACCGTGTTGGCCCGCAGCCTCGACGATGTCATTGCAATGCGCAACCCGATTTGCCTGAAAACCGCGTGACCGCGACCCTGCGCACCTACGTCATCTTCCTGCGTTGAACTTGCCGGCCCGAACCGCTAAGCCATCTCCGAAAGTTCGGGAGGGATGGGTGGCGATGACGGAGCCGACGGCGGTCGCGCTTGACGGTGCGACGGTGGCCTTTCGGTTGGCGGACGGACGGGTCTATACCGCGGTCGAGCAGGCCAATCTTTCGGTTGAGCACGGCGAGTTTGTCGCCATTGTCGGCCCGACCGGATGCGGAAAGTCGACGCTGCTCAATGTTACCGCCGGGCTGCTCAAACCCGCGGCGGGAACGGCAAGGATCTTCGACCGGCCGCTGAGCGGCCTCAACCGTGACGCCGGCTACCTGTTCCAGGCCGATGCGCTGTTCCCGTGGAAGACCGCGATCGACAATGTCGCGATCGGGCTCGAGATCAGGGGCACGCCGCGCACCGAGGCGTTGGCGCGCGCCGGGAGGTGGCTGACGTCGGTCGGGCTCGGCGCGTTCGCGGGCCGCTATCCGCACATGTTGTCGGGCGG
The DNA here is from genome assembly GCF_020889685.1 of Bradyrhizobium oropedii. GTDB lineage: Bacteria > Pseudomonadota > Alphaproteobacteria > Rhizobiales > Xanthobacteraceae > Bradyrhizobium > Bradyrhizobium oropedii. The sequence continues at coordinate 49,954 of NZ_JACMYO010000015.1, forward strand.
TCAGCGCAAGCGCGTCGCCCTTGCACAGGTCCTGATCCGCGATCCGAAGATCCTTTTGATGGACGAGCCGTTCGGTCCGCTCGACGCCCAGACGCGGCAGATCATGGGCAATCTGCTGCTGGAATTGTGGACCGCCGACCGCAAGGCGGTGCTGTTCGTGACCCACGATCTCGAGGAGGCGATCGCGCTCGCTGACCGCGTCGTGATCATGTCCGCCGGTCCTTCCGCGCGCATCATCGGCGACTGGCGCATCACGCTGCCGCGGCCGCGCGACATCGCCGAGATCAGGATGGAGAAGGATTTCCATGCGCTGCACCGCGAGATCTGGGGCGTGCTGAAGGATGAGGTGATGAAGGGGTATGTCCAGTCGACGCAGGCGGGAGCCGCCTGATGTCGCGCGTCACGTTGCTGGCTTTGCAGGTTTTGGTCGCCGTCGTCACGCTGGTGTTGTGGCAAGTCTTTTCCACCGTGCCGGTGTTCGGCAAGGTGCTGCTGCCGCCGTTCTTCTTCTCCAATCCGGTCGACGTTTTCAGCCAGATCGTGAAATGGTTCTCGACCGGGGTGATCTGGAAGCATCTTGCGATCACGTTGTGGGAATCGATCCTCGCCTTCGTGATCGGCTCGGCCGGCGGCATTCTGGTCGGCTTCTGGTTTGCGCGGCAGCCGCGCGTCGCCGCGGTGTTCGATCCCTATGTGAAGATGGTCAACGCACTGCCGCGCGTGGTGTTGGCGCCGATCTTCGTGCTGTGGTTCGGGCTCGGCGTCTGGTCCAAGGTCGCGCTCGGCGTGACCTTGGTGTTCTTCATCGTGTTCTTCAATGTCTATCAGGGCGTCAAGGAAGTGCCGACCACCGTGCTCGACAATGGCCGCATGCTCGGCATGAACGAGCGGCAACTGATGCGCCATGTCTACTGGCCCTCGGCGCTGTCATGGATGTTCTCCTCGCTCCACACCTCGGTAGGCTTTGCTGTGGTCGGCGCGGTGGTCGGCGAATATCTCGGCTCGGCTGCCGGCCTTGGCTATCTGATCCAGCAGGCCGAAGGCGTGTTCGACGTTGCCGGCGTGTTCGCCGGCATGTTCGTGCTGTCGGCCTTCGTCATCCTGATCGACATGGGTGTGACCGCGGTGGAGAAGCGGCTTTTGGTCTGGCGGCCGACGGCGGCTGCGCGGGATTAGCCCGCTGCCAGCGTTGCCTCCATCAGCCCCCGGATCTTCTCCGTCACCTCGGGGTCTACAGGATTGTAGACGATCATGCTGAGGTCGGGCCGGCCGTCGACCGCGAACGCCGAATATTCGAATTTCACCGGGCCAAGGATCGGGTGCCGGAGCTGCTTGATGCCCTCGCCATGCGTGCGCACGTCGTTGTCACGCCAGAGCGCCGCAAATTCCGGGCTCAGCCGGCAGAGCTCGTCGACGAACGGTTGCACCTCGGCGGCAGCTCCTGCGCGTGCCGCGTCGACCCTGAAGGCGCCGACCACGAAGCGCGCCACGCTTGCCCAGTCGTGTTGCGCGGCGCGGACGCGGGGATCGAGGAACATGAAACGCAGCACGTTGCGCTCGCGCGGCGGCAGCGATCCGTAGTCCGTCAGCATCACGGTCGCCGCCCGGTTCCAGGCGACGACGTCCCATATCGCGGTCCTGATGATGGCGGGGTGCGGCTCCAGCACCCCGAGCACGCGCTGCAGCCGCGGCGTCACGCCTTCACTTCTCTGGTAGCGCACCTCGGGCGTGCGGCCGAGGCCGAGCAGGAACAGATGCTCGCGCTCGACATCGGTCAGCATCAACGCGCGCGCGATGCGGTCGAGCACATCGGCCGACGGCGCGCCGCCGCGACCCTGTTCGAGCCAGGTGTACCAGGTCGCTGAGATGTTGGCGCGCTGAGCCACTTCCTCGCGGCGCAAGCCCGGCGTGCGGCGGCGCTCGGGCGGAAAGCCGAACGTGGCGGGATCGAGCTTGCTGCGGCGGTCCTTCAGGTAAGCGCCGAGCAGGTTCTCATGCGCGAGCGGTTCGCTCATCCTGTTAGCCATTATACCATGATAAGGTCACTACTTTACCACGATAGCGCAACGACCCAGATTTGTCTCCAGCAAAACCTGGAGACTTGCTGATGCGCGTGTTTGTTACTGGAGCCACCGGCTGGGTCGGCTCTGCCGTCACCGACGATCTGATTGCAGCCGGCCATCAGGTGCTCGGCATGACCCGTTCCGACAAGGGCGCCGAAGCGCTCGCGGCCGCCGGCGCGGAGGTACATTACGGGACGCTGGAAGATCTCGACAGCCTGCGCAGCGGCGCCGCGCAGGCGGACGCGGTGATCCACTGCGCCTTCAACCATGACTTTTCGAAGTTTGCGCAGAACTCCGAGGATGACCGGCGCGCCATCGAGACGCTCGGTGCCGTGCTCGAAGGATCGAACCGGCAGCTGATCACGACATCAGGTGTTGCGCGGGTGGCGCAGAGCCGCGTCGCAACCGAAAAGGATCCGCCGATTCCGGTCTCCGAGGCCTATCCGCGTGCGTCCGAGGCTACGACAATGGCCGTGGCCGCGCGTGGCGTGCGCGCGGCGGTGGTGCGGCTGCCACCCTCGGTGCATGGTCACGGCGATCATGGCTTCGTGCCGCGCCTCGTCGCCTTCGCGCGCGAGAAGGGCGTCTCTGTCTATATCGGTGAGGGACAGAATCGCTGGCCCGGCGTGCATCGCCTCGACGCAGCGCGCGTCTATCGGCTTGCGCTCGAGCGCGGCGTCGAAGGCGGCCCGTTCCATGCGGTGGCCGATGAGGGCGTGCCGTTCAAGGCGATCGCCGAGGTCATCGCCCGCCGGCTCAACGTTCCGCTGGTGTCGAAATCGCCGGAGGAAGCGGCGGAGCATTTCGGCATGTTCGGCAGGTTTGTCGCCTTCGACGTGCCGACCTCGAGCGCGCGGACGCGGTCGCGGCTCGACTGGCAGCCGCAGCAGGCCGGGCTGATCGCCGACATTGATCATCCCGCGTATTTCGCTTGAACGCGGCGGAGCACCGATCATGACTGACGCCATGATGTCGCTTGCGGGCAAGCGTGTGATCGCAATCGGAGGATCGTCGGGGATCGGCTTTGCCGTCGCCGCGCTCGCGCGGGAACAGGGCGCGGAGGTGGTGATTGCCTCCAGCAACCCCGCGAATGTCGATGCGGCGGTCGCGCGGCTGCCGGGATCTTCGGGCCGTACTGTCGATCTGCGCGACGAAGCCGGCGTGTCGCGCTTCTTCGATCAGGTCGGCAGCTTCGATCACCTCGCGATCACGGCGGGCGATCAGGGCCTCCCGGCGTTCGGTGCGACGCGTGATCTCGATCTCGCTGTGGCGCGCGAGGCTCTCACGCTCCGCTTCTGGGGCTCGCTCGCGGCGGTCAAGCACGGCAGCCGCGTGATCGCTGCGAACGGATCGATCACGCTGACCGGCGGCCTGCTGGCGCACCGCCCGCAAAAGGCGATGCCGTTCGTGACCGCGGCGGCGGGAGCCATGGAGAGCCTGGCCCGCGGCCTTGCCGTCGATCTTGCGCCGGTCCGCGTCAATGCCGTATGCCCGGGCCTCATTCTCACCGAGCGCGTCACGCAGATGCCGGAGGAGAGGGTGCGCGGCTATGTAGCAGGCTTGCCGTTGCCGCGCGCTGCATCGCCGGGTGAGGCGGCCACTGCCTACGTGTACCTGATGTTGAACAGTTACGTCACGGGGCAGACTCTTGCGGTGGATGGCGGTGGTCTGTTGGTGTGAGATCGGCAGCGTGAAATGTAGGGCGGGTTACGGCTGCGCCTAACCCGCCCTACGCAGGGAAGCATCCGGCTCAGAGCGGGAAGCACCGCATATAGGCTGCGAACAGTTTCTCATCGCTCACGCTCACCAGTTCTGCGGCAATCGCGTCGGCAAGCTCGAGGTCGCGGTTCTGGATGCGCAGCCATGCCCGGGTATCGGCGGTGATGTTCAGGGCTGCCTCTCCGACGTGACGCCCCGGCACCACCTGGAGCTCCTTGCCCTTGATCACAACCGTCATATCCAGCGCGCTTGCTCCGGTGAAGCGCAGATGCGTCACGAGGTCGAGGCCGCGCGCCCTGCCGCGCTGGAATCCGAGCGAAAGCGAGAAGATGTAGGACTGGACGCTGCCGGTATGGCGGCCGGACGTGACCTGCTGGACCTTCTTGTGCGGGAAGCGCCGCGTCACCGTATCCTCGGCGTCGGTATCCGGGATCACGTAGACGAACTCATCCTTGTCGATCAGCGGCTTCACCACGTCGGCGAAATGGCCGTCGCGGTCTTCCAGAAAAGGCCCGATCACGTCTTCGCCGGCCGGGCAGGCCGAGATGCAATAGGCCGCCTTGTAGCCCGGCTTGAACGACAGCGATTGCCAGATATTCAGGGTCTCGGTGCGTGGAACGCGGGCGCGATAATCCTTTGCATCTTTCGAATCCGCGACCTTCTCGACCCACTGCGTGAAGTTGCCGAGAAAGTCGTGATAATTGTGGGTGTGGCAGGACAGGAAATCGAAGCCGCCGTCCGGCTTGATGGCGCCGACCGGGCAGGCGGCGACGCACAATTTGCACTCCAGGCAGGGATTGTAGTCGATCGGCTGGTCGTGGGCGTCGACGTCGCAACCGAGCAGGATGGTGCCGAGCAGCACGAAGCTGCCGAATTTCGGGTGAATGACGCTGCGATGGATTCCCATCCGGCCGAGGCCTGCTTCCACCGCGATCGGCTTGTGCTGGACCATCATGATCCTGGGCAGGTCCATTTCCATCGGGAAAGCGGCGACCGAGTTGCAGGCCGGGATGCCGCGCTCGTCGAGCGCACGAACGATGGCGCGTGCGGTTTCGTTGACGTGATCGTAGGTGCCGTGGAATTCCTCGTTGGCGACCGAGCGCGACGGCGAACGCACCGGCTCACGGTTCATGTGACAAACGATCGCGAGCAGGGAACGGGTCCGGCCATAGACCTTCCGGATGAAGTCCCGCTGCGGCGCGATGGCGGCACGCTCGAATTCGATGATGCCGACGTCGTCGGCTCCGCAGTTCCGCGCGATCTCCTTGATCAGCTCCGATGAAACCGGGGCATCGTGGAGCGGTTGGCTGCTGCGTGCCCGCACAGCCCTGACCGTGGGGTGATCGTCGAGGCTCATGGTCCATGCTCTCTATAAATGACTGGCATCATATTATGGAGCGGGTGGACGTGAGGCAAGCGAATTATCTGTCAATCGTCATGTAATGGAATCCCGGTCGTCGAAGCGACAGATTTGCACATGCCTGAATAGCACTTTGCACACCCAGCGCGGCCAACTCCGTCATCCTGAGGAGCGCGTAGCGCGTCTCGAAGGATGGACGGCCTCACTCTGGCCGTCGCCCTTCGAGACGGCCGCTTCGCGGCCTCCTCAGGGTGACGGTGATAGGTTCGATGGGAAATGCGCTCCTCGCAATGAACGGGGTGGAAGCCGTCGTCAATCCAAGAGCTTGGTATCGTCGGGTGCCTGCGGCGGCGTCTTGATCGCGATCGCCTTGAAGGCACGGCCGTTCGGCTTGGTGCCGCCATGCGGCGTACCCTTCGGGATCACGATCAGATCGCCCGGCTTCACCGTCACTTCCTTGTCGCCGAGCCAGACCGTGCCGGTGCCCTCCAGGATGAACTGCATCTCGTTGGTGTTGGGATGCATGTGCTTCGGCACGTTGCCGTCCTGGATCGAGACGGTGGCGCCGTCGGCGGAGACGAACGTCTTGGAGCGGAAGCCTGTCTTGTTGGCGTCGCCGAGCTTGTCGCCCTCCATCTCGCCGGTGTGGATCACCTGCGCCGTGATGCTCTCCGCCGCGAGCGCCGGCCGCAGCAAATGGGTGACGCCACAGCCGGCGGCGAAGGCAGCGGCAATCGACAGCGTGGTTGCAACACGATTCATGAAGACCTCCCTTGATGTTTCCCTTGAAGTATTCTTGGTGCTTCTCGGCGCTTTCTAAGTATCGGCGATGCTATGCCGCCGCCGCAGGCTTGACCAGCACCCGGAAAGTCGCCTTCTCAAGCCGTGCCGGCTCCTCTATCTTGCCCGCCAATCGAACGGAGGACGTCATGAACAAACTGCTTGGCAAGCTTGCCGGAACGCTGCTGGCGCTGACCCTGTCCACGGGCCTTGCCGCGGCGCAAAGCAAGATCACCATCGCGGTCGGGGGCGGCGCCTGCCTGTGCTATCTGCCCACCGTGCTGGCCAAGCAGCTTGGCGAATACGACAAGGCCGGGCTTGCGGTCGAGCTGGTCGACCTCAAGGGCGGCTCGGATGCGCTGAAGGCGGTGCTCGGCGGCAGCGCCGACGTCGTCTCCGGTTATTTCGACCACTGCGTCAATATCGCCGCCAAGAAGCAGGAGATGCAGGCCTTCGTGGTCTATGACCGCTATCCCGGCCTCGTGCTGGTGGTGTCGCCGAAGCACACGGGCGAGATCAACTCGGTCAAGGATCTGGCCGGCAAGAAGGTCGGCGTCAGCGCACCCGGCTCCTCGACCGATTTCTTCCTGAAATATCTCTTGAAGAAGAACGGCCTCGATCCGGCCGGCACCGCCGTGATCGGCGTCGGCCTCGGCGCCACTGCGGTGGCTGCGATGGAACAGGGCCAGATCGATGCCGCCGTGATGCTCGATCCCTCCGTCACGGTGCTGCAAGGCAGCCACGCCGACCTCAAGATCCTCAGTGACACCCGCACCCAGCACGACACGCTCGCGGTGTTCGGCGGCGAATATCCGGGCGGCGCGCTCTATTCGACCGCGGCCTGGGTCAACGGCCACGAGAAGGAGGTGCAGGCACTGACCAATGCGATCATGGCGACGCTGGCCTGGATCCATTCGCATTCCGCCGAAGACATCATGGCCAGGATGCCGGAGGAGCTCGTCGGCAAGAACAAGGAGCAATATCTGGCCGCGCTGAAAAACACGATCCCGATGTACTCGGAAACCGGCAAGATGGACCCCAAGGGCGCCGAGGCCGTGCTCGCGGTGTTCAGCGAAGGCTCGCCTGAGGTGGCGAAGGCCGGCATCGACGTCACCAAGACCTACACCAACAAATTCGTCGATCAGGTCAAGAAGACGACCGGAAGCGCGAAGTAGGCATGATCCGCAAAAGTGTGAAGCGGTTTTGCGAAGAGATCATGCCCAAATGAGCGGTACCGACATGCAGTCTCCGCTCATTTGTCGCGTCACCGCGCTCGACCTCGCATTGCAGCGGCGTCCCTGGCCGTTCGCGGACGAGCGGCGCGCCGAGATCGACGCGCATTTCGCTGAACAGCAGCGGCTGAATCCGAACCTGTGGAACGGCCGCGTCCTGCTCGGGCGTGATCCGGTGTTCGCCGGCGAGCGGCTCAGCGCGAGCTATTTCGAGACCGATTTCGCGAGCTTCCTGGCCTGGCGCGACTGGGGTTTCCCGGACAAGGAAATCTTCAACGGCTTCGGCATGGGCGCGCTGCTCGCCAGCGACGGCGCCTTCGTGTGTGGGGTGATGGGCGAACAGACGGCCAATGCCGGACGCATCTATTTCCCCTCCGGCACGCCGGATCTCGACGACATCAGCGGCGAGACGGTCGATATCGCCGGCAGCGTGATGCGCGAGCTCGAGGAGGAGACCGGGCTTTTGCCGTCGGATTGCCGCGGCGACGCCGACTGGCACTGCATCTACACCGGGTCCGCGCTCGCGATGATGCAGATCCTGCGCATCGATATGCCCGGTGACGCGCTGCGTGCGCGCATCGAGGCCAACCTCGCACGCCAGGAAAATCCCGAGCTCACCGGCATCCATCTGGTGCGCAGCCGCGCCGATCTCACCGCCGCCATGCCGCGCTTCGTCACCGCGTTCATCGAAACGCAGCTGCCGGCGTAGAGCGGGGACTCATTCGGGCGCGCTTGTGACCGGTACCATCAGTCGTTGACGGATTCCGGCCCGGAGCAACGGCTGATCATTCGGCCACCTCAACGATCATCTCGACCTCCACAGCATTGTTGAATGGAAGTCCCGCCATCCCGACGGCAGATCGCGCGTGCTTTCCGGCTGCGGCGCCGAAGACTTCCACCATCAAGTCGGAGAATCCGTTCACGACTTTCGGTTGGTCACCAAAGCCCTCGGCCGAATTGACCATCCCGAAGACCTTGACCACGCGCTTCACCCGATCGAGGCTTCCAAGTGCGACGCGCACTTTCGCCAACATGATCAGGCCAACCTGACGCGCCGTGTCGTAGCCTTCCTGCACGGTGAGGTCCTTGCCCACCTTGCCCTTGTACTTCCAGTCGGCAGCCGGGGTGTTTCCCGCGAGGAAGACCAGATTGCCGACCCGGACAGCATCGACGTAGTTGGCGACGGGAACAGGCACCGGCGGCAGCGTAATGTTCAACTCCTTCAGTTTGGCCTCGGCGGAGGGTGAATTCTGCGCCACGGCACCCGACGACGCGGCAATCCACGCTCCCAATCCAAGTACGCATGCACCGAACCACGAGATGAGTCTCGTTCTGCAAAGCATGTGAGTCATGTGTCGCCTCCAATGACGCCTACTTCGCAGCCTTCAGGATAAGGCAGAAACGGCGTTCCTTCTTTCCGTAGTTCTCCGGGCTGCAAGAGATCGGATCGCATTTCGTGTCGCCTCGTTGAGGGCAAAGCGGATGCGGCTGTGCGTACACATCCTGGCGTCGCGCGTCCGTTCCGTCGAAACTTTGCGCAAGCCTGCGCCGTGGCGACGCAGCCATCGCGCTTGACATCATCGGTCGCTCCCTCTGTGATAGGGCGGCACGAAAACAAAAAATGCAGTGCACAATCTCTGGGAGGGATGCATGCCGGTCAGGAGGGCCGCCCGCTGGCTCGCGGGTCTATCCGTCGCGGTTGCGGCGCTGGGCGTGGCTGCTTCAGCGCATGCACAGGACAAGAAGATCAAGATCGGCGTGATCTTCGATTTGACCGGCCCGCTGGCCGGTGGCGGCTCCGAGCTGCAATATACCGGCGTCAAGATCATGCTCGACCATTACGCCAAGACCGGCGTCGAGGGTTACAAGGTTGAGGCGGTCTACGCCGACGCGCAGAGCAAGCCCGATATCGCCATCAACGAGGCCGTCCGCCTGCTCGAGCAGGAGAAGGTCGATATGGTGATGGGCTTCTTCTCCTCGGCGCAATGCGTGCCGGTGGCGGCCCGGGTCGACCAGATGAAGAAGTTCATGTGGATCACGACCTGCATCTCCTCCGGCGTGTTCGACGGCAAGAACTACAAATACGTGTTCCGCCCACAGGCCGCTGGCAACCAGTACGGCATGATGACGACCGACTTCATCGCGCAATATTCGTTGTCCAAGTTCGGCAATGAGCCGAAGGACCTCCGGGTTGCCATCATCCATGAGGACGGCGCCTATGGCGTCGACGTCGCCAAGGGCAACGAGGCCGGCGCCAGGAAGGCCGGCTTCAACGTCGTGCTCAAGGAGGGCTATTCGGCAACCGCGCCCGATCTGTCGGCGCTGGTGACCAAGCTGAAGCGCGCCAAGCCCGATGTGATTTTCCACACCGGCTACAATCCGGACATTACCCTGCTGTTCCGCCAGGCGCGCGAGCAGGGGGTGAAGTTCGGCGCCATCGTCGGCCACGGCGCGGGTTATGGCGTCTACGAGAAGCTGAGGGAAGGTCTCGGCGTCGACGCCAATTATCTGTTCAACACCGACCCGATTTCGATCTGGCTTGCCAATCAGAACGGCATGGATCCGAAGCTGCCGCCGGTGATCAAGATGGTTGGCGAGGAATTCGACAAGCTCAAGCCCGGCGTGCCGATCCGCTCCGCCCATGTCGGCATCGGCGCGGCCAACGCCTATGTGTTCCTCGACGACGTGCTGCCACGCGCGATCAAGAAGTATGGCGGCGTCGATCCGGATGCGCTGCGGAAGGCGGCGCTCGACACCGACATTCCCGAGGGCGGCACCATGCTTGGTTACGGCGTGAAGTTCTACGGCGAGGGCGAGCAGTATGCCGGGCAGAACGCGCGCTCGTTCCCGGTGGTGCTGCAATATGTCGACGACAAATCCTACGTGGTGTGGCCGAAGAGCCAGATGCAGCGCGAGACCGTGCTGCCGCTGCCGGCCGGCACCACCTACAGCTACAAATAGCTCGCTCGCGAAGGGGACCGCCGTGCTCGCCGTGGAAGGCCTGGTCAAGCGGTTTGGCGGCTTTCGCGCCGTCAACAATGTGTCGTTCCGCGTCGAGCAGGGCGAGATCCTCGGTTTGATCGGCCCGAACGGCTCGGGCAAGAGCACCATCTTCAACATGCTCTCCGGCACCTTGCCGCCGACCGAGGGCTCGATCCTGTTCGACGGCCGCGAGATCGCAGGTCTCGCCCCGCATCGGATCATCGTGAGCGGCATCGGCCGCACCTTCCAGATCCCGCGGCCGTTTCATCGCCTCAGCATCTTCGAGAACGTCGTGCTCGCCGGCTTCTACGGGCAGGGCCGTCACAGCCGCAGCAGGGCCGAGGAGGCGGCCGAGCGTGCACTGGCGATGGTCGGGCTGCCGACCGATCGCCATGCCAGCGTCGAGGGGCTGGGCGCTGCGGGGTTGAAGAAGCTCGAACTGGCCAAGGCGCTCGCGACAGGACCGAAACTCCTGCTCGCCGACGAAAGCCTCGGCGGGCTCGACGAGGCCGAGATGGACCAGGCCGCCGATATGCTGCGGCGGATCCGCGACGAACTCGGCATCACCATCATCTGGGTCGAGCACATCATGGGCGTCTTGATGCGCGTGGTCGATCGCGTGATGGTGCTGGATCACGGCGAGAAGATCGCCGAAGGCCTGCCGGCGGATGTCGCCGGCGATGCCAGGGTGATCGAGGTCTATCTCGGCACCGATGCGGATGCGAGCCTTGCAGCCGCGGCCGCAGCGCAAGCGCGCCGCCGGATCGGGGCGTGACCGGCATGCTGGAGTTGAAGTCGATCGATGCGGGCTATGGCAGCTTCCAGGCGCTGTTCGACGTCAGCCTCGACGTCAGGGCGGGCGAGGCGGTCGGCGTGATCGGCCCGAACGGCGCCGGCAAGACCACCTTGATGCGGGTGATCTCCGGATTGATCCGCCCGATCCGGGGGACCATCGCGATGGAGGGCACCGACGTCGTCGCGACGCCGCCGCATCGCATCGTCAGCCTCGGGATCGCGCATGTGCCGGAAAACCGCCGGCTGTTTCCGCGGCTCACGGTCGCGGACAATCTGAAGATGGGCGCCTACATGCCGGGCGCCCGCGCGCATTACGTGGAGCGGCTGGAGTTCGTGTTCGAGCTGTTTCCGCGGCTCAAGGAGCGGCTGCAGCAGATGGCCGGCACGATGTCCGGCGGCGAGCAGCAAATGTGCGCGATCGGCCGCGCCCTGATGTCGAACCCGAAACTGCTGCTGCTCGACGAGCCGTCGGCCGGGCTTGCGCCGGTCGTGGTGCAGCAGGTGTTCGAGCTCGTCAAGCGCATCCGCGCCTCGGGACTGACGGTGCTGATCGTCGAGCAGAACGTGCAGCAGGTGCTGCGCGTGGTCGACCGCGCCTATCTCCTGGAAGCCGGCTCCATCCGCGCCGCCGGGTCAGCGGCGGAGCTCGCGGCCAGCGACACCATCAAGCAGGCGTATTTGGGAGTGTGAAGGAATGATGATCGTGGATCGGACAGGCGCGCCCACACAGTTTCCCGTCATCTTGAGGAGCCGCGAAGCGGCGTCTCGAAGGATGCACGGCCCGGCTGGTGGCCGTGCATCCTTCGAGGCTCGCCCAGCGGCGCAAGTGCGCCGCAAGGCTCGCACCTCAGGTTGACGGTTATGATGATTCAGCCAGACGCCGCCACGGTCTAAGGCAGAACGGCCATGCAATCCTTCCTCGGCATCTTCGACATCTACCTGCTGGAGGCCGTGATCAACGGCATCCTGCTCGGCGGCGTGCTGGCGCTGTTGGCGCTCGGGCTCAATCTGATCTTCGGCGTCATCGACGTCACCTGGATCTGCTACGCCGAGCTCGTGATGATCGGCATGTACGGCATGTACTATCTGGTGCAGGTCTTTCATCTGCCGTATTGGGCGGCCGCGCCGCTCGTCATCCTGCTGGTCGCGCTGCTCGGCGCCGCGCTGCATTTCCTGGTCATCGCGCCCTTGCTGACCGCGCCGCCGATCAACCAGCTGCTGGCCACCGGCGGCGTGCTGTTCATCCTGCAGAGCTTCGCCACCGTCGCCTTCGGGATCGACTTCCGCAATCTCGGCATCCGCCTGCCGGTGCTGGCGCTCGGCGAGATGAATTTCAGCTACGCGCGGCTGCTCTCGTTCGGAGCGGCGCTCGCCGGCATGATCGGCGTCTATCTGTTCCTGACCCGTACCTTCACCGGCACCGCGATCCGCGCCATTGCGCAGGACCGCCAGATCATGCCGCTGATGGGCGTCGACCCCAGGCGGATCTATCTCGTCACCTCGGCGATCGGCGGCGGGCTCGCCGGCCTCGCGGCGTGCCTATTGGTGCTGCAATATGACGTGCATCCGTTCGTCGGCCTGTCGTTCGGGCCGATCACCTTCCTCATCTGTGTGCTCGGCGGCCTCGGCAATTTCATCGGCGGCTTCATCGCCGCTTTCGTGTTCGCCGAGATCATCTCGCTCGGCGGCCTGTTCTCCGATCTCGAGTGGGGCTACGTGCTGGCGTTCGCCTTCTTCATCGTCATGATGTTCATCCGGCCCGCGGGCCTGCTCTCGAGGCGCTCGTGAACAGGCAGACCGCCGGCTGGATCATTGGGCTGCTGGCGCTCGTCGCGCTGCCCTTCGTGCACCGAGATCCCTATCATCTGCACGTGCTGGTGCAGATCCTGATCTGGTCGTTCGCCTATACGTCGTGGTCGATCATGGGCCGCTTCGGCCTGGTCTCGCTCGGACATGGCGGCTTCATGGGCATCGGCGCCTACGTCACCGCGCTGCTCTGGAACCACCTCGGCGTCTCGCCCTGGATCGGCATTCCCCTCGGCATGGCGACCGCGGGCGTGCTCGCGCTGATCGTCGCCTATCCCTGCTTCCGCTTCCGCATCACCGGGCACTATTTCGTGCTGGTGACGCTGGCGCTGTCGGGCATCGTGCTGCAGGTCATCACTGCAACCCGCGACTATACCGGCGGCTCGCTCGGCTACACCCCGCAGCGCGCGCCGAGCGGCAAGGGGCTGCTCGCGCTGCAATTCGACGACAAGACCGCCTGGTATCTGATCGCGCTCGCGGTCTGGGTCGCTGGGCTGGTGATCTGGCGCGCGATCGACCGCAGCATGATCCGCCACGCCATGGAGGCGATCTCGGAGGATGAAGATGCCGCCGCCGCCGCCGGCGTCAACGTCACCGCCGAGAAGCTCAAGATCACCCTGATCAGCGCGCTGATGACCGCGCTCGCAGGCGCGCTCTATTGCCAGTACCAGATGTTCATCTCACCCGATACGGTGAGCGGCATCGCGGTTTCCCTGCAGATGGTGTTCGCGGCGATCGTCGGCGGCGTCTATGTGGCGCTCGGGCCGACGGTCGGCGCCGTCATCACCATCGTGCTGGCCGAGGTGCTGCGCATCTCGTTCGGCACCAAGGCGGTCGGCTGGGACAATCTGGTCTATGGCGTGCTGCTGGTGCTTTTCATCATCTTCCTGCCCAAGGGCATTCTTGGTAGCGTGATCGACCGGATCAAATCGCCACGCAAGCCCTCGAGAGGCCATGAGCAACAAACCGTCCCAATCGCTCGCCGATGAACTGAAGCCCTTCGTCGCGCCGTTCCGCGTCGACGGATCAGCCGAATTTCACCTGAAGTCGTATCCGACCGCCGAGAAGGGCGGCATCGACAAGGACGGCGGCGGCAAGATCATCGAGGCCAACCGCAAGCGGCTCAATGACTTCCAGGAGAAGCTCTATGCCCAGGACCGCTGGTCGCTGCTCTTGATCTTCCAGGGCATGGATGCCGCCGGCAAGGACTCCGCGATCAAGAGCGTGTTCGAGGGCGTCAACCCGCAGGGCTGCGAGGTCTCGTCCTTCAAGCAGCCGTCGTCGCGGGAGCTCGACCACGACTACATGTGGCGGGCGATGGTCGCGCTGCCGGAGCGCGGCCGCATCGGCATCTTCAACCGCTCCTACTATGAAGAATGCCTCATCGTGCGGGTGCATCCTGAGGTGCTCGACAAGCAGAAGCTCCCGAAGAAGCTGGTGACCAAGAATATCTGGCGCGAACGCTTCGAGGACATCTCCGCGATCGAACGCTATCTGTCGCGCAACGGCACCATGATCCTGAAATTCTTCCTGCACGTCTCCAAGGAGGAGCAGCGCCAGCGCTTCCTCGGCCGGCTCGAGGAGCCGGCCAAGAACTGGAAGTTCTCGATGGCCGACATTTCCGAGCGCGCGCTATGGGCAAAGTACGAGGCCGCCTATCAGGACATGATCCACCACACCGCGACCAGGGATGCGCCCTGGCACATCGTGCCGGCGGACCACAAATGGTTCGCCCGCGTCGTGATCGGCTCGACCATCGTTAATGCGCTGGACAAACTCGATCTGAAATTTCCCGAGGTCGACAAGGCCGAGTTGAGCGAATTCAAGCGCATCCGCGACTCGCTGCTGGCGGAGGGAAAAAGCGGGGCGGCCGAGAAGAAGGTGCCCGCCAAGAAGTAGCGTGTCGATCCGCTGACTTCGCGTGTTGACGGACAGGCGCCCTGGCATGTGGTGTGAGCACACTTCTCAGGCTTCTTCCCCACAAGGGAGGAAACCGATTTGCCGGTGCATTCCTTGTTCTGGCGTGTAGCAAGCGCGGCATTGTTATCGTGAGCAGCAGCCTCACGCCGCGGCTTCTCCGAACACCATCTGCCAGCCCTTGCGCGTATCCATGTATTCCCGCACCTGCTTGATCCGGCCTGCCTCGACCACGAACACGAAGCAGTAGTCATTATCGTAAGCGCGGCCGCCCGGCAGCGTCGCGCGCATTCGTTCCTCGACGATCACGGTGTCGCCGTCGGCATGAACTGCGCGGAACGCGATGTCGATCTCGGAGAACAGGCGATGCATCTCGGTCGAGATGAAGCGGGCGATCGCGTCAGCGCCGATCATGTGATCGGTGTGATCGAGCGCGACCGCGGTGGCGTTGCGGGCCGGCGCGATCCATTCGGCATCCGGCGCGAACACGGCGGCAATCAGGCTGGCGTCACGGGTCCTGAAGGTCTGCCAGGCGTTGAGGACGATTTCTTTGGTGGTCGGGCTGGTCATTGCGATGTCTCCAGGGCTGATCGATGCAGAGGTTGATCGATCGGCTCGATCTAGGTCAGCGCGGCCGGATGTGCTGGCCGGAATCGGACCTCATCACCGCCGGCCACTTCCCTGGATCGCGCGATGCGCTAGTCTTTGGTCATGCTCAGCTTCGAGGTCTGCAACGCCGCACGGCTGCGGCGCGACGCGCGCTATGACGGCCGCTTCTTCACCGCGGTGAAGACCACGCGGATCTATTGCCGCCCGGTCTGTCCGGTGAAGCATCCATTGCCGCGCAACGTCACCTATTACCCGACCGCTGCCGCGGCAGCCGGCTTTCGGCCCTGCCTGCGCTGCCGTCCCGAAACCGCGCCGTTCTGTCCGGCGTGGAACGGCACGCGCTCCACGGTTGCGCGTGCGCTCAAGCTGATCGACGGCGGCGCGCTGGAGCGCGGCTCGGTTGCCGCGCTGGCCGACCGGCTCGGCATCACCGCGCGCCATCTGGCCCGGCTGTTCGAGCGCCATGTCGGCGCAAGCCCGCAGCAGGTTGCAACCACCCGCCGCGTGCAGCGCGCCAAGCGCCTGATCGACACCACCGACGAGGCGATGACCGAGATCGCCTTCCGCGCCGGCTTCGGCAGCGTCCGCCGTTTCAACGCGGCCTTCGCTGATCTCTACGGTCGCTCGCCGTCGAGCCTGCGCGCGTCTTCGCGCGGACGCAGGTGAGGGGGAGTGCGGAGTGAGCGACGCTGTCGACAGCGTAAGGTGAGCACGCCAGTCAGGCTCCCTCCCCCCTTGCGGGGCGGCAAGGGGGGAGGGAACCCCTCCGCCGGTGCGCCCCTCACTGTCGTGGCCGTCCTCACGCCCGCCGCTGCGCATAGGTCAACCCCGCTGTCCCTCTTTACCCATTGCGGCGGCTTGCCATAATCGTTTAGAACGACGGCGCACAGCGCGTCCCGGCAACCAACCGTCAATGGTTTTGACCGAGGATTTCGGCGCTCAACAGGGTCTGGCAATGCTGATTCGCGGCCAAATTGATGGGATTTCGGGGGAGGTGGCCCAGGCTACCGCCACGATCCCGGCCGCAGCGCCCACCCTGCTTATTGGCGGCCTGCTTCTTACCTGCCCCTGAGGGCCGGCTGGGCGTTTGCGCCTGGGCACTCAGGGGTTTGTACGAGATCACCGGACCCTGATATCGCCCAAGTAATTGCTCGAGGAGCAACATGACGGGCGCAAAGCTTAAAGGAATTTCTGACATGGCCACCGCTGATAAGTCCGAGAAGGACCGCGTCATCATTTTCGACACCACCTTGCGCGACGGCGAGCAGTGCCCCGGCGCCACCATGACCTTCGAGGAGAAGCTCGAGGTCGCCGAGCTGCTGGACGATATGGGCGTCGACGTCATCGAGGCCGGCTTCCCAATCACCTCGGAAGGCGACTTCCAGGCGGTCAGCGAGATCGCCCGTCGCTCCAAGAACTCCGTCATCGCGGGCCTCTCCCGCGCCCATCCGGCCGACATCGACCGCTGCGCCGAAGCCGTGAAGTTCGCCCGCCGCGGCCGCGTCCACACCGTGATCGCGACCTCGCCGCTGCATATGCGCGTGAAGTTGAACAAGACCCCCGAGGAGGTCATCGAGACCTCGGTCGCGATGGTCGCCCGCGCCCGCAACCAGATCGACGACGTCGAATGGTCGGCCGAGGACGGTACCCGCAGCGAGATGGACTATCTGTGCCGGATCGTTGAAGCCGTGATCAAGGCCGGCGCCACCACGGTGAACATCCCCGATACCGTCGGCTACACGGTGCCGGAGGAATACACCCACTTCATGCGGACGCTGATCGAGCGCGTGCCGAACTCCGACAAGGCGATCTTCTCGGTCCACTGCCATAACGACCTCGGCATGGCGGTCGCGAACTCGCTGGCCGGCATCGTCGGCGGTGCGCGGCAGGTCGAGTGCACCGTCAACGGCATCGGCGAGCGCGCCGGCAACGCCGCGCTGGAAGAGATCGTGATGGCGATCAATGTCCGGAACGACAAGTTTCCGTACTGGAACAAGATTGACACCACGCAGCTGACCCGCGCCTCGAAGGTGGTGTCGGCGGCCACCTCGTTCCCGGTGCAGTACAACAAGGCGATCGTCGGCCGTAACGCGTTCGCCCATGAGAGCGGCATTCATCAGGACGGCGTGTTGAAGGATGCCTCGACCTACGAGATCATGCGGCCCGAGATGGTCGGCCTGAAGCAGTCCTCGCTGGTGCTCGGCAAGCATTCCGGCCGCCACGCCTTCATCCACAAGCTGGAGGAGATGGGCTACAAGCTCGGCGCCAATCAGCTGGAGGATGCCTTTACGCGGATGAAGGCGCTGGCCGACCGCAAGAAGGACATCTACGACGAGGACATCGAGGCGCTGGTCGACCAGGAGATGGCGGCCGCGCACGACCGCATCAAGCTGACCTCGCTGACCGTGATCGCCGGCACCCATGGCCCGCAGCGCGCGACCATGAAGCTCGACGTCGACGGCCAGATCAAGATCGAGGAAGCCGAGGGCAACGGTCCGGTCGATGCCGTCTTCAATTGCATCAAGCGCCTGGTGCCGCACGAGGCCAAGCTGGAGCTCTATCAGGTCCACGCGGTGACCGAAGGCACCGACGCGCAGGCCGAGGTCTCGGTGCGTCTCGCCCACGAAGGGCGTTCGATGACAGCGCGCGCCGCAGATCCGGACACGCTGGTCGCGTCCGCAAAGGCCTATCTCGGCGCGCTGAACAAGATCGTGATGAAGCGCCAGCGCGACGTCCCGGCGACCAAGGTCGCGGGCTGACAAACGAGAACGATCGAGAGTTCGAAACGCGGCGCCTCGGCGCCGCGTTTTTGTTTGGGCTCACCCGTTCAAGCCCGCCATTACCATTGCAACGGCCTTGCCGTTGCCGGCAGGAACCGGCGGCACCGGGTTCCCTGATCGTAGCAACGGAGTAGCAACCTTTCGTCAATTCGCCGCAGGTACAACCTCCGGTATGGATCCGGCGGAAACCTTTGAGCGAATCTCGCCCGTGCCCGGGCCGCAGACTCTCAGCGGCGGTCGGGCTGTGCCTCTGGCGCGCAACGTCCTCGTCGGCACGACGGTCACGGTATGGCTGCTCTGGTACGTCTTTCGCGGGCCTCTGACGTTCGACGACGCCTATATGTATCACCGCTACGGCGCTCACATGTTGAACGGGACAGGGGTGGCCTGGAATGCGGACGGGCCTCCGACCTATGGGTTGACGAGCCAGCTCTGGCTGTTCGTGCTGCTGCCATTTTTCATGCTGCCATTGTCGGCCGCCACCGCGCTGCAGTTCGCGTCGTGGCTGACGGGAGGCCTGGCGATTGCCGTGATGGCTTACGCCGTCAAGCGAGAAGCGGAGAACCCGCTTCTCGCCGACCCCGCCGTTGCCATCGGCGCGGTCGGGTTGCCGCTGCTGCTGCATCCTGCCTTCGCAGCCCAGCTCACGACTGGAATGGACACGATGCTGTCGCTGCTGGCCAACGCTGCGATCATGCTGGTGGCCATCAGGTACAGGGAAGCACCGAGCACCAGCCTCGCAATCGTCTCGGGCTTCGTCTCGTTGGCGGCCATCCTGACCCGACCGGAGAACGGCATTTGCGCGCTTGGCGTGCCGTTGCTCGCCTTGATGTCGCGACCATCGGTCTGGCGATGGCGCCATCTCGCGTGGCTCGTGGCATTTCCGCTTGCGCTCGTGCTGGTCTCCCTGGCCCTCGCTCAGGCATATTACGGCTCGGCGTTGCCCCTGAGCTTCTACGCGAAATCCGCGCACGGATATGATGGCTTTCTCAATACGGAAAGTGCGATCGGCTATCTCGTCCTGGCGCTGTCGATCGCAATTCCATTCATCGTAGCTCTGGTCATTGGGATCCGCCGTGGCATCCAGCCGCCGATGCTGGTGCTTGCGTTGCCGGCGGCCCTGACGGTCTGCTATCTGCTCACGGTGCGCCAGGTCATGGGCTGGAATGGCCGCTTCTTCATTCCGTTCCTTCCTTACGTCGTCATCCCGGGCCTGCTTTCGCTTGACAGGGTGCTCTCGCACGGACTGTCGGTCGGCGGCCCGGCGCGAGGCGTAGCAGTCGGTCTTGCTGCGCTCCTCGGCGTCCTTGCCTTGCAACCTGCGATCGGTCGTCTCTCCTTCGCAATGCTTTCGCCGCAACCCATCGCGATGCCGAGGCTTGAGACCAGGGCGACGACGCCGTTGCCCGAGAAGGAGTGGTTCGCGGTCATCAGGCAGATCGGCGACGGCATCGTTGCCAGATTGCCCGAAGGATCCGTCGTTGCCGCCTCCGAAGTTGGATACATCGGGAGCAGTGCGCCGAATATTGCAGTCATCGACCTCGTCGGGCTCAACGACACCCGGATCGGGCGCAATGGCCTGAGCATGGACTATCTGCTCGGCCTCAAGCCCGACATCATCTGGTTTCCGCACCAGGACTACACCGGCCTGAGATCCAGGATGCTGTCCGATCCTCGCCTCTATCAGCGCTATGTCGTGATCGCCGGTGCCTTCAATTACGGCCTGGCGATCCGGCGCGACAACCCGCATCGCGCTTCGATCGAGGCCGATGTGGCTAAAGGATGGGCCGAGCTCTATCCGAGTCTTGCGATGCCGGACTATATCGTTACAGGCGTACGCGAACCGGGGCTCGAAACAGGAATTCGGTGATTCCACGAGGGCCTTGCGCGGATGAGCGCAAGCGTCATCGGCAAGCCGGGATCGCAGGCTAGGTTAAGAGATCGTAGGGGCGCAGCCGTAACCCGCAGCCCGTCGCGCGGATCGAAGATGGCGGGTTACGCTTCTACATTCCTGATTCCGGTGGTCCCAATTTGGGCCACTGAAACGAAGAGTGATGGCACAAACTGTGACCGGTGTTCTCCGGACGAGAACAGTTTTGCGTCTTCATAAAGAACCTTGATATCGGCAGTTTGTGCCAGCCAGCTAAATCTCTTCCAACACCGCGTGTTAACGCTAAACGTTGCGGGAGTATCATTTCACCTGGCCAACCGCCGCCCGCTGGAGCTGCGTTTTTCGCATCCTGGAATCGAAAGCGTTTTTCCTTCGAATTGTTGGAATCTCATCCCAACAATCCGTCAGATCCCGCACTGCTTTGGAATCTTCCGTGGCATCCCCAGCGTACCCTCTGTTCTTTCCCGGGGACGCTGCCCATGTCGCTGACCTCCATCGACGTCGACCTCCCGCGCGCCGCCACACCGGCGGAGACCTCGCTGACGCGCCGGGTGGACCTCACCACGCTCCGTCTGTTCGTCGCGGTCTGCGACGAGCAAAATCTCACCCGCGCCGCGCAGCGCGAGGGGATCGCGGCGTCCGCGGTGTCGAAACGGATGAACGATTTCGAGCTGGCGTTCGGCGTCACGCTGTTCAAGCGGCTTGCCAAGGGCATGGCGCTGACGCCGGCCGGCGAGGCGCTGCTGCATCACGCCCGGGTCACGCTGCTCAATGTCGAGAAGATCGCGGTCGAGCTGTCCGAATATTCGCAAGGCGTGCGGGGCCATGTCCGCATGCTCGCCAACCTATCGGCGATCGTGCAGTATCTGCCCGAGGACCTCTCCGCCTTCTTCGCCGCGCATGAGCTGCTCCGTGTCGATTTGCAGGAACGTCCGAGCGGGCAGGTGGTGCGCGGCATCGAGGAGGGCACGGCCGAGATCGGCATCTGCTCGGCCGAGGCCGACAGCCGCGCGCTCGAAGCGTTTCACTACCGCTACGACAATCTGGTGGTGGTGATGCGGCAGGACCATCCGTTGGCCGGCCGCGAGAAATTGCGGTTCATCGAGACGCTCGATTTCGACCAGATCGGCCTGCACACCGCGAGCTCGATCTACCTGCGCTCGCAATATGCGGCCACGCAAGCCGGCAAGACGATGCGGCTGCGCATCAACGTGCCCGGCTTCGATGCGGTGTGCCGCATGGTGCAGGCCAATATGGGTCTCGGGCTGATCCCCGATCGCGCCTATCAGGTCGTTGGCGCCGGCATGGGCCTTCGCGCGGTCCCGCTGCGCGACGACTGGGGACGGCGCGAGCTGAAGATCGTCGTCCGCGATGCGGCGCATCTGTCCGCAACCAGCCGCCTGATGCTGGACTATCTGCGTGCGATCGAAACGGAGCGGGGCGGCGGACGAGCTAGCTAATGCCCGATCCGGAAAAGTGCGAAGCAGGCTTTCCCTGGCGACAAACGTGAAGCGTTTGCGCAGAGGCCACGCTCAGGCAAAGCGCTAAAGCGCAATGACAGTTCCGCTGAATCCTGTCGTGCAC
>NZ_JACMYO010000016.1:0-7500 GCF_020889685.1 Bradyrhizobium oropedii
AGACGCCGCGTGCAGGGCGCGCCGCCCGCACCGGATCCCGATCTCGGCCGCCAGCGCGGCATCGTCGAGGCCTTCCTTGCCGCATCCCGCAACGGCGATTTCGAAGGGCTGCTTGCCGTGCTGGCGCCCGACGTCGTGGTGCGCGCCGACCAGGCGGCACAGCGCCTCGGCTCGCTGCCGGTGATCCGTGGCGCCGCCGCGGTCGCCGAAAGCTTCAAGGGACGGGCGCAGGCGGCGAAAACGGCGCTGGTCGACGGCGAGATCGGCGTCGCCGTCATCCTCGGCGGCACGCTGCGTGTGGTGCTGCGGGTCACGATTGCGGGCGACAGGATCGCGGCGATCGACGCAACCGCTGAGCCCACGCAGATCGAAACCTTCGACGTCGAGGTCCTCGATCGGAATTGATCGCGGCTGGAGGCAGCCAAATTGCGATGCTAGTCTCTCCCTGCGCTCACGCAGGGAGGACAACAATGAAACGATCCATCAGATTGCTCGCGTCGGTCGGGCTATTCTCGCTCACCCTCGCCTCGTCCTCCGCCTTTGCCGCCGCAGACGAAAAGCTGCGCGCGGCCGCCGAGCAGGCCCAGCCGGCGGTGATCGAGAGCCTGCACGACATGGTGCTGATCGAGTCGGGCTCCAGCGATGTCGAGGGCCTGAAGAAGATGGCCGACTACACCGAAGCGCGGCTGAAGGCGCTCGGCGCCAAGACCGAGCGCCGCAAGACCACGCACGGTGCCGGCGCCGACATGGTGATCGGCACCTTTGAGGGCACCGGCAGCAAGAAGCTGATGCTGATCGCACACATGGACACCGTCTATGAGCACGGCATCCTCGACACCCAGCCCTACAAGGTCGACGGCAACAGGATCTACGGACCCGGCATTGCCGACGACAAGGGCGGCATCGCCGTCATCCTGCATTCACTCAAAATCCTGAACGACGCGGGCTGGCGCGACTATGCCAAGCTCACCGTGTCGTTCAACCCGGATGAGGAGGTCGGCTCGACCGGCTCCGGCGAGATCATCGCCGAGCTCGCCGACCAGCATGATGTGGTGCTGTCCTGCGAGCCGACGGTGGCGCCACCGGTTGCCAAGAACGAAGGCCTGCTGCTCGGCGCCAGCGGCACCGCCACCGGCACGATCGACGTGAAGGGCAAGGCCTCGCATGCCGGTGCCGCGCCGCAGCTCGGCCGCAACGCGCTGCTCGAGCTCGCGCACCAATTGCTGCAAACCCAGGACGTCGCGAAATCCATCCCCGGCACGCAGCTGAACTGGACCACCGCGAAGGCCGGCACGGTGCGCAACCAGATCCCCGATCACGCCAGCGCCGGCGCCGACATCCGCCTCACCATTCCGGACGGCGTGCAAAAGCTGCAGGCGGCACTCGACGAGAAGGTGAAGAACAAGCTGATCCCCGACACCGAAGTGACCGTGGCAGTCGTCGCAGGCCGTCCGCCCTTCGTGGCCAACGATCGCGGCCGCGCACTCGCCAAGCAGGGACAGGCGATCTATGCCGAGCTCGGCCGCACGCTTGATATCGCTGAGATGACCGGCGGCGCGACCGATGCCGGGTTCGCCGGGCGCAGCGGCAAGGCGATCGTGGTCGAGAGCTTCGGCCTCGCCGGCTGGGGCTATCACGCCCGCGACGAATATATCGACACCAATTCGATCGTGCCGCGGCTCTATCTGATGACGCGGATTCTGATGGAGCTCGGCAAGGCGAAATAGCGGGGCGGATCGCTCAATGACGGTCATTCGTCCGCTGATCCGGCGAACGAAATCTCAGCGTTTGCATTCGGGGCCACCCCTCTCCCCACCCTCCCCGGCAAGGGGGAGGGAGCCGACGAGCGGGCTTAACCTTACGTGCAGGCCAGGGGCGACTGCCCCAACCTCGCCGGATCTCGGTCGCAGTCAAAATTCCTCACATTTTCAATCGCTTAAATTCACCGCAAACTGGCGCCTTGACCGCTCTCACAACCCGCAGTAGCTTCATCTCAGAATACGGAATTCCGTATTCCATATTGGACTAATGGCATGATCCCGTTGGACCCGCTTCCGAACCTCATCGACCAGGTCTATGGGAGGCTGCTCGAAGCGATCATCGACCGCTCGTTGCTGCCCGGTCAGCGCATCACCCAGAACGAACTTGCCGAACGGCTCGGCGTCTCACGCCAACCGATCTCGCACGCGCTGCATCTGTTGCATCGTCAGGGCCTCGTCGCCGAGAGCGGCAAGCGCGGCTTCGAGGTGACGCAGCTCGATCCGCAGCGGATACGCGAGCTCTATGAAGTTCGCGGCGCCATCGACGCGCTGGCGGGACGACTCGCGGCCGGCCGTGTCAGGGACGATTCCGCGGCCCGCGCACAGCTCGAGAGCGCGCTCGAAGCCGGACGCGCGATCGACGACAACGCGCCGCTGGCGCGCCTGATCGCGCTCGACGTCGACTTCCATAGCGCGATCTATCGGCTGGCGGGCAATTCCGCGATCGAGGAAATGATCACGCCGCAATGGCCGCATATGCGCCGCTCGATGGCGACCGTGCTCGCGGAGCTCGATTACCGCGGCAGCGCCTGGACCGAACACGAGACCATCGCCGCGCATATTTTCTCCGGCAATGCTGCCGCCGCCGAAGCCGCCGCACTGGCGCATGCGCAGACGGCAGGACGGATGACCGAGGAGAAGCTGAGGGCAATCGACGTGGCCGCGTGAACAAACAAAGCCGTCAAGCCCGGCCATGACGAAGAGAGAACAGAAGATAACAACAGGAGGAAAGCACCATGAAACTGACCCCGGAGCAGATCGAATTTTTCCATCGCGAAGGCTGGCTGTTCCTGCCCGAACTGTTCAACCAGGAAGAGGTCGATTTTCTCGCGCGCGAGGCGGTCTCGATCTATGACGCCAACCGCCCCGAGGTGTGGCGCGAGAAGAGCGGCGCGCCGCGCACCGCCTTTGCCGCCCATCTCTACAACGAGGCGTTCGGCCTCCTCGGCGCCCATCCGCGCATGATCGACCCGATCGAGCAGCTGTTCGGCGAGAAGGTCTACATGCATCAGTTCAAGATCAACGCGAAGGCGGCCTTCACCGGCGACGTCTGGCAGTGGCACCAGGATTACGGCACCTGGAAGCGCGACGACGGCATGCCGGAGCCGCGTGCGATGAACATCGCGATCTTCCTCGACGAGGTGATGCCGATCAACGGCCCGCTGATGCTGGTGCCGCAGAGCCAGACCGCCGGCGACCTGAAAGCGTCGCACGATCTCGAGACCACGTCCTACCCGCTGTGGACGCTCGATGAGGAGACGGTGACCCGCCTCGTCAAGCAGGGCGGCATCGTCGCCCCGACCGGCAAGCCCGGCGGCATGCTGATGTTCCACGGCAATCTGGTGCACGGATCGAGCGGCAACATCACGCCCTACCCGCGCAAGATCGTCTATTTGACCTTGAACGCGGTCTCGAACTACATCCGCACCCCGACGCGGCCCGACTACATCGCACACCGCGACTTCACGCCGATCCAGACGGTTGCCGACGACGCGCTGCTGCGGCTCGCCCGTGCGCCGCGGCAGGCGGCGGAGTAATCGAAAATTGTCATTCCGGGGCGACGCGGAGCGTCGAGCCCGGAATCCATAACCACGATCGGGAGTATGGATTCCGGGCTCGTGCTTCGCACGCCCCGGAATGACGAATTCTGATACTTCTCGTTGTCCCGGATCACCTCTTCCATAGCGCCACTGGTAGCCAACACATGAACCTGCATCACCTCCTCAAAACCCGCGCCGCTGCCGGCAAGCCGGTGCGCGTTGTCCTGATCGGCGCCGGAAAATTCGGCTCGATGTTCCTGTCGCAGGTGCCGCACACGCCGGGGCTCGAGGTACCCGTGATCGTCGACCTCGACCGCGACCGCGCGCGCGAGGCGTGCCGCACGGTCGGCTGGGACGACGCGCGGATCGAAGCGACCACCTTCACCGACGACGGCGCGCGGGCGATCGCGGGCGGTGCATTCGACGTCGTGGTGGAGGCGACCGGTAATCCCGCCGTCGGCATCCGCCATGCCCGCGCGGCGATCGCTGCCGGCAAGCATGTCGTGATGGTCAATGTCGAGGCCGATGTGCTGGCGGGGCCGCTGCTCGCCGAAGAGGCGCGCAAGGCCGGCGTGGTCTATTCGCTCGCCTATGGCGACCAGCCGGCGCTGACGGCGGAGATGGTCGATTGGGCGCACGCCACGGGCTTTCGCGTCGTCGCCGCCGGCAAGGGCACCAAATATCTGCCGGCCTATCACGACGTGACGCCGGAGGGCGTGTGGCAGCATTACGGGCTCACCGCTGGCGAGGCGCAATCCGCCGGCATGAACCCGCAGATGTTCAACTCCTTCCTCGACGGCACCAAATCCGCGATCGAGATGGCGGCGATCGCCAATTCCTGCACGCTCGACGTGCCGTCGGAAGGCTTGCTGTTTCCGCCCTGCGGCGTCGACGATCTGCCGCATGTGATGCGGCCGCGCGACAAGGGCGGCGTGCTGGAAAAATCCGGCATCGTCGAGGTGGTGTCGTCGCTGGAGCGCGACGGCCGTCCGGTGTTTCGCGATCTGCGCTGGGGTGTCTATGTGGTGCTGGAGGCGCCGAATGATTATGCCGCCGATTGCTTCAGGCAGTACGGCCTCAAGACCGACTCATCCGGCCGCTATGCGGCGATGTACAAGCCGTATCATCTGATCGGGTTGGAGCTGAACATCTCCGTGCTGTCGGCGGCGCTGCGCAACGAGCCGACCGGACAGCCGCGCGGCTTCCGCGGCGACGTCGCTTCGGTGGCGAAACGCAACCTGCGTGCCGGCGAGATGCTCGACGGCGAAGGCGGCTACACGGTGTGGGGCAAGCTGATGCCCGCCTCCGCCAGCCTCGCCGGCGGCGCGTTGCCGATTGGGCTCGCGCATCGCGTCAAGCTGAAGAACGACGTCGCCCACGGCGCGGTGGTGCGCTGGAACGACGTCGAGGTCGACGAGAGCAACGACACCATCAAGACCCGCAAGGCGATGGAGCAGGCGTTTTCGCGGTAACGTCTTTCTGGCTTCTCCGAACGGAGAGCGTTCTTCACCTCTCCCCGCTCTTTGCGGGGAGAGGTCGGATCGCATCGAAGATGCGATCCGGGTGAGGGGCGAGGCACCGTGCTCAACAAACATCCGAATGCTCGCCGGATGGAAGCCCCTCACCCCAGCCCTCTCCCCGTAAGAACGGGGAGAGGGAGCGGTCAGAGCAGCGCCCGAGCAATCACGGCAGCAGCCGGCTCGCCTTCGCCAGCCTGAACCATTTGCGGAACATCGCCTCGGTGTCCATCATCTCGGTGAAGCCGGCCTGGTTGATCTTGACCGTCGACACGATCGAGGGCGGACCAGACTCAGTTTGGCCATAGCGCAGGCTGTAATCGGCATATTGGAACGACAGGCCGACGAACTCTTCCAGACCGGGCGCGATCAGATCGTGCTTCTTGCGCAGTTCGTCCCAGCGCGGAATCCACCTCGGATATTCCTGCGCCAGTGACAGCGGCACATGCCGGCCGGGCGCCATCTCAAGCGCATCTGCGACCGCCGGCCAGATATTTTCCCAGGTGAAGACGTCGCCATTGGTGACGTTGAACGCTTCATTGCGCCCGGTCTCGGCATCGCCCGACCAGGCGATTGCGCGCGCCAGGAGATCGACGTCGACCGCCTGCGCGACGCGCGGCGCGCCGCCGGGATAATCCAGCGGCCTGCCCTGCTCGCGCAGCATTGCCGCATAGACGCCGAGCGGCGGGATCAGATCCATCGCGCCGCCCATGGCTTCGCCGATGATCAGCACCGGGCGCAGGATGCTCCAGTGCCAGCGCTTGCCCCGCTGCAGCTCACGCAGGAAATTCTCCTGCGCCCAATAGAAATTCGGCTGCTCGTACATTTCGGAGCGACCCTCGCGCGCCGGCACTGTGAGCGGCCGGACATGCACGCCATAGGCCTTGGTGCCC
Source organism: Bradyrhizobium oropedii (assembly GCF_020889685.1). GTDB lineage: Bacteria > Pseudomonadota > Alphaproteobacteria > Rhizobiales > Xanthobacteraceae > Bradyrhizobium > Bradyrhizobium oropedii. Next base: position 5,991 of record NZ_JACMYO010000016.1, read on the forward strand.
TGCAGCAGCGCGACATGCTTGAGATCAGGCGCGACGGGTTCAAGCGCGCCCATCAGATTGCGCAGCATCCGGTCGTTGGTTTCGATCTGGCCGGCATCACGCCAACCATCGACCAGGCTGGGCGCCTCATAGAGTGCGGCATAGATCAGATGCGTTGCGCCGCCGAGCTCGGCCGCGGCGCGGCGGCAATCCTCGGCATTGGTGAGATCGATCGGCACGTGCTGCGCACCGTAGAGATCGCGTGGCTTGCGACGCGACAGCGCAATGCGCTCGCAATCATCGGATGTTCCGAAGTGTCGCAAGGCGGCGCTGCCCACGAGGCCGGTCGCGCCGGCAATCACCACTTTCTTGTTGGCCATGTCCTTGAGCTCCCGTCAACTGACCTGCCTTGCGTAGCAGATCGCGGCAGGACCGACAGGTATCGGATGAGACCCGCAGCGCCGATTTTCCTTCGCACCTGCAATGCGTGAGATACAAAAAAGCCCCGGAGAAATTCTCCGGGGCTCTTTTTTTGATTCGGCTTCGATTCGGATGACGACTCAGTTGTCGTCGCTGCCGCCGAACTCTTCCATCAGCTTGTCGTAGCTCTTGGTCACGAGATCGATATTGCCCTTGTTCTCGACCGCGGGCGGCGGCGATTTCAGGGCTTCGTTGAGGTCGGCGAGCGCATCCTTCTTGTCCTTGGCCGACATCTTCTTGTCGGCCTGGACCTGGGCGATCTGCGCTTTCACCACGGCCTCCGGACCGACATACTTCTTGGTCTGCGGATCGAAGCCGCCGAGCACCAGCGAGATGTTGTCGACGACGCTGTTGTACTCGTCATAGCCGGCGAAGCCGTTCTTCTTGGCGATGGCCTCGAGCTGGGCGACGACCTTCGGATCGGGCTTGGCGTCCTGCGAAAGCTTTGCGGTGATCGGGTCCATTTCCTTGGCGGCGGCGATCGCACCGTCGATCTGCTTGTCGGTCAGCGCGATCTGCTTGATCGGCGCGGCCTGATCCTGGGCCGGAGCAGCAGCCTGTGCGGGAGGAGCAGCCTGCGCGGGCGCCGGCGCCATCTGCTGCTTGGCCTGCGCGAATGCGCCGCTGTTCGACGCTGCGGTGAAGGACGTCGCAAGACACGCGACGCTCAACGCAGCAAGTACGGGACGGACGATCTCACGCATGGAAGTCTCCTTGTTGGGGCAGGTTTGTTGCCGAGCTTCTTGAGTGGAACTGGTACGGAAATCGAAATGAACGGCCCATGAACTTTGGTCGTAGACGATGACCGGCAATCGTGGCCGAATGATCACAAACTGTTCAAGGAGTGTTGATCACGGCGCATCTGAGAGGCGGCCGATCAAGAATCGCACGCCGAGACCGAATCGAAGCCGCTATCGCGGAGTTGACGACGTGCGCTCCCTCACCTTGCCGGCGCTCGGATTCGCTCATGCTCGAGGTGTGCACGAGAATGAGCTCGTGATTGTCTAGTCGCGTGTGTCAAACTGACAGCGTCGCGCGTAGGTTTCGAGCG